>NZ_JBSWYH010000001.1:0-415094 GCF_056161025.1 Roseibium sp. AWQ4_254
AGGAAGTGGAGTTCCGGGCTTTTCTGGAGACGCGTCCGGATTTGAGCGACGATGATGATGAATATTGGGACCTGAATCCGGTGGATGCTGTGGAGACCCGGGGCAAATTTATGAGATGGTATGCGTTTAAGTCAAATATTCCATTTGATTATATGGCGTTGTATTATGCTGAAGACCTAGCGTTTGCTTTTGTGTCCGGAGAATTGGAGTCTCTGGAATATGAAGCAGCGAAAAATTATGCGAAAGAAAATTTTAGGAAAGCCTTTATTTACAGTGAAGACGACGCATGACGAAGATTGTTCTTCTGGACGTTTCCAAGAGTGATGTCCTGGTCATTTAAATCGGCGGCGTCAGCGGGTTGGAACAATTCATGAACACCCTTTGCAGCAAATCGCGTTTATAGCGTGTCGCGATTAATCGGGTTTGCCTTTCGCTGCCTGAAATCAGAGATTTCAACGCAAAAGACAAAACGGGTTGAAACCATTTGAACGCGACACGCCCTAAACGGCTTCAGATTTCCCTGTCTCTCGGCTGCGCCTCGAACGTGAAATCTGAAACATTCTGACTTCAAGTAAACGCGGCGCGCTCGAAGAGAAATAGCAGGACAAACGACATGGCGGATTTTGAGAATATCACAGGCTGGCGGGACGAGCTGGAAGCGTTTGCGCAAAGCAAAGAAGGGCGCGCCTATTTTCGGGGTGAGACGGTGGGGAAGACCAAAAAGCTTACTTTCGATGCCGTTCTGGATCTGGCAAGACTTCTGCTGAAACATGACGAGCTGCGCGAGGCTGTCAGGCAGGAAGTGGAGTTCCGTGCTTTTCTGGAGACGCGTCCGGATTTGAGCAGTGAAGATGATGAATATTGGGACCTGAATCCGGTGCAAGCTGCGGAGACCCGGAACAAATTTAGGAGATGGTATGCGTTTAAGTCAAATATTACATATGACTATTTGAGGTTGAACTATGCTGAAGATTTAGCATTTGCTTTTACATCTGGAGAATTGGAGTCTCTGGAATATGAAGCAGCGAAAAATTATGCGAAAGAAAATTTTGGAATATCCTTTATTTATAGTGAAGACGGCGCATGAGGGAGATTTTTCTTCTGGACGTTTCCAGGGGGGATGTCCTGGTCATCTAAATCGTCGGCTTTAGCGGCGCGGAACAATTCATGAACCTCTTTTGCGGCAAATCGCGTTTATAGCGTGTCGCGATTAATCGGGTTTGCCTTTCGCTGCCTGAAATCAGAGATTTCAACGCAAAAGACAAAACGGGTTGAAACCATTTGAACGCGACACGCCCTAAACGGCTTCAGATTTCCCTGTCTCTCGACTGCGCCTCGAACGCGAAATCTGAAACAGTCTGCATCTAAGTAAACGCGGCGTGCGCTAAGAGAAACAACAGGACAAACGAGATGGCGGTTTTTGACGATCTCACCGGCTGGCGGGACGAGCTGGAAGCGTTTGCGCAAAGCAAAGAAGGGGACGCCTATTTTCAGGCTTTTCTGGAGACGCGTCCGGATTTGAGCTGCGACGATGATGAATATTGGGACCTGCAACCGGTGGATGCTGCGGAGACGCGAAAGACGTTCATCAGATGGCACGGGTTAAAGGCGGGGCTGCCATCTAGTTACAGCGCTTTAGCCTATGGAATACAACTCGCAATAGATCTGTTGGCTGGAGAGTTAACGTCACTCGATTACGCAGAGGCGAGTGCCTTTTCACGAAAACACTATGGCACGTCTTTCATCTACCGGGAGGAAGGCGCATGACAAAGAAAGTCATCCTTCTGGATGCGGCCAAGATTGATATCCTTGTTAATCAGACAGGGACGGCCGGTCTGGACGCCGTCCTTCGCCGCGGCGACCTGGTTATGTTTGGCCCGGACGCTATGGCAGAGCTGAAAAAAGGGTCTTGGTTTAAAAAGAAACAGAACAGGGTTCTTTTTAATGGCTGGCTTGACAAGCAGCGTCGTGCCGGGCGTCTTCTTGAGCCCGACCCTGTGACGAAAGACGAAAAGGCAAGATACGATCCAAACAACAAACGGTTGACGACAAAGGGGGGCGACGAACTTTGGGATATGAGCGCCCGTAAAGTCATGGCCGAACATCCGGACTATGAGTTCGAGGTGATCTCCAGCGATAAAGATATTTACGACAACAGGATTCGCGGCAGCGGCAAAAAAATTGTCGACACGCCTTTCACGTTTACCTCGATGAAAAAGCTGATGGGGGAGTTGGCGGTTGACCCCGATTTAAATTTGTCGAAAGAACAATTCGAGAACATAGCTGATTATTGGCGCGGCGATAAATATGGTGATGTGAAGGGTCTCAAACAGGGAACTTTGAGTTTTCCAAGAGATTACGACCATGCGCTTGAATTGAAGCATCAGAACAAAATTCGCAGGGAAACGGAAGCCCTTAAAAAAATAGGCCAAAACAAAAATCCTCTCTCGGAACAGGAACGACGTGCACGAATTGGGCGCAACTGGCGGGCGATCCTCCGGAGTGGAACGTCGACCACGATGCTTGGGTTGTTGGCCGTGCCTGTCGTGAGTACGACACAGGCAGTGGCGGCTGAAAAAGGTGTTTCCTTTGACGAGGCAGCCCAGGAGTTGGGGCTGGCCGGGTTCAGCGAGGACCAGTTGATTGCCCTTGCCGCCGCAGCCGGGGTTGACCTTGCCATTTCCTTCACACCGGTTGGCGTGTTGAAACGGGCCTGGGAAATTCTGGGCAATTTCGATGACCTTGTGACTGTGGCGAAAGTTTACGGTGATGCCTTTCCACATATTGAAGTCATCCAGCAGATGGCGGCGCTGGCGGATGAGGTGTCCAATTCGGCCGTTTTCAAAGCCTATGTGGATGGCCGGGACGCGCTGACCGGCGCGGTGAGCGATGCCATCAGATGGGTGCTTGGCAACAGCGGCAGTGATGAAGAGGCCGCTCAGGTGATTGGCCAGTTGCGCACCGCCCTTGACGAGACGGATGGCGACATGGAGGCAGCCCTGGCCCGGGGCGCCTCGCAGGCTGAACTTGAGGCACTGCTTTGGCAAAGGGCCGAGCTCAGCGCGCCGGCACCGCTGGTTGCCCCGGGCTTCGCGGCGCCGGATCTGGACGGCTCCCTGGCGCTGCCGGGGGATGTGCCCCTGTCTCAGAAAGAGGTGATGGCTGGGTCACAGGCCATTTTGCCGCCGGGCCTGAGCCAGGGGGAGAGGCTGGTGCCGGATGCCGCATCAGAGGCCGGTTCAGAGCCTGGCCAAAAGACGTGGGCAGATGGAAAGGGGGACCGGCTGGCCCGCCAGACCTCCTATGACCGGGTCCGCAAACTGGGGCGCACACCGGAGGAAAAGGCCGAGGCGCTGGACGAATATGAGGCACTTGTGGAGGAAAATTACCTTCTGACCGAAGATATCCGCATGGCCGAGGAAATCGCCTTTGAGGAACTGCAGCAAAGCTGGCAGCCCTCGGCCTTTGCGGCCGACGACGGCACGGTGATGAAAGGCCCGGTGGAGACCACATATCCGGACGCGGAAGAGGACGGCCATGGCTATGTGCGCAAGGCGGCGGAAGAGCTGCTGAAAGGCGAGGGCATCCGCGCGCGCAAGTGGTTTGTGGAACCCAATGGTCAGACCGCTGCCGACCGGGCCCAGGGGGTTATGGACGAGACGGGCTACGGCCCGCGCATGACGCTGCTCTATGAGGATGAGACCGGCCGCCGCCACAAGCTGACAGAGGCGTTTCAAGCGGATGTGGGCAGTGCGCGGCAGCGGCGGCACACGGCGCAAGAGCGTGAGGACCGCAAGCTGGCAAAAGCCTACGGCATTGCCTGGCCGGACACCAGCGGCATGACGCCTTTCGAGGCGGCCCGGGCCCGCCTGCAGCATGCAGCGGAATTGCCCGAGCTGCGTGAGCGGGCAAAACAGGCGGCTGATGACGCAAAAAAGACCAGACAGCCGGTGAGGGCAGCGTTGCCCAGACGCAAACCCGTGGCCGGGGCAGACAGGCAGGTGCAGGCCAAGGGCGCCCCTGTGCCGCCCCGGCGGCCTGAACCGGAGAGCGGGGCGGATCTGACAAGCGGCGGCTAGTACCAAGCACGTTTCAACGGATCTGTCTGCCGCAGCCTGATAGCAACCGCACCTCAGATGGGGTCCTGTTAAGTGCGGTTGGCAGGACCTCAGAGCTTTCAACGCAAAAGACAAAACGGTTTGAAAGGGTGGCCTCGCTCCGGAGTGCCGCCCTTTTTCGTCTCGAACAGGAAGGAATGTCACATGGATGAGATCATCATGCGCCGGCTCCGGCATCTCCAGCAGCTGGAAGACAGCCATGAAAAAGACTTTGAAGAGCGGTTCGGCACAGAACAGAGCCGGGATGCACAGCGGCGGGAGGCGGTGTCCAACGCTGTGTCGGCCAGCTGGAACCGCATCTGGCGGGCAACGGCGCGGGCCGCCCACCCCGGCCCGCTGCCCAAGGGCTGGCGCAAGGAGCACTGGAAGACCCTTCAGGCCATGGCGGCTGACTTTGCCGGGGTTGAGGCCCGCAACAAGAGCGAAGCGGTGACGGCGCTGGAAGCCTATGAGGCCGGGCTCTCCGAACCCGCCAGGGACGCGGCCGAAACCGGCCCTGTTTGATGTTTTGAAAAGGCCTGTTTCATGTCCGGAACCGTTCATGCCGCCGTGGAGGTGGCAAATCTTGCGCTGGCGCATCTGAAAGAAGCGCCGATCCGCACCTTTGACTATTCCTCGGTGGCCTCACGCTGGTTCAAGAACCACTATGCGGCGCACCGGGATGCCTATCTGGCCCAGCAGGACTGGGACTTCGCCACCAGCCTTGTGCAGCTGCCCGCAGAGACCGTGCAGCCGCCCTTCCGCTGGACCTACCAATACCGCAAGCCGAGCGACTGTCTGCGGGTTCCCCAGCAAACCGTGGACGGCAAGCCGGATGGGCAGCTCATCCGGCTTGAAGTGGTGGGGCAGAAGATCCTGACGGACCAGACCCCGCCCTTTCCCTTGCGCTATATCCGCCGGGTGACCCGGGAAAGCGAGTTTCCGCCGTTGTTCGTACACGGATTTGCGCTGTTTCTGGCCGCCGCTTGCGCCCATGTGATCACCGGCAAGAACAGCCGGGCCGAAGCTCTGCGCCAGGCGGCCCTGGACGCGCTTGAGAAGGCGGGCGGCTATGACGCTGCCCAGGGCACGGCCCTGCCGATGATTGACCTGGATATCATTACCCAAAGATGAGCTATAACCTGCAAGCGACTTTCAGCCGGGGGGAACTCGACCCGGAACTGATTTATCGCACCGATCTCGAGTTCTTCCGCTCTTCGCTTGCCGAGTGCCGGAACTTCATCACCCTGAAACGCGGCGGCCTCAGGCGCCGGGGGGGCACACGGTTTCTGGCCGAGGTCAAGGACAGTGCGGCCGGGGCGTGGCTGATCCCGTTCGAATTCGGCAACGGCCAAAATTACATGCTGGAATTCGGGGACTTCTATTTCCGGGTCTTCACCAGCGCGGGGCGGGTTGGCACCGTGGAGGTGGCAACACCCTATGCCCGGTCTGTTCTGCCCGATCTGAAATTCGTCCAGTCAACGGATACCCTGTTTATCGCAGGCGGTGGAGTTGCGCCGCAGGCGTTGACCCGCTCGGGGGAAACAAGCTGGTCAATTGCCCCCATGGCCTTTGAGGACGGCCCGTTTCTGGATGTCAATATCAGCCCATCCAGCCTGAAGCCCTCGGAAACCGGCAATCCGGTGCCGGACATGACATCAAACACGGCGCCAAGCGGCACAGTCAGCGCGTCAAATGGCAGTGGCTCGGCCTGGCAAGTCTTCAACCGCGCGCCGGGCAGGGTCGTGCTGTCGGGCGGGTCCGAAGGCTGGGTCCGCTACCAGTTCCCCGCCGCAGTGGTGATCGACGCCTATATGCTGCAGGCGCCGAATGACAACAGCCAGAATGATGACATGCCCTGGCAATGGAACATTGAAGGGTCCAACGACGGCACCACATGGACCATTTTGGACAGTCAGGACGGGCAGGACACCTGGGCCTCCAATGAGTGGCGGGAATATGCGTTTTTCAACGAAACGGCCTATGTCTACTACCGGCTGAAGTTTACGCAAGGCGGCGGTAAGCTGGGAGACAGTTCGGCAATCGGGCAGCTTGTCTTTCACCAGTCCGGCGCCAGCCAGACGCCTTTTGACCTGACTGCCTCTGTGGTGGACGGGATTAACGGCGGGACCGGGTTCCTTGCCTCTGATGCCGGGCGGCAGATCCGGTTCCGGGGGGGCGACGGGTTCTGGCGCTGGCTGAAGATCACCGAGGTGGTGTCCGCCACCGGGGTCAAGGTTCAGGTCTATGGCCAGACCCTGCCCAACACGGATGCCACGACGATCTGGCGTTTGGGGTCCTGGTCCAAGACAACCGGCTGGCCGCAGACCATTGGCTGGCACAAAAACCGGCTGGCCTTTGCCGGAACCGATACGGAGCCGCAAAAGGTCTGGGAGAGCCAGACAGAGGATTTCAACAATTTTGCTGTGTCCCATGTGCTGCAGGCCTCGGACGCGGTGACAGCGGGCATCTTGTCCGGCCAGGTGAACCGCATTCAGTGGCTGGTGGATGACAATGACCTGATCATTGGCACAACCCGCGCGGTGCGCTCGCTCGGCAAGGCAACGGCCCAGGACCCCTATGGCCCGGAAAATGTGAACCAGACCCCGGAAACCAATTTCGGAGCAAATGGCATTCCGCCGATCAAGGTGGGGTCGGTGCTGCTCTATTTCGGTCCCTATGGCACGGACATGCGGGAAATGGCCTATGATCTGAGTGCAGATGGCCGGATCTCCCAATCGGTGAGTGAAGTGCAGTCGCATCTTTTCCGCAACGGTATGTCGGGCGCCTGCTATCAGCAATATCCGGACAGTATCATCTGGGCCTGGGACACGACCGGGGCCGTGATCGGGTTTACCTATGAGCGCCAGCAGCAGGTCTACGGTATGCACCGCCATGATCTGGGCGGGGCCGTGGAATGTATGGCGGATCTCAGCGGCGGTTCGTCAGACACGGTCTGGATGATTGTCCGGCGGACCATCAACGGCGAGACCCGGCGCTATATCGAAGTCATGCAGAGCCCGTTTCTGAGCGGCCGGATCGAAGAGGCCTGGCATCTGGACAGCGCGGCGCTTTACAGCGGCCCGCCTGCCAACACCGTGTCCGGTCTCGCCCATCTGGAAGGGGAGGCTGTTGTTCTTTACGCCGACGGCACGGACTATCCGGCCGTGGTGTCCGGGGGCTCGGTGAGCCTGCCGAGCGGCCGGACGGCTGCCAGGATCCTGATCGGGCTGGATGCGGCGGCGCGGGCCAAGACCTTGCCCTATCCGGTCAATGCCCAGGACGGGTCCGCCATGGGCCGGAAAATGCGGATTGACGATTGCAAGGTGGCCGTCTTTGAAACCGGGTCTTTGCGGGTGGGGTCAGACGAAACTTATCTGGACGAGCTGATCTATTACGAGGCCGGGGACGCTTACGGCGAGCCTGCCCCGCTGCATAGTGGGGCGCTTGGTCAGCCGGTGGAAACCCGCTGGGAGGAAGGCGGCCAGCTTGTTCTGGAAGCCTCCGGCGGCAAGCCTTGCACGATCCTGTCGGTTAATTTTGGACGAGATGTGGAGCCATAAACATGTGTGAACCAGCAACTATCACGCTCATTGCGACCGGGCTTTCAGCGGCTTCCACGACGGTTGGCGGCTTGGTCCGGGCGCAAGGTATTCAGCAGGAGGCGGAAGCCCAGGCGAAGGCAGAGGAGCGGAAGGCGGAGCTCGCGGAAAGACAGAAGGCGGTCAACCAGACCCAAGGCTCGTTTGAGCGGAAACGGACGCTGGAACAATATCAGAAGATCATGGGGTTCAACCGGGCTGCGGGTGCTGAGCGCGGTCTGTCTGAAACCGGGTCGCTGAGCGATGTCGCCGATGACAATGCCTATGAAACCGCCCAGAATATTGAGGCCATCCGATACCGGGTGGAGGGGCAGCGGGACAATCTGACCTTTGAGGCCAATACGGCCCGGGAACGGGCCGCTTCCCAACGCAAGGCGGGGCGCATCGGCGCCTTTGGCGCCATTCTTGGCGGGGCAACCAGTTCTCTGACTACACTGGGCAATACGGCCTACCAGATGGCGGGATAGCACCGTTCGGGCAAGATGAAACCGTTTCAGGTTTCAAACTAGTTCTTCTATTTTTCAAACGGATCGAACATGACGCGATTGCTGAAATTCACTGGCACCTCCCAGCTGCCCGGCGTTGCAACACCGCAAGTCGTGGCAGATACGGCTGTGGGTGCTCAAATCAAAGACCTTGGCGATACCGTTGAGACATCTTTGCAAGACGTCTCCAAACTGGTGGAAACCGGCGCCGCAATTCTCAAGAAAAACAGGCAAGCCAAGGTCAAAGAAGAGAAAGCGGCGAACGCCAATAAACAGGCATCCTTGGCGGAGGATCGTGTCCAAAAACGCATAAAATTCGATGCGGCCCAAAAGGCCGGGCAAGTTGTGCAAGGGGTGCGCACCAGGGCCAGGGCGGCAAAAAATCAGTCGAGGGTTCCTGCTTCCGGTCTGAGCGAAGAGATGCTGCGCTTCATGGCGGACACCAGCCGCAAGATGTCGGCCGGCATGCCGGACGATCAAAAGGCGGTGTTCAACAAGGAACTGGACCGGCGGCAAGATGACCTGCTCTATGATGTCGCGGCGGTGGAGGAGGCTGCAGACCGGGACCATTTTCTGCAAGGGCTGGCCGCCTCCCGGGATCAGGCGGTGGAGGACGTAGAGGCCATTCCGCAGCGGATTGACCGGGCGTTTGCGCATTTTAAGGATCTTGTCGACCAGGTGCCTCTGCCAGGCCGGGTGCGTGATGAGGTGGAGCTTGAAGCCGCCCAGGCCCTGACGGAGACCTGGGTGGCGCGTCAGCCGCTGGAGGTCCAGATCGAGGGTCTTTCTGCGGAGCCTGGCGCAGCATCTGCCCATGGGGACAGTGCAGCGTCTGGCTCAAAGCAGGCTGTTGCCGGGGATGGGGGGCTTTCGGTCCGTGAGTTTGCGGCCCGTGCCGGTGTGCTGCCGCCCGAAAGCCGGAACCGTCTTCTGGAGCAGGCCTTGCAGAAAAAGGCCGCAGACAGCATCGCCGAGGCAGAGCGGATCGCTGCACGGATCGATGCAGCCGATGGCCAGTTCCGGTCGGCCGAAATCGATGAAAACCCGAAACTTGGACCAGAGGCAAAACTTCAGCTTTACGATCATTATCGCAGGGATTTGCGAACCCACGCGGACAATCTTGTGGCGGCCGGTTGGGCTGCGTCCAACGGCCGGGCGGATCCGCTCAAGCAGGAGGACCGGGACCGGGCCGATCTTGCCTTTGCCTATCTGGAAAAAACCGGTTCGGATCCGGCCGCTTTGGCACTCGGCATCGTCCAGCAGAAAGGGGTTCTGCCGGCCGCCTATGCCCGGCGGGTTGCGACGGCCCTGACCAGCCCCAGGGAGGCGGAGATCGCGCAGGCGCTCACCACCGTTTCCGCCCTGGCCCGGTCTGGCGGGCGTGCCATGCTTGGTCTGGAAGAGGAGCAGCCTTTGCGGTCGTTTCACACCAAACAGGAGGTTTTGAAACGCCGGTTCGGTTTGACACCGGACGAGATTGCCAAGCGGTTCGCGCAAGGCAATCAACCGAAACTGCGCAAGGAACGGCAGGTGGCTTTCCGCGACTTTCATGCTCAAAGAACGTCCGGGCGCTCTGCAGAACACAGGGTGATCGCGCGTTTTGGAACAAGGTCCGCGAGCCTGGACAATTCCTCAAAGGAGAAACCTGCTGGCCGCAAGAGCAAAACGGCCGCAGGGGCTTCTCAAGCGCCTTTTAAACTGTGACGCCCGGCTCGCCGCCTGACCGCAGATGCGGTTCTCAGCGCGGTGAGGGCGATGCAGATCTTCCTCAAACAGGCGCCTTGGCGCTGCAACTTCACAGGAGGGCTCGATGACAATCGCAGCCTTGACGGAAACCCGCTTCCAGATCTCCGGCGACGGGGTGACGGAAACGGTCGCGATCCCGTTTCAATTCATCGATCAGAACGACTTGAAGGTGATCCACACGGATGCGCTCGGGGCCGACACTGAATGGACCTATCAGCAATCGCCGGGAAGCTGGTCGTTTACTGGCGGCGACTATGGGACGGGAACTCTGCATTTCACTGCAGCCGATTGTGGCAGCGGCGAGCGCCTGACTGTTGTTCTGGTAAGTGCCTATGATCAGCCTCAAACGCTGGAAGGCGGGGAAATCGATCCCGATGTTTTGCAAAGGTCTATGGACCGGACGGCCTTGCAGGTGCAGGCGATTGCCGGAGAGGTTCAGCGGTCCCTGTCCGTTTCTCCCAGCCTTGCCGGAGCGCTGCCAAATCTTGAGGTCCCAGACCTGAAGGACGGCGAGGGCTTTATCCGGCAGGGCGACGGCCTCGTGCCTGCCCTGATCGACAGCGCGGCCATCTCCTCGGCCGTTACGGCTTCCGGGCAGGCCCAGGAGGCTGCTCAAACGGCCGCTGGAGTTGCGTCCGATGCGGCGGTCTCTGCGGGTCAAGCCCGCGACCAGGCGCAGACGGCCAGAACGGACGCGCAGACGGCGCGGCAGGGGGCTGAAGACGCAAGAGATGAAGCGGTCCAATACGTAGACGACGCACAGCAAGAGCTTGGGCTCGGCCGTATGCCCATCGGAACGGTTCTCTGGGTGGCAGGAACAACCGCCCCGGCAGGTACTCTTGCGTTGACCGGTCAGGCCATCACACGCGCTGCTTATCCGGATCTTTGGGCATGGGTTCAGGCCTCGGGGAATTTGGCTGCCACTGAAGCGGCTAAAGGGGTTGGACAATTTGGTCCGGGCGATGGATCAACCACGTTCACCCTGCCGGACCTGCGGGACCTGTTCATTCGGTCCTTCGGATCTGGACGTGATGTGGGTTCTTATCAGGATGACGCTTTTCAGGGCCACTGGCACCGGTACGAGGCAAATTACTCTTCGCAGTCCGGATCTACTACTCCGTGTGAGAATGCAAACGACACTCTTCCACACGACTACCAATTCACTACGAAGGTACAGGACGCCATCAGCGATGGTGTGAACGGAACGCCTCGAACGGCTGACGAAACCCGCCCCAAGAACGTTGCTTTCCTGCCGGTCATTGTCGCCTATCATCAAGTGATTGATGCGGCGCAGTTGCAGGCGGCTGAGGTTCTGAACGACATTTCGAGAAACACGACTGATGTTGCAGACCTGCGTATTCTTGCCGGTTCGTTGGCTATTCTTGAGTATCAGCAGCCAAGCGGAACAAATGGCGGCACCCCCACGGCGGCGGCTTGGACAACATACCCACTCAACACAGAGGTAGCCGATCCGCAGGGTATTGTCGCTTTAGCCTCAGACGAATTTACCCCTTCAGTCGCCTGTGACTGCTTCGCAGAAATCGGCATTCATAGAACCGCTGCTTGGGCTGTTCGTATTTACAACGTGACTGACGGGACTGTTCATGCTGCGGGTATGTCCGGCTACAACCGGGCGGCAGAAGGAAACTCGGAATGGGCGACCATCCGCACGTTGTTGACGACAGGGAAAACTTACCGGGCCGAATATTACGTTGAATCTGCCTACACTAACCTTGGTCTCGGGGCCGCAGCCTCACAAGGGACTGAAGTCTATGGCCGCGTAACTCTGAGGGCGATTTGATGACGAAATATGCTTTGATCCAAGCTGGTGTCGTGACCACAATCAGCTTTGAGGCGGATACGGGGTGGCCTGTTGTTTCTGACGATGTGTTCCCAGGAGACACGGATAACGGAGACGGTACGTTTTCACGGCCAGTTGTGCCGGAACTGACAGACGAGGAAAAACGAGCGGAGATGCTCCCTTTGACCGCCCGGCAATTCAAGCTCGGGCTGGTTCGGAATAGCATCTCCCTCGCCACGGTAGCGGCTCAGATCGCAGCCATCACCGATGATCTTGAACGACAAGAGGCCGAAATTGAGTGGGAAACGGCCGCTCAATTTGAGCGCCTTAACTCGCTGGTCGTTTCCATCGCCAGCGCCATCGGTCTGACAGACGAGCAGGTGGACACAATGTGGCTTGCGGCCTTGGGATACTAGCCAATCTGAAAACTTGAACTGTCGGTACCGCCCTTGAGGCGGTTTTTTTGTGCCTGAAAGGATGAAACATGGAAACGAGCAAGGGCGGGGTTGCCTTCGTTGAAGCCCATGAGGGCTTTGTATCGCGGGCCTATCTGGACCCGGTGGGGGTGCTGACCATCGGGACCGGCTTCACCAACAGCAGCGGCGTGTTCCGCTCTTTTTGGGGGCGCAAGCTGAAGCCTGGGGACACGATCACCCGGGCCCAGAACAAGAAGATTTTGAAGGCGGCCTTGAAGGAGGAATACGAACCGCCAGTGCGGGCCGGGATGCCGAAGGACGCCAAGCAGCACGAATTTGATGCAGCGGTTTCGGCAACCTTCAATCTCGGGGCGCGCTTCATGGGCTGGAAGGCGGCAAAGCTCTGGAGGGCTGGCAAGCGCCAGGAGGCGGCGGAGCATTGGGCGACCCACTACAACACGGCGGGCGGCCGCAAGTTGCCCGGCCTGGTCCGGCGCCGGAAGGAAGAGGCGCATCTTTTCCTGACCGGCGTCTATACGGGCGAGGGCGAGGGAAAGCAGCGCCATGAGGCGGCAAAGGCCCCCGTCCGGCCGGACCCGGTCGTGACAGAGGCGCAGGAAGCCTTGAAGCGGTTCGGCTTTGATCCGGGCGAAATTGACGGCTGGATGGGCAAGCAGACCAAGGCGGCGGTTCTGGCCTATCAGAAGCAGCACCCGCATCTGACCAATGACGGGATTATCGGGCCCGCCACCCTGGCGCAGCTTCGGCGCGATGGTAAAGCCGTCAAGGACACGTTGCAGAAGGGCGGCGGGCTCTCTGCGGTGTCTGGTGTCATCGCCTCCGTCTCCGGCCTTCCTTGGGGCGCCATTGCCGCGTCCGTGGCCGTTCTGGCTCTGGCTTTCTTCGCCTGGCGCTACCGGGATGTCATCCAGCGCCGCTGGAACGCGCTGACCGGCCGGGAGGTGGCCTGATGTTTGGCAAGATTGCCGCCCTGTTCCTGTCGGGTCCGTTCAACCGGATCTTTGACAGTGTGGACCATGCGGTCAGCAATGAGAGTAAACGGCAGGAAATCAGGGCGAACGCGGTCAACCGCTATGCGGAAGCAGCAGCGGAAGAAAGGGCCGACGCCCGGCGCTATCGGGCCTTTTGGTTCATCTGGTGTCTGTTTGCCGGCTCGGTCGGTTTCTGGTTCCTGGCGATCACGCTGGACACGGTTTTCAGTTTCTCGTGGTCGGTGGCCGATTACCCGCCATCGGTCAAATCTTATGTGGACACGATTGTTGCCTCGATCTTCGGGTCCGGTGGGCTGGTGGCAACAGCGCAGGCACTTTCGAGCGCGATCCGGGGGCGGCGGTGACGGAAGATGAAGCAATGGCCGCCCGTGAGGCGGGGCGGGAAGGGGCTAAAGAGGTCCTGAAAATGATCGGGTTTGATCCCGATAACCCGCGAGAAACGCAGGAAGACATGATTTTCTTGCGGGACTGGCGCAAGGGAACCTCCGCCATGAAGGGCCGTCTTTTTGGCGCGGTCTTCGCGGTAGCGATCCCCGCCGCTCTCCTGGCCGTATGGGTCGGGTTCAAGGAATTTCTGAAAGGGCAGTAACAATGCCTCCATTCACTTGGCCGCTCATTTGGGCGGCTATTTTTATGTCAGCTACCGAAGGGACAATAAAATGGCAGCACAGCTTGAAGTGACTTTCGCGCCGGTCGGCGGCCGAGCCGCGTTCGGCTCAGAGATGCCCGCGCCCGATGGCGCCGCATCTGCATCCGAAACGCTCGACACAGCCAGCACCGCCAGCACCATTTCGGCGGGAATTATGGATTTTGCGCGGGTCGTAAATTCAGGGGACGCGGATCTTTATGTGGCGTTTGGCGCTTCTCCAACCCCCTCCCAGGCGCCGCGCTGGTTCCTGGCGCAGGGGCAAGCACTCGATGTTGGTTTGCGCGAAGGCGACAAGGTCGCGTTTATCTCGAAATAAAGGGTCAAATCTATGCGGTGTAGCATTCAACTTGGGTTTTCAAACCGCGAGCCCGGAGGACCCTCAGCGCCCTCGAACGTTATATTCTCGGACTTTTTCACGGCGGACACGTCAGCCAACTACACCGGAACCAAGGGCGGTACTCTGACATATGACACCGTCAACACACAGTTGGACTATGTGTTTGCCGATGAGTATGACGGCGTGGCAACCGCCCTGTTTTCAGTGAGGCCGTCCTCGACCGTGACGGTGTCGGTCACGGCCAGCAACAATGATACGGGGGTTCAGATGGAATTTACCTGCGGAACATCTGTTGACACAGCTGCGGATATCTTTAGCACCTCCAGCCGTGTGGGTGCATCTGGAACCATGACTGGCTCTTTCGAAATTCCGGCTGACGTCACTGAGATGCTGGTTCGGCCTCGGGCACGCGGCGGGGATCCAGGGGATACGTTCTCGCTGGACGCGATTGAGGTGATCGTCTCCAGTTAACGGCGCCTGACTGCAAAAATAGCCGACCTTTCCCGCCAGCCAGCCGCGACCTAAGAGAGCTTAGCTCACCCAGCCGTACGTTGTCATGATAGCTTCTGTGTTGCCGTCATCTTCCCAATCTTCGAACGCGACACCTTGGGCGCAGAGCGTATCAAACTGTTCTTGAGTGACCCGTGCAACAAGCATCACGTCTTCCCCAGCTGGAATCGCTCTTAATTCAAGTTTACCTAGATCGTTTGCGTGCTCCCCTGAAAGTTCCGCGTTTTTAAGTTAACACATTACTCGTTACATGCTTGGGAATGATGTGATCGTTGCCAGGCCATAGCTTGATCCGGGTGACACCCGCTGTAGATACGCGAGCCCACATAGTCCGGTTTATGTATGTCCTGCGGTTCAGAAACGGAACAGCTGCCGAGGAGTGCCAAAAATTCGGTGCAAGGCACAAAGAAACAAATCTTCTTTTCAATCCTGGTCTTTTGGCGCTTGTTGGATCCGGAAGGCGTGTCTGTGCCAAAACGGTAAGGTTTCTGGAGCTTTTTGCCGCAATGCAGGGCCGGTTCAGGCCCCAATTTGACGCAGATACTTTATTCGAGACCTTCCGGAAAATGTTTCAGATTTCAAGCTTTTTTGGCGGAAACCGTGTTTGCCTCCGAGCTTTTTGGTTACGTGGCTTGGTGGACCAAAGGCATGTTTTGTTGGGCGTTTGCTGGTCTGGAATTTTCTCTTTTTCGTGTTTTGAACCGTTTAAAGGTCAACAGACTGTTCACCTATTCGGTGCTAGTTGGCCTTTTTGGCGATCACTATCTTTCAAATATGAACAAAGGCGGTGAATGACACCGCAAACTGGAGATGGTGATGACCAAAGCAGTGAAACACATTCTTCAAATTGACGCTTCTGCGCGAAAAACAGCCTCAGTGACGCGGGAATTGACGGAGACTTTGGTGACCAGGCTTGTGGCCCAGACACCGGATCTCACGGTGGTCAAGCGGGATGTCTCTGAGGGCCTCCCGTTTCTCGATGAGGCTTGGGTGGGGGCGAATGTCACAGACCCTGCCGACAGAAGCGAAGCTCAACGGTCCATACTTGCCCTGTCCGATACTCTGGTCAGTGAACTGAAGTCTGCCGATGTGATTGTGATTGGTACTCCGATCTACAATTTTTCAGTGCCCGCAGCTCTCAAAGCCTGGATCGATCAGATCGCCCGTGCACGTGAAACCTTCAAATATACGGAAACAGGGCCAGTCGGCTTGCTGGAAGGCAAAAAAGCCTATGTCTTTGTGGCTTCTGGAGGTACGAAAGTGGGCTCCGACGTTGACTTTGCCGCAACTTATCTGAAACACGTTCTTGGTTTCATAGGAATTGAGGATGTGACGATCGTCGCAGCTGATCAATTGATGCTTGATCCGTCCAGCAAAGAAGAGGCGATGGCGAAGGTTCTCTCTCTCGCCGCTTAACAGCCAGCTGCCGGGACATCGGCAATTTGAATTTGGTCCTAAGTATCTTGGTAAAACCAAGAGCCTAAATTGCAACTAAAAAGTGTGATTTTGGCTTCGGCATTTCAAGTTCTTTTGACGGCTTGGTAAGCCGTCAAAAGCTAACCTAAAGCTCAGCCAGATTGCTCTCATTCAAGCGCAGCTCAGTTTCTCTTTTGCGGCACCTTCTGGTGCAGAGGCTGTGATGTTTGGAACTGAATTTCTCTTTTTTCGTGGAGCAATTGAAAGCACTTTCTAGTGCTTTCAATTTACTCGCTTTTTTGTGACCTCAAATCAACCCGACCACAATTGCAGCCAAAAAAGCGAAAGCTGCAAAGAAGGCAATCCTGTTCAGGTTCCGCGCAAGGGTCATCTGTACACTCCCGAATTACCTTTGTTTAGACGCATGATCTTAGGCCAGAGAAGCCGTGATGCGAAGGAAAAAAGTTATTGCATTGCAGCGAAAGAGATGCATCTACGGGTTGAGCGGTTTTTAAGTCCCCGTTAAGGTCTTGATCATCAACATTAACTGTTGCATCTCTTCCGAGCGGAGTTTTTTTGCGCTGGTAAGCTGTTTTCTGCGGTTTCTGTCCTCTGGAGGGCCCTGAAATGGAGCTTCTGGAGCTGAAGTGCGGAGCTGGATTGCCAGCAAAAACGGCAAAAAGCTCCAGTAGCGTAAAATTAAGGAGCGCCCGCTAATATGAGGCCTGTCGCGGGGGCGCAGCGGAACGGCAATGATTAGTCTTATCAAACTGGCAGAACTGGCTCGGGATACCAGTGCAACTGGCCGGAGAAGCCTGGTCAACATGCTGACGGATCTTTTCGTCGGTGCCGGTGATGATCGCGACGAGCAAATCAGCCTGCTGTTTGGTGACATCGTTCTCAAGGTGCTTGGGCAGCTTGAGGAGGAAACGCGCATGATCCTGGCCAAACGGATGTCGGCCGAAGCGAGTGCGCCTCACGATCTGATGGTGCATCTGGCGCAGGACACATTTTCTGTAGCCGAGCCGGTTCTTGAGAACTCACCGGCGCTCAATTCGGATGATCTGGTTTCCATTGCTTCATCTGCGTCGATGGATCATCTCGGGGCGATCGCTGGCCGGGCAACCGTCGATCAATCGGTTACAACCGTTCTTGTCGACCGCGGTGACAGCAATGTTCTGACCAAGGTTGCCGGGAACGAAGGCGCAGAATTTGCAGATGCCTCCTTTTTGAAGCTGGTGGAGAAAGCACGTGCCAATGAAGCCATCCAGTCGGCGCTGGTCAACAGGACGGACCTACCGGAAGAAGCGGCACATGCCCTGTTGCCGTTTCTCACGGAGGCGTTGAAGGAGCGGATTTCCTCCTTGGGTGCGGACAACACGCTGGTGCAATTGCTTGCCGAACGTGCGGCAACAGAAGTTGCGGCGCGCACGCAAAAGCTTGACAAGGCGCGGGATGAGTCGAATGCCTTGATCAAAGATGTTGTGGCTAAAAAGACCACCATTGATGAGGCAATAAAGCAGTTTGCACGTGCCGACAGAACAGCGGAACTGGGCATGCTGCTGGCTAAGGTGAGCGATCTGCCGCCAGCTGCCGTTTCTCAGCTGCTTTTCAGCGCGAGCGACAAACCTCTGATCATTCTGTGCAAGGCCAACGGGGTAACCTCTGACGCCTACAAGGACATTTTGACCATGCGGGCGCGCCGGTTGCGTCTTGGTGGCAGCGGGTTGAACGCTGCTATTCAGCGGTATTCTGTCTTGAGTGAAGAGGGAGCCCGCAGGTCCTTGGACACTTTGAAAACATCAGGGGCCAGCTTCGGCCTGAAAACGGGGGAAGATCCCGTCTGTGAAGAGGCCGACTCAGCGCGCAAGGACATCCCTTTCGCTTCCAGCCGCTAGGGCGGAGCCCTAGCCAGAAGTTTTTTGCAAGGTGGCAGTCATGGCCGCTGCGGAAATCAGAAAGCCTCCCCCGGCCTTGTTGATCCAGCGGAGCAGAGAGGGGTTCGACAATTTTGTGCCAACTGCAGCTGCTGCCAGTGCGTAAAGGGTCGCATTGAAGACGGCGAGAAGCACAAAAGTGGCTCCCAGAAGCGTGAGCTGTGGCACGACTGCTGCCTTTTGGGCAATGAAGTGCGGCAGAAAAGCCATGAAAAAGATGATGCCTTTCGGGTTCAAGGACGTGACCATATAGGCACGCCAGAACATCTTGCCTGCGGAAACGGCTTTCATCTGCTGCCCCCCAAAAACGGCAGGCTGACTGCGCCACATTTTGATACCAAGCCAGACAAGATAGCCTGCCCCCACCCATTTCAGGATTGAAAAGGCAGTCGCAGAGGCCGCGAGGATTGCGCCAAGACCCAGAAGCGACGCCGTTGCCGCCGTCGCATCCCCCAGCCCCACTCCCAGAACCACAGGAAAGGCAGACCGGCTTCCTTGGGTCAAGGCGTAGCTCACCACCAGCATGATGGTTGGCCCGGGAATGGCCAGAACGACAAGGGTGGCGGCGATATAGGCTGAATAGAGATCAAGGGTCATAGAAGGCTCGACAAGGGATCTGACTTCAGGAATTGTGAGACCCAGTCAGGCACAATCCGGACCTGGCCGCAAGAGGGTGAATGATCATGCTGAGGATGTGCGTGACCGGGGGACTTCTCTGGTCTTGCGGTATGGCCTGTATGACCCTTGCCTTGGCTGCCGACGCGGTTCCGGCCCCGCGGCCGCTTTTGGCTCCAGGCAAGGCGCCCTTTCTGGAAGGTGTTGATGCGCCTCAGCCAAAGCCGTCCTGGTCTCCCCGTTCCCCTTCAGCGAAGCCCCGACCATCCGGTGTCCAGACAGAGGCCGTGGCGGCAAAGTCCTCGTCATGTGATTTATCCGGCGTTCTTTTTACCGCTGTTCCGGCTATTCACGGTGAGACATCTGGGGATTTGGGGTGTGGTATTGAGCAGCCAGTTGCCATTTCAGGCGTGCAACAGGGCACGTTGACCATTGCGTTTCCCCGTAAGGTGACGGTCTCCTGCAAGTTTGCCAAGGTTCTGACAGCCTGGCTGAAAGAGGAGGTGGCGCCAGTTGTGCGTGCTCGGCTTCAGCTGGACCTCAAAGGAATCCGCTCGGGACCTGGCTATCAGTGCCGCCGCCGCAACAACCGGCCGGAGGGCAAATTGTCCGAGCATGCGCTGGGCATGGCCGTTGATATTGGCGGTTTTGAGCTGAGCGACGGAACGTATATTTCCGTTGAAAAGGACTGGGGAACGAGCTCCGCAAAGGGACGGTTTCTGGATCATATCCGAAAAAGTGCCTGCAAGCGTTTCACGACTGTGCTCAGTCCGGAGGGCGATGCGTTTCACAAATCACATTTGCATCTGGATATTGGCTGTCACGGAAAAACTTGTACGTATCTGATCTGCCAGTGACGAAGATGGGGCGCAGGAAGTGCGAAAAACCGGCAACGGGCCGAAGCCAGTTGGGCTGGCAGGGGCCTGTTGCCGGAAGGTGCGGGGCGTCCTTGGATGGTTATTGGCAGAAACGTTGCACGCCCCGATACGTGGTGTAGGTACCGGTGGAGGGGTTGAAGGACCGGTATTTGGAGGTACAGTACTGATACCAGGCCGGGCTCCATGGCTGATAGCCAACCGGCCCTGCAACCGGCGCCGGGGCCGGCGGATAGTAGTTGGTGCGGGGCGGCGCGGTATAGGACGGCCTTTGGGTCGCCCCCAGAAGAATTGCCCCAGCTGCAAGTCCAATCACGCCAGCAGCAACGGCTGCACCGACATTGTCATTGTTTCTGTGACGCTTGTGCCGGTTATGATGATGGTGCTGGTGGTTATGATAGTGATTGTTATGACCACGCCAGCCATCTCTGGGACCAGCCTGGGCAGCGGAAAATGCCGGTACAACGAGCGCGCCGGAAAGGGCAATGGCAATAAGGCGTTTGCTCAAAAGGGTCATATCTGATGTCTCCAAATACCTGCGCCCTATTCGTCCGGCGCCGTGTCTGATGATGAGACATTGACATTTGTGCCCTGAACCGGTTCTGAGATTGCTGTTCATCTTGCGTTCAGATTCCGGCTGTGGTCAGTCTTCATTTGGGAGACCTT
The DNA here is from genome assembly GCF_056161025.1 of Roseibium sp. AWQ4_254. NCBI lineage: Bacteria > Pseudomonadati > Pseudomonadota > Alphaproteobacteria > Hyphomicrobiales > Stappiaceae > Roseibium > Roseibium sp. AWQ4_254. The sequence goes on from NZ_JBSWYH010000001.1 coordinate 20,166, forward strand.
ACCGGACGCAGGAAATTGGCAGGAGATGCGCGTGACACCGCCGGACACACCCTCAAATGAAACCGATCAAGAGCCAAGGCAAGTTCTCCGTCCCACGGATGACCAGGCGAGGCGCATGGCCAGAGGCCTGATCCGGACTGCCCGGTTCGGTGCTTTGGCAGCTCTGGAACCAGAAACCGGCCATCCGCTGGCGAGCCGGGTGGCGACGGCGACGGATCTTGATGGAACACCGGTCATCCTGACCAGCGCCTTGTCGGGGCACACGGCTGCCATCCGCCAGACACCATCCTGCTCGCTCCTGGTCGGGGAGCCGGGTAAGGGAGACCCTCTGGCGCATCCCAGAACCACGTTGTTTTGTCAGGCCCGGCCGGTCGACCGGAACAGTGAGGCGCATCAGCGCTTGCGGCAACGCTATTTGCTGCGCCACCCGAAAGCCGGCCTCTATGTGGACTTTGGCGATTTCTCGTTTTTCCGGCTTGACCTGGAACGGGCCAGCCTGAATGGCGGCTTTGGCAAGGCGTTCGAGCTGTCCCGGGAGGATCTTCTGAGCCCATTAAAGGATGCGGATGGCTGGCAGGCCATGGAAGGGGGCGCTGTGGCCCATATGAACGAGGGCCATAAGGATGCTGTCCAGCTCTATGCCGAGGTGTTGTGCAAGGCGGAGGCGGCGGATTGGACTCTTTCAGGTCTTGATCCGGAAGGGCTTGATCTGGTGGCCGGAGACCGGGTTGAACGCCTTTGGTTCGAGGCGCCGCTGGAAACGCCGCAGGATGTCAGGCCCCTTCTGGTAACCTTGGCCAAACAGGCCAGGCAGGCGAATGGCGCCTAGAGGAGGGCGTGCCGCGTTCCAATAGAGTCAAACGGGTTTGTCTTTGCGTTAAGATCTTTGATTTCAGGCAGTGACAGGCAAACCCGATGAAATACGGCTTGCTTAAGGTGCTTGTGAAAGCGCTTGTTTTCGGCTAAAAACCAGCTTCTTCTTCCATCAGGATGTTGTGTTTTGCCTACGCTTTAACCGGTCTTCGATCCCGCCCTGCATTTTCAAGAATGCGTGTTTGATGTGTTCGTCATTGGCGGATCGGGACCGGTTTGGCCGGCCCTTGCCATCTTTTTTCCAGAACCGATACGCCGGATCAGCCGCAGCCTGTTTGCGTGCAAGCTCCCTGTTGAAGCGTTACCGGCCGCCAGACCGCACACCACAGGCATAAGTTGCCTTGGCGTCCCGACCTTCCGTTGACGGACTTCTCCTTTCAGGAAGACCAACGGAATGTCGTCTTTATCTTGTATTGAATGGACCCTATCAGCTGCCAGCCTGCCTTTGCTCGAACGCCACTGCGCGCGCTGTGGCTGTCCGAAACCTTTTGAAACAAGCGGAAAGTTCCGCGTGAATGCAAATGGCAGCCGTCTAGATGCCTGGTTGATTTACAGATGCATCGAGTGCGGAGCCCGCTGGAACCGGCCGGTTCTTGAAAGGCGCTCTGTGCATTCTGTCCCTAGTTCCGTGCTGTTTGCCTTGCAGGCGAACGATCCGGTGATGGCCCGAACATGTGCCCTTGCAGCCAGCCCCCATGCAGATGTGTCCATAAGGCAGGCCGCTGCCGCATTCACGCTCACACGGCGAGCCGTCCCGGCCAAAGCTGGTGCGCCTGTGGGGTTGACGATCTGGAACCCGGATAAATGTCGGGTCCGCCTCGACAGGGTCCTGGCAGAGGGGCTGAATATGTCACGCGCTACGGTCCTGGCGCTTTTGGACAGCGGGTCTCTGCGGTTGACCGGGGAAGGGTGTAGGGCGTTCCGAAAAATTGTTCGGCATGGTGTGAGGTTTGAGATCAGCCCGGCTGCTCCGGTGTGGCAATCTGATCTTTATGCCCGTCTTCTGGGGGCGCCGTGAAACAAGGAGAGCCAAGATACGCCATTGCGCCCGATGCTTGAATTCTGCGCGCTATGCTGCGCGCAGATGGCCGAGAAAATCTGAGAGGCCGTTCTTGATAGAACTGATCTGGGTGGAGACGTCTTCAACCCGTCCAACCACGTCCTTGACCTTGTCTCCTGAGGCGTGGGCCGCCTGATTGACCCTGGTAATGTTGTGCGCAATTTCAGCGCTGCCTTGGGCAACGTCGCTGGCGTTTTTGGCAATCTCCGAGGTGACCGCATTTTGCTCTTCAATGGCCGAGGCAATGCCGGAGACCTGTTCGCGGATATCCTGCATGGACTTGACCACTTTGGAAATGGCATCGGAACAGGTCGAAGCACCTGACTGAACGCCGCTCAGCTGTGTGCCGATCTGATCCGTTGCCTTGCCCGTCTGATTGGCAAGAGCTTTCACTTCCGAGGCCACCACCGCAAAGCCCTTGCCGGCCTCGCCAGCACGAGCGGCTTCAATTGTTGCGTTGAGCGCCAGCAAATTGGTCTGGTCGGCAATATCGCTGATGAGTTTCAGGACATCCGTGATTTCTTCCGCCGCATCCGACAAGCTTCCGACTGTCACGCTTGAAGTTTCTGCCTGCTGACTGGTGTGAGTGGTTGAACCATTGGCCAGCGTGATCTGGCGGCTGATTTCCTGAATGGAGCTGGCCAATTCCTCCGAGGCGGAGGCGACAGATTGGACGGACGCGGTCGACTGTTCCGCCGCAGCGGCCACGGTGTTGGACCGCTCCAGTGTTTCGTTGCTGTTTTGCGCCAGAAGGTGAGCGCCGTTCGACAGGTCCTCAAGCGCTTCCACGACCATCTCGCAGCTGGCCATCAGCTTGCCTTCCAGCTCATCTGCCAGCCGCAGGCGGGCTTCGCGCTGGGCGGCTTCCGTCTGGAGTTCCTCTTCCCGGGCCTGTTCTTGAAGCCGCTGCATTTCAATCAGGTTCTCCCGGAATGTTTCAAAAGCACTTGCCACCTGACCGATTTCGTCGCTGGACCGGACCGTCACCTGAACGTTCGTGTTGCCTTTCGCCAGTTCAAGAAGCCCGCCGGAAACTTCATTCAAGGGTTTTGAAATGAGGTAGCGGGCAAACAGAACCGAGCCGAAACTGCACAGCACCAGAGTGCCGAGAGAAATCACGATGATCTGCTGTAAAGCCTGCTTCTCATGGGCCTCCGCAGCGCGTGCTGCAGCCAGTGTGAAGCTTTCGATTTCTCCCAGCAGGGCCACCAGTTCCTGATTAATACGCTGCTGTTCCTCTTCCAGAGTGCTGAGCAAGCCTACTGCTGTTTCTAGATCGTTGCGGGTGATCTGCAACATGATGTCGTCCAGGTGACCCTTGTAGACCTGATATTCCTGGTCGATCCGTTTCAGTTGGCTGAGGGCGGAGCTGAATTCCTTGCGCTCCGCCTCGGAGTTTGATTTCTTCAAGGCGTCGGCTGCCAGCGTTTCAGCTTTCAGGATTTCTTCCCGCACCTGTGTTTCAAGATTGCGCAACTGGTCCTGCAGGGCGGCAAGGTCTGCTTTTTCGTGTTCTGCACGCAGGCCCGCGACCCGCATCATGCGCTCCACCACTGCCGCCTGCTCCAGTTGATGGTTTGTCACGTGGCTGATGGCCTCGGTGAGCGGAATATCCTTTTTCGCAATATTCTCAAGCTCTTTTCCGATAAGGTTCATCTGTATTATTGCCACGCTGGCAACAATGACGAGGCCGATGCAGAGAAAAGAAACCAGAGACAGAATTTTCGCCGCTACTGATTTCGAGATTGGATTGGATCTTTGCCCCATAAGCGTGCTTGCCCCGTCCTGGGTTGAAAAAAAACGCTACGTAATTGAGTGCAAATTCTGTAACTGATGGTTGAAAAATCAGTTAACCTTCAATCCCGAATTTCTGTCTCGCTGCTTTTTCTTGTTCCGCACACAAAAACGGGCGTGGCCCAGGAGGAACCTCGCAACCTATATGCCTGCGAATGCTGCCCGAAGGGCTATGGATTGCAATAGGGAAGATATTTCCAAAGGCCAGCACAAACGACCTGCTGCGTGAATCTTTCTGGTTGTTCGGTCTCAGCATCACCGTTCAAAGCTTTGAGATAGTTGGAAAAGTCGTAGCTGACGTAGTTTTCCTGCCTAGCTTCCTTCGCTGTTCTCAAATAGGTTTTCACGAGATCTCTTGGAACGGAGCGCTGCTTGATATCGAGCCGCCATTTATATTCGATCGACCTATCGGTAACAGGTGAGGTGCGATGGTAGGAAAAGACTTCATTTTCAATAGCAATGTCTTCTTCAGACCGGAAGCCGAGCAAGGGCTCTGTGACCTTGATTGTATGTTCATAGGTTTTGGGCGATTCTAGCCTGATGGGGGATCTCCGGTCGAAACCGGATGGGGTCGGCAGGGAGTTATAGAGACTTGAGGCCCGCATTACGAAATCCTCTGCCGTTTCCGGTTGCGAGAAGTCTTCTATGCTCAGCCTGTAGTTTTCAAAGACCGTGAACTCGTTGGTTTCTTTGTTGTCGACGATTTTCAAGCGGTCGGCGCGTTCCAGGCCGGGGTAGCGCTTTTCGTAATAGGTTGCATATCTTCGGCTCATTTCCCGTTTGCCAACGCGGCTGAACTGGCGGCGCATATAATCGGCCTCACTGTCGCGAAAGATGGACGTGATTTGGAAGCGGACGGGATCTTCAGGCTTGTCCGGAAGCCAATAGCTCTCGGTAACGGTACTGGCGGTTCTTGTCGGTCTTTTGGGATCAATGGGTTGAAGGCCGTCCAGATCTTTGTCGAGCACCAGCGCATAGCCATAGTCCGGCTGAACAATGGAATTGCCCGAACCGCCACTTTGGGTCCAGGTAGGATCCAGCCAGAACACGTCCTTGCCGATTTCAGCACGCACGATTGCATGGTTGAAGCGGTAAGGCGAGGCCAGACGGTCTGGAAGACCATATCCAGTGCTTGTATGGGCGAGGGCAACGGCCGCCTTGATGCCCATCACCCGCAGGACGGCGGTCAACAGCAACGACTTGTCCTTGCAGTCGCCAAATCCGCGCTCAACCACGAGGCTTGGCTGACGCGGCACAAAGCCGCCATAGCCGACGGCATTGCTCATATATCTGATATCGTTTTGCACAAACTGAAGCGCCTTGCTCATGCGCTCAGCAGGAGAGGCGGCTGTTTTAAGGATGTTGGCGATTTCGCTTTGGTACCTGTCCGGTAGCCCCGCTTCTGGCTGGTAATAGCCGGCCACTTCGTCCCGAACGGCGTTCCAGTCCTCCCATCCCGAGACTTCCAGATAGCCCCAGAGCGGGAACTCGCGCGGGCGGTCGTCTTCCCCCGGAACCGCGTCTGACCGGTCCAGTTGCCAGACATAGTTGTCGGTGCCGTCCTTTGTTTCGACTTCGGGCGCAAGGTCGATGCCCTGCGTGGCCTGCTGAAAGTCCGTTCCCGCAGGAACGCGGAGCTTGATCCTTTTGAGCCCCACGGGAATGGAAAATTTCAGTCCGTTGGAGAAGCCGAGCGCTGTTTTGAACAGCGGACGGACCTCCGACAGGGTGTAGGCGATTTCGATACGGTCTCCGATCTGAACCCCTTCGATGTCGTCATGTGCGGTCAGCCAGCCATCTATGATTCCCTCTTCGAGATCTTCTTCCCGCCGAAGCACTTCCGGGGCCAGAGTGTCCAGGATATCAATCTCTGTTCCGTTGCGAAGGATCCGGGCGCGATGCAGGGCCAACTCGTCAACTTCCGGATTGAACTCAATGTCGAGTGTGGCCGCATATTCAAGGCCTTCCCGGTTGAGGACTTCAAGCACATAGCGGACATACATGGTTTGGATCTGTCCATCCCAGTTCCACTGGGTGTCATCCAGGATCCATGCGACACCATTTTGATGTTCGTCGCTGAAAGTTGCATCCAGTCCGCGAATGTCGGCGTCTTCGACCCAGGTTGGGGCCGCAGACTTCGTGACCTGGCTGGCTTTGGCGAGCGGATGAAAGAAAGCGCCCACGAGGATCGTGAGGCAGACGATGCCGAGACGTCTGGAAAAGTTTGCAGTCATATGTGTCTTAAAACCGGTTGCTGTAGGAGTGTCATAAGGAAAATTGCTGAGGAGCAGTTCACCCTCTTCTTCTCCGGTAATCAAGTTCGACCCCGGAATTTTTCCTGTCCCGGAAGACCATAAGGTCATTGGAAAAAAAAGCCGCGCAGAGCGCGGCTTTCTAAATTGTTTGCTGTTGAGAGGTTGCTGGCTGTCAGGGACGGCCCCAGCCACCGGCTGTCGGGGTGATGACCGTAACGGCTTCGCCCGGTTCCAGAACCGTTTGATCGCAGCCTTCCAGTGTCTCGCTTGTGCCGTTAAGGCGCCGGACTTCCGTCCGGCCAAGCTCGCCATCGCTGCCCCCGTCAAGACCTTTCGGGTGCAGGGTCCGGTGAGAGCCGAGAATGGCGCAGTCCATTTGTTCCAGAAAACGCAACGTTCGCTTTGTGCCGTCACCTGCAAACCATTTGCCCTTGCCGCCGGAGCCTTTGCGGATATGGAAATCCTCCAGCAGCACCGGGAAGCGGAATTCCAGAACTTCCGGATCTGTCAGGCGGGAATTGGTCATATGGGTGTGAACCCCATCCGTCCCGTTGAACCCCGGCCCGGCCGGGGAGCCGGAGCAGATGGTCTCGTAGTACTGGTAGGTATCGTTGCCGAAGGTCAGATTGTTCATCGTGCCCTGAGCGTTGGCCATGGCGCCCAGCGCCGCAAAAACCGCATTGGTGACATGCTGGGAGGTTTCCACATTGCCTGCGACCACGGCCGCCGGATAGGACGGGCGCAGCATGCAGTCATCCGGAATGAGGATCCGGATCGGCTTGAGACATCCCGCATTCATGGGGATATCGCCATCCACCATCACCCGGAAGCAGTAAAGGATGGCGGCGCGTGTGACCGGTTCGGGCGCATTGAAATTGTTGGGTTTCACGGGTGATGTGCCGGTGAAATCAACGGTTGCTTCCCGTTTGTCCCGGTCAACCGTGATCTTCACCTTGATCACGGAGCCCTGGTCGGTTGGATATTCGTAATCTGACTCCTTGAGCGCCTCGATCACGCGCCGGACGCTTTCTTCCGCATTGTCCTGAACGTGCCCCATATAGGCCTGCACCACATCCAGCCCGAAATGCGCCACCATCTTGCGCAGTTCCTGAATGCCCTTTTCATTGGCCGCGATCTGAGCGGACAGGTCCGCCACATTCTGATGGGGGTTTCGGGCCGGGTAAGGGTGATTGGTCAGGAGCTCAATCAGCTCCTGTTCGCAGAACCGGCCTTGATCAACAATCTTGAAATTGTCGAACAGAACCCCTTCCTCATCGACATTTGTCGCGCGCGGGGTCATGGAGCCCGGCGCGGAGCCGCCCACATCCGCATGGTGGCCGCGCGAGGCGGACCAGAACAGGATCTTATCGCCCGCATCGTCAAAGACGGGGGAGACGACAGTGATGTCCGGCAGATGGGTGCCGCCATTATAAGGGGCATTCAGGGCAAACACGTCGCCTGGCCTGATTTTGCCCTTGTTCAGCTTGATGACCGTTTCCACTGACCGGTCCATGGAGCCCAGATGCACCGGCATATGCGGCGCATTGGCGACCAGCGCCCCGTTCGCATCAAACACGGCGCAGGAGAAATCCAAGCGTTCCTTGATATTGACCGAATAGGCGGTGTTTTGCAGCGTCACGCCCATCTGTTCTGCAATCGACATGAAAAGATTGTTGAAGACTTCCAGCATGACCGGATCGGCGTGGGTGCCAACCGCTCCGGCATGTTTCAGCTCGACAATCCGGTTCAGGATGACGTGATCCTTGGTGTTGATCTCGGCCTGCCAGCCCTCTTCAACCGCAATGGTGGCATGGGTTTCAATGATGACTGCCGGGCCGGTGACCCGCATGCCGGGTTTCAGGGCATCGCGTTTGTAGATTTTCGCGTCATGCCAGATCCCTTCTGAATACATGCGCGTCAGCGTCTCAGCAGAGGCCGTGTCCTGGAACAGGGTCTGGTCAGGCTCCACCAGGCCGGCGCCACCGCCTGCTGTTTCCACCTCCAGAGCTTCCACAACAATCGGCTTGTTGTCATAGGCAAAGCCGAACTGTTTCTTATGGGCGTCCTCAAAGGCCGCGCGCATATCCTGAATGCCTGCAAGCGGCACGGGCAGGGGGGTGTCCGTTCCGTCGTAGCGCAGATGCGCCATTGCAACCGTGCGCCGGGCGCTTTCCGGAATTGCCTGCCGTTCAAGTTCCGCTTCGGTCTGGGACGCCAGCTGGTCCTTCAGGGCATGCAGGTCCGGCAAAAGGCCGTCAGTCAGCGTCTTGACCACGGCCTGCTGCCGTCCGGCCCGGATGTCGGCCAGTCCCATGCCATAGGCGGACAGGATGCCGGAGAACGGATGGAGGATGACGGTTTTCATGCCCAGGCTGTCCGCCACGCGGCAGCCGGTCTGGCCGCCTGCGCCGCCAAAGCAGGTCAGGGCATATTCGGTGACGTCATAGCCCCGCTGCACGGAGATCTTCTTGATGGCATTGGCCATGTTCTCCACGGCAATCTTCAAGAACCCGTCCGCAACCTCCTCCGGTGACCGGCCATCGCCGATCTCTGCGGCCAGATCGGCGAATTTGCGGCGGACCACGTCGCCATCCAGCGGCTGATCCTGATTGGGGCCGAAGATTTTCGGGAAGAATTCGGGCGCCAGCTTGCCCGTCATCAGGTTTGCGTCGGTGACGGTAAGGGGGCCGCCCCTGCGGTAGCAGGCTGGGCCCGGATTGGCGCCGGCGGAATCGGGACCAGCCTGGAAACGCCCGTCCTTATAGTGAAGAATCGAGCCCCCCCCTGCGGCAACCGTGTGGATCATCATCATGGGCGCGCGCATGCGCACCCCGGCGACCTCGGTTTCAAAGGCGCGTTCATAGTCGCCGTCAAAATGGCAGACATCGGTGGACGTGCCGCCCATGTCAAAGCCAATGATCTTGTCAAATCCGGCCATGCGCGAGGTTTCCACGGCACCGACCACGCCGCCGGCAGGGCCGGACAGGATGGCGTCCTTGCCCTGGAACAGATCCGCTGCGGTCAGCCCGCCCGAAGATTGCATGAACATCAGCCGCGGGCCGTCGCCCAGCTCTTCCTGCACCTGATCCACATAGCGTCGCAGGATCGGCGACAGATATGCATCCACGACCGTCGTGTCGCCCCGGCCGACCAATTTCATCAGGGGCGAGACCTCGTGGGAGACGGAGATCTGCGGGAAACCAATTTCCCCGGCAATCTGCTTTAACACCACTTCATGGGCCGGATATGCATAGGCATGCATTAAGACGATGGCGATGGAGCGGATGCCTGCGTCCCAGGCGGCCTGCATCATGGCGCGGGCGCTGTCTTTTTCGAGGCTCTGTTCGACCGTTCCATCTGCCCGGACCCGCTCGGCAATCTCATGGACGCTTTCGTAAAGCAGTTCCGGCTTGAGGATCTCCTTGGCAAAGATCTTCGGCCGGGCCTGATAGCCGATTTCCAGGGCGTCCCGGAACCCTTTCGTGATGAACAGGGCCGTGCGTTCCCCCTTGCGCTCCAATAGGGCGTTGGTGGCGACGGTCGTGCCCATTTTTACGGTCGCCACCTGATTTGAGGGAATCGGTTGGCCCTTGGCTACGCCCAGAAGGTCGCGAATACCCTGAATGGCAGCATCCCTGTAGGCTTCCGGGTTTTCTGACAGGACCTTGTGCGGATGCAGGGTTCCGTCCGGCGACCGGCCGACGATATCGGTAAAGGTGCCGCCGCGGTCGATCCAAAAATCCCATTTGCCCGTCATGTTTTCCCTCGGTTCTGTGCGGCCGCTTTTTCCGTTTCGGATCAGGGGCTGGCAGTCTTCCATATCTTTCTCAGATTATACGTTGACATTTTATAGATAAATTGTCGATGAAAATTTTAGCTGCCTGGTTCGTCCTGGCTGCCGGAGGCTTTCCGTGCCGGCTTGTCTGGCGGAGGCATCAGGGTGAGGCCGCTCGCGCCAAAGCCGAAAACTTTCAAGGCCGGATTCGTGCTGCTGATCTCAAAGATGCGCTCCGCAAACACAAGCTCCCTGTCGTCGCTATGAACTAGAAGCAGCCAGAACCGGTCGCCGTCCGGCCGCTCCTGAACCACCTTGATGTTGTCGAAATCGATGAGCGGTTCGAAGCTGGCTGTGTCCCGAAGGTAATAGGTCATGGCGGGTGCGGCGAAGCGCTTGTGAAGCAGCAAGCGATCGGCGGGGCTGCGGTTCTGAAGATAATAGGTAGCGATTTTACGCCATTCGGGCCGCAGCTTCTGGGTCACTGTGTAGGCAAGCTCGGGAAAACTGAGCCAAAGCGCGCCTGCAGCCACTGCAATCAGGGCCAGGTGGGGCAGGAACGAGACTGCGCCAGCCGCCGCCAGCAGCAAAAGCCCCGGCCAGGCACCGATTAGGTAGCGGTCAAACAGGATCGGCTGAACAGTGATCGAATAAAGATAGGCGAGCAGCGGAGGACCTACGGTAAAACCAAGACAGACAAGGCCTTTTTGCCATGTCCTTTGTGTCTCAACTTGGCCTGTCGTTGCTTTGGTGGGGCGGACACAAAGCGCTGCCACACCGGTAAGCGCCAGGGCGCACAGAACCCAGAAAAGCGCAAGCGAGCCCGTGATCGTAAAGACCATGGTTTCCAGGAAGGGCAGATCCGGATAGGCGATCCAGAAACCATTGTTGGCAACGCTGTGGGCACGGTCCGCCAGAATGGACAGCCAGGGCAGGAACAGCAGGGCGCTGATCCCCATGGCAAGACAGGCGGCAAGGGCATTTGACCGGCGCAGAGACTTTCCGGTCCAGATCTCAGAAAGCGCGATCAGGCCGCAGATGGCGCCGGTTCCGGCAAATCCCAGGAGCGCATAAGTGTGGCTGTAGAGAAAAAGCGTGCCGCCAATGGCAAGTCCGGCAAACCTGGTGTGGGTCGGGCGCTCCAGTACCTTGAAGAGAAACAGCAAAAACACGAGCCCGCAGGCGGCGAGGAGAGCATAATTGCGGGCCTCGGTGGAATACCAGATGTGAAAGGGCGACAGGGCCAGAAGCGTTGCGGCAAGCAGTCCGGCGTTCCGCCCTGCAAGCTCCTTTCCCGCCAGATAGATTAGCCAGACGGCGGTCAGTCCCAGAAGCGCGGACGGCAGCCGCAAGGCGGTTTCGCTGTCGCCGATCACGGGCATTGTCAGCCACAGGATCAGGTTGTGCAGCGGCGGATAGTTGTCCCCGGCAACGGCTGTCAGAAGATCCTGCAGACTGTGGCGGGACTGATTCCAGCTCACGGCCTCGTCATACCACAGGCTGGTCCGGTCCAGGTTGAACAGCCGCAAGCCGGCTGCAACGGCCAAAATAGCGCCAAGCAGCAGGCCGCCCACCTTACCGGATCTGTCTTGATGTTCTGCCGTTTCCATGGGCTCCCCCGTACTGGCCTACTGGATGGTGTTTGGCCCGGCCCCTTTGAAGAATATCTTTGTGCGGGGATTTTGGCGCCAGAAAAGAGGCGCTAAACTGTCACAGGTTTTTTCAAGATCAAAGCCAGAGGGTTACCGCTTGAACGATACGTCCCGCTCCTCCGCATCCGGCGGATCTGATGCAGATCCGTCCCCCGGAATTGGCCCTGTTGTCTCGGCCGCGCACCTTGCATCCGGGGCAATGCCCGCGCTGTCGGAGGTCGAATTTGCGGTCACCATGATGGTCAATGCCTATCACCGCTGGATGGTACGCTGTATGGCGGCGGGTGGAACAGAAGGGCTTGCACCGCTGGACGTGCTGATTCTGCACTCGGTCAATCACCGGGACCGAAAGAAAACCTTGTCCGATATTTGCCTCGTCTTGAATATCGAAGACACCCACACAGTGACCTACGCGCTGAAGAAGCTGGAAAAGGCCGGTTTGGTCGTCTCCGGGCGGCGCGGCAAGGAGAAAACGGCTGAAATCACACCGGCCGGTGAAAAGGCCTGTGAGGAATACAAGCGCCTGCGGGAAGCGCTTCTCGTCGAGCCGATGAAGGCGCTCGGCCTGGACGAGCAGGAATTGTCCCGCCTTGCGGCCACCTTGCGTCTTGTGTCCGGAAATTACGATCAGGCAGCCCGGGCCGCTGCCGCTATGTAGCGTGAGCGGGCCAGGTTGCAACGAATCTTTAAAAGCAGCTCTCCGGCGCAAAAGGTGCTGCAGTGTTTTTTTGTTGAAAGCTACAAGATTTCTTGTAGGGTCGAAATATGAAACAAGAGAGAGCCATTGCCGCCTTGTCCGCCCTTGCGCAGGAAGACCGACTTGCAGCGTTCCGGCTGCTGATCAGCCAGGGCTCGCAAGGACTGCCCTCCGGAAGCGTTGCGGAAAAACTGGATGTTCAGCCGACCCGCATGTCGTTTCATTTGACCACTCTGGAGCGGGCCGGGCTTTTGACGGCACACCGGGAAGGTCGGCAAGTGCGCTATGCGGTCGAATATGGGCAAATGAAGGATCTCTTGTCATTTCTGATGGAGGATTGCTGCGGCAGCAATCCGGCGATTTGCTGTTTTGACACGCCGTCAGGGGCTCTCGGCACGGCTGTGGCGGACCGGCAAAGGCCCTGAAGCTCTCTTCTTCTTGAGCAGTCTCCCCCCGGATTTCTGAAACTTGACAGGACATGTCCCATGACCATGACGATTTATCACAACCCAAATTGCGGCACGTCCCGCAACACGCTGGCCATGATCCGGAAAGCCGGTGTCGAACCGGTCGTGATCGAATATCTCAAGACCCCGCCCAGCCGGGACGAGTTGGTGGATCTGATCGGCCGGATGGGTATTTCGGTCAGAGACCTGCTGCGCCAGAAGGGGACGCCCTATGACGAGCTGGGTCTCGGGGAGGACAAATGGTCTGACGACGACCTGATCGATTTCATGATGGCGCATCCGATCCTGATCAACCGGCCAATCGTTGTCAGCAGCAAGGGCGTGCGCCTGTGCCGCCCCTCGGAACAGGTCCTGGATCTGTTGACCGTTGATATCGGCTCCTTCACCAAGGAAGACGGTCAGGTGGTCGGCTCCGGGACGGCTCATGACTGACAGAGGCAACATGCTCAAAGATCTGACCAATGTGGCCCTGGACGACTTTCAGCCTGTGGACCGGGACCGCCTGTTTGCGCCGGACCCGGAAGACCGCGCCCCGCGGATACTCTTGCTCTACGGGTCCTTGCGCGCGCGTTCTTACAGCCGCTTCCTGACCCTGGAAGCACAAAGGCTGCTGGAAGCGTATGGTGCGGAAACGAGGATTTTCGACCCCTCGGGCCTGCCACTGCCGGACGATGCTGACGCCGATCATCCGAAGGTTGCCGAATTGCGCGCCCTCAGCATCTGGTCCGAAGCCCAGGTCTGGTGTTCTCCGGAACGCCATGGCGCGATGACCGGTGTTATGAAATCGCAGATCGACTGGATTCCCTTGAGCACAGGGGCGGTCCGTCCGACCCAGGGCAAGGCTCTGGCCCTGATGCAGGTCTCTGGCGGCTCGCAATCCTTCAATGCGCTCAACCAGATGCGGGTTCTGGGGCGCTGGATGCGCATGGTCACGATCCCCAACCAGTCCTCCGTGCCCAAGGCCTATCAGGAATTCGACGAGGCCGGCCGCATGAACCCGTCCCCGCTCTACGACCGGGTGGTGGATGTCATGGAAGAACTGATGAAGTTCACGTTGCTGGTGCGGGGCCGCTCTGAGTATCTTGTCGACCGGTATTCGGAGCGCAAGGCTGTTTCGGAGAAAAACAAGGAAGTGGACACCGCCGCGCTGGGCGCGGTCCGCTGACATGGCCTGCGGCGCAACGCCGGGGCCTCTCATGTGAGCGTGGCATGACGCTTGGAAGCGGCCTGTTTCCTCTGCTTTCAGGCTGGGGGCACCAAAGGCCCTTGTTCTGCCGCGGGTTTTGCCGTCCGGGACTGGAGATAGGCAATCAGCATGGTGGAAAGTTCCTCGGACACAGTGTCCACCGTGCTGCTGCCATGCTGCAAGGCGCTGTGAATACCGGCGTCGACGGTCTCGCGGATCACGAGCGCCGTCGCGTCAAAGTCGGTGAAGCTCAAACTATCCTTGTGGGTCAGGAGCCAGTTTTTGTGTGCTGCGTCGATTGTTTTGAGCAACGCGCTGCGGCTTTCTGCATTGACAGACAGAGGAACGGTATCTCGCAGGACTTTGTGCAGCTCCGGAGCGTCCAGGTGGAGCCTGGCTGTGGTCTTGACCAGGGACCTCACGGCTGCTTCAAGCGGTAAGCCCCGGGCGTCAGAAAAGGCAGCTTTCAGTACCTTTGCGGCATTCAGGTGATGCCGGCGCTGCAGTTCCGCGAAAATGGCGTCCCGGTTTGAAAAATACTGGTACAGCGAGCCGATGCTTATTCCGGCCCGTTCAGCAATGCGTGTCGTGGTGGCACTTTCATATCCCGTTTCCACCAGAAGAAGTTCGGTGGCTTCAAGGGCGGCGTCCACCACTGCCCGCGCTCTTGCCTGCCGGGGCGGACGCCGGAGGCCAGCCTTTGTTCGTTCTGTTTTGCTTGTCATCGCTGTCTTGCCATGCCCTCCAAATATGAAGGCCCGAGGGTTAGTTCCAATGGCCATTCTGAAAAAGATATTTTTTTCAGATGATTATCTTCTCTTTCTGGTGCCGGGAAACGCGAATTCAAGATCTGGTCTTGTGATCCTATCTATTTTTGCAGGTTGGGGGCACACCGTCTCCGGCAGCAGATATTCCCAAGGATGCCATGCTTCGATTTGCCATGTCTTTTGCCGCCTTGATCATTTTCAGCTATGCAGCGTTGTGGGTGGCTCTTCAGCGGCCGCTCGTTTTCCGCACGAAGCCGATAAATGCCCCTCAACCCGTGTCACAGCTGGCGCCGCGCCAGGACGCCTTGACCTTTGCCCGAACCCTCATATCCGGTGCCCGGCATCTGTTGCTGGTCACAGAGCACGCCGCAAACGGCATCAAGGCGATTGATTTGACGGATCTGGCGGGCCGTCCGCTGGAGGAGCCTTTTGAAGCGCTGGATGTTTTTGGAGCCCAGACGCTGACCAAGCTGGCGCGCGAGCAAGGCGGCCGTGCCTCTTCCTTTGCCCAATCCGCTCTCTTGCCGGCAGCAGCGGGTGCACACCACATTTCCTTTGGAACAAATTTCCGTGATCACGGGGAAGAGGTGGATAATGTCACCCCCTTCCGGTTTCCCCGGCTGAGCGAGCCGACGGCGTCCCGCTCGGCGCTCTTGATTGATCCAGAGACTGAGATGATCGATTATGAAGTCGAGATCTGTATGCGTTTTGACAGGGCCATTGCGACGCTGGACGATTTTGACCGTGCGCGCAAGGTGCTGTTTTTGTGCGGTGACTTCACCGACCGGAAGCGCATGCTGGAAGGCATGCCCGGAAACGAGGACACGTTGAGCGGCATTGGCTTTACCGACGCAAAGAGCCTTCCGGGCTTCTTTCCCACCGGTCCGTACATGGTGGTTCCGAAGGATTGGAAAGTGTTCGTCTCAAATCAAGCAATTGGCACCAGTCTGAATGGGGCGTCCATGCAATATACGACCGGTGACAAGATGATTGAGGATTTCCGTTCCATGGCCGGGATTGCGCTTCAAGATGGTGACAAGACAAAATGGTCTTACCAGGGAAAACCTGTCAGTCTTTTGCCGAGCGGGCGGATCGAGCCGGGGCAAGTGCTCTTGTCAGGTACGGCCGGGGGGGTGCTGTTTCGGCCCCCGAGCCTTGGCAGCCGCATCATCCTCGGCGCAAAATATGTCATGACCGGGCGCTTTTTGTCAGGAATGTCCGGCTTCCGTTCGGTTGTGAAGGATATTGCCGAGGCAACGCTTCAGGAGAAGATCATGCTGATGCCGGGCGATGAGGTGATACATCACTCATCCTCTCTTGGTACGATCGTCACCAGGATAGAAGCCCGCTGAATGTTGGCCTGACAGGCCTGTCGTTTAGCGTGTGCCACGTTCATCCGGTTTCAGACTGATTTGTCTTTTGCGTTGAACCCTCTGACGAAAGGCAGCGAAAGACAACTCCATCCGAGGCTCGACATTTAGCCGCCGCTGCCGCTGGCCTTGTCTGTTTGCGGGGCGCTTTCTGCAAGTGTTGCAAACTGGGCCAGTTCCGGAGACAGGGAGATCTTCGGCTGCGGGGCTGAGGGCACGCGCAGGTTGGGAAGCCAGAGGCCGCCGGTCTCGTTCAAGGCAAAGACCGGGTAATTGGCTTCATGGTGTTCGACTGTGTTCGGCTTGCCGAACATGTAGCCCTGGACCTGATCGCATCCAGCTGCACTCAAGAGCACGGCCTGCTCTTCGGTTTCGACACCTTCGGCAATGATGGTCACATCCAGGGACCGGCCCAGGCCCACAATCGATGTGACGATGGCATCCGTGCTTTCATCCTTACCCAGATTGTGTACGAACGCCTGGTCGATCTTGATCTTGTCAAAGGGGAACCGGCTCAGATAGCTCAGCGAGGAATAGCCGGTGCCGAAGTCATCCATAACAATGGACACGCCCATATTGTGGATCTGGCGCAAGGTGGCGATCACCGCTTCCGTGTTGGAGATCAGCAGGCTTTCGGTGACTTCAATTTCGAGCCTGCGGGGATCGAGGCCGGAATTGTTCAGGGCCTGGGCCACTTTCTTCTGGGTTTCTCCCGGCACGAATTGGGCCGTTGAGACATTGACCGAGATCCGCCGGGTTTGGTCGGTCCACAGCATGGCCTCCCGGCAGGCGTGGTTGAGCACCCAAGTGCCGATCTCGTCGATCAGACCGCAATCCTCGGCAACCGGCAGGAACAGGTCTGGCCGGATTTCCCCCTTGCTCGGATGCTCCCAGCGCACAAAGGCCTCATAGCCATGCAGAACTCCGTCCCGCAGGCCGTATTGGGGCTGATAGACAAGCTTGAACTGGTCGAGTTTGAGGGCCTTGACCAGTCCGTTTTCCACTTCCTTGCGCTTTTGGGCTTCCGCGTCCAGGACCGGTGTGTACCAGGCAAAGGTCGAACGGCCGCTGTGTTTGGCCTTGTAGAGGGCAAGGTCGGCGCAATGCATTAGCCGCGACAGGCGCCAGGACCCGTCGGTCGCCCGTGCGATGCCGATGGACAGGGACAGTTTGATCTCCTTGCCGTCAATCACACAGGGGGCGGACGTCGCCGAGATCATGTCGGCAGCCAGGCGGGTCATGCGGGCGGGATCGGAGATCGAGGTCAACAGAACCGCAAACTCATCCCCGGACAGCCGGGCAACCATGTGTTTGTGAAACACCGTGTCCAGGCGCTCGGCAACGATCTGCAGGAAAACGTCACCCACGCCATGCCCATGGGTGTCGTTGATATCCTTGAATTGATCGACGTCAATCAGCATGACGCCGATGTTGGAGGCCTTGGCTTGGGCGGTGCGCAGGGCCTCTGCCAGTTTGGCGTTGAAGACCGCCCGGTTGGGCAGGCCTGTCAGCGTATCATGGTGGGCCAGATATTGAATGCTGCTGTTGGCCCGCAACTGGTCCGAATAGCGCTGCCACCACAAGAGGCCGGCGCCCAGGAAGGACAGGGCACATAGGGCGGCTGCGACCGCATTGCACCACCACAAAAGCCCTGCAAGAGAGTTCAGGAGGTCCGCCTGGCTGATCAGGAGCACCAGGCTGGGCACACCTGGCCCGGCGGCTTTCGGATTGAACACGACAAGCGCATTGGCACCGAATGTCCCGAACCAGGTCATGTCGGGAATGGCGGTGGCTGCGTCGCCGGATTTATAGGCGGACCAGGCAAGGTTCACCGGGCGGAGCGATTTGAGATCCTGGTTCTTTGCCCAGGGGATTTGCGAGAAGCCGGGCAGGCCCGGTCTTGTGGCTACGGTCTCGGCCGGATAGACAAGCGCGGCATCGAGGACCTGAGCGGGCGCGCGCTGCTGGTCAAGTGCGGTCTGGATCTGAGCCACTTTGGCCTGCAGGAGAGCATTGTCATCCGTGCGGGCATCCGTCCGGGTCAGCCGCAGGCCTTCCGGCTGGTCCTCCGGGCGGGGCGCAGCCCCGGCCGTGAAGGTGTTCAAGATCCTGGCGACGCTGCTTTCCTGCGGCAGGAATGTCTGTTCAAGACCGCGGACCAGCATCCAATGGGTCAGCATCCGGTTGCCGACATAAACCCCGCATGTCAGTGCGGCGAGCAGCGACAGGGACATGAAAAGAGTAACAATGTTATTTTTAGCAGGAGGGAATGCCATCCGGCCCGGTTCCATTGTTCGAACAAATACGGGATAATCCTAGGATGAAAGTCTTTAGCCATCATGAATCCCATTGCAGGAAAATGGATTTTTGACGTTACGTTAGAATTTTAGAGAAATTGGATGAATTTTGGGAGCCGAGGCGGTCCCGGTCCCGGTCCGGGGTCGGGGACTGCTTGAACGTGTTTGGGGCCCTGGGACCACACCCGGCGGGCAATCGCTGGAGCGCCCTAGTCAAATCCTGTTCCTGCCGATAAGAGTGGTTTCAAAGTGTGATTCATCTCACGGCGCAACGCCGGTTTCCGGGGGCAAGGGGAGCTTCTTTTTGAGCGTCTGGAGCAGCATCGGCAGCATTGTTAGCGCCATTGGCACCGGTGGTGCCCAGATAGTCGACCGGCTTGTTCAGCTTGTTCTGGCGCGTCCTGAGGGCACCAGCACGGTTGGTTTTACCGTCGCGATGATTGCTCTGTCGGCCAAAATGGCCAAGGCCGATGGCGTGGTCACAACCGATGAGGTTCTGGCGTTCCGCGATCTGTTTGAAGTTCCTCCGAAGGAAGAGCGTAATGTCTTCCGGCTGTTCAGCCTGGCCCAGGAAGATGTGGCCGGTTTTGAAGTCTATGCCAAAAAGCTGGCAGATCTGTTTCCCTATGACCGCAAGACACTTCTCGATATTCTAGACGGTCTGTTTCACATCGCCAAGGCAGATGGTATCGTCCATGACAGCGAAATCGTTTACCTTGCCAAGGTCGCTGAAGTCTTTGGTCTGGATGAGCGCGAATTTGCGAAGGTTCTTGCCCGCCATGTGCGCAAGGATGGCAACCCGTATGAGGTTCTTGGGCTGGGGCCGGAAGCCAGTGACGCAGAACTCAAAAGCCAGTACCGGCGGGAAGTTCAGGAAACCCATCCAGACCGGCTGATTGCCCGGGGCGTTCCGGAAGAATTCGTCCGCATCGCAAATGACCGGCTGGCAGCCTTGAATGAGGCCTGGGCCCAGATCTGCGCGGAAAGAGGCATATGAGCGTTGAAACCGATACCGGCGTGGCGGCCAGAGTGCATCCGTCCCCCAACCACGGGCCCCGGCAAAAGGATGCGCCGATTGACATGCTCATTCTGCACTACACGGGCATGCGGACCGGCGGGGAAGCGCTCTCCAGGCTCTGTGATCCCAGGGCAGAAGTCTCCGCCCATTATCTGGTTCATGAAGATGGCAGTATCCTGCAATGTGTACCGGAAGCCCGCCGGGCCTGGCATGCCGGGCGCAGTTTCTGGAAAGGGGAGACGGACGTCAATTCCCGGTCCATTGGCGTGGAGGTCGTCAATCCGGGGCATGAGTTCGGCTACCGGCCTTTTCCCGAGGCTCAGGTTGAGGCGCTGACCGGCCTGCTGCAGGATATTTGCGCGCGCCACAGCATCCAGCCCTGGATGGTGCTTGCCCATTCCGATATCGCGCCGGACCGCAAGGAAGATCCGGGAGAATTGTTTCCCTGGGAGCGGCTGGCGGCTGCCGGTGTTGGCCTTTATGTCGAACCGCATCCGATTGTCGCAGGTCTTTTGATGCAGGAAGGGGATCAGGGGCAACCGGTGGAGGCCCTGCAATCCATGCTGGGGCTTTATGGTTACGGACTGGAGATCAGTGGCCACTTTGACACGCAAACACGGCATGTGGTGACGGCGTTTCAGCGTCATTTCCGGCCGGAAAAGGTGGATGGGGTTGCCGATCACTCGACAATCGAAACGCTTCACCTTCTGCTGCGCCGGTTGCCGTCCTTTTCCGCGTAGAACCAGGCGGACTGTCTTGCTTTCCAGATGGGCCGCTGGATGGGCTGTTGCCACATGTCCGGGCGCTGGCCGGGTGGGCTGACGTCCCGCAGTGCAGCATGTCTTGTTTGCCGTCTTAGACAGTCTTGCCACAAGTCTTCTTCAGTTTGCCGGTAATTGGCCGGACTTTCGTCTTAGTTTCACCGCAAATCCGTATAATTGACAATTTGAAAGCAAGGTTTGTGATAAATTTCTGAAATAAAATGTAATAATTCGTTATTTGATTGCGCGCATTTCTGTCTCAAGCGTCCGGCATTTCTCCGCTCCGATTTCAACACCCACAAAAATCAAAAGGGCTGGACAATGTTACGGTCATTCAAAAAACTCACTGGGGCGCTGTGCCTTTTCGCCTTTGCAACATCTGCTTTCTCGCCACTGGCGCTGGCAAGCGGATCAGGTTCCGAACCAGTTTTGCACATCATCGATCCGGACAAAGCGAAAAAGGACGCTGCAGAGCTGGCCACACACGAGCATGTTGGCTCCGGGGCCGAGCCGGTTCTCTATGTGATCGGATCCGGCGGCGGAGAGGCGAAGAAAAAAAACAAGTCAGCTGCGAACGGCAAAGCAAAGAAAAGGGTTACCAAGGCCCGGGCTGGGAAAGGGGTGCCGAAGCGGGAGCATTATGCACGGCTGATCCGCAAGGCCGCGGCCAAACACGGTGTTCCGGTGAAGATCGCAAAAGCCGTTGTTGAGGTGGAAAGCAACTTCAACCCGCGGGCCCGGGGCAGTGCTGGAGAAGTCGGGCTGATGCAGATCAAACCGGCCACAGCGCGGGGCATCGGTTACCGGGGCTCGACCAAAGGCCTCTATGATCCGGAAACCAATCTGGAATGGGGCATGAAATACCTGGCCGAGGCCCACCACAGGGCCAATGGCGACCTTTGCGGCACGATCCTGCGTTACAACGCCGGCCATTATGCCAAGCGCATGAACCCGGTCAGCCGCCGCTATTGCAGGAAGGTCAAGAGCATTCTTGCCGATAGCTGAACAGGACTGCAGGTCTCTGGAAGGCATCTGACCTTTGACCGTCTGCCGGTCAATTGGCTCCCCCCGCTCAAAATCTGGCCGGGGGGGCGTTTCCAGGGATCAGGAGAATTTGCGCCTTGCGGCGGGAACGGACGCCGGGACCGGCGTTCCCTCGGGCACATCATAGGCGGTGAAGGGTTGGCCGAGGGCGGTTGTCACCGGCACGACACCAGCCCAGATGTCGCTTCCAAGGTCAATCTTGTCATCAACCGGGCCGCCGGTCCGCACTTTGGTGCTCAGGTGCTCGATTTCCAGCTCCAGAACACCGGTTGCCTTGTGCTCTTTTGCCATCATATCCCGGCATTCGTCCCACCGGCCCGGCAGCAGATGGTCGGTAATGGCCGTTAGCGCCGCGATCTGTTCGTCATGATCTTCCACAAGCCGGGCCGTGCCGTGCACAATGGCACAGCGGTAGTTCATGGAAAGGTGCATGGCGGAGCGGGCGACCACAAGCCCGTCAACCAGCGTGACACAAAGGCTGGCCGGAACGCCTGTCCCGTTGCTCTTGATGATCCGGGTTGTGCTGGCCCCATGAATATAGAGTTTGTCTCCGATCCGGGCATAAGCCATCGGGATCACCATTGGCCTGTTCTCATCAACAAAGCTGCAATGGGCGATTAGGCCCCCATCCAGAATCTCGTAGGCAAGATCCCGGTCATAGCTGCCCCTGTTCATCTGGCGGATCTTGGCGTAGCCCGGCAGGTTTGCCGTGGTGCGGTTTTGCGGTTTTGACATGGGTGGCTCCTGATGCTGTCCGTGTCTTCGGGGAGGTTTGTCTTGATTGGATGTCTTTCTTCGATAAACTGGTCTTGTTAAAGGTCCGGTTTTGAGAAAATGAAAGAACCAGTTTTTCCCGAAGGCATCTTGTCCCTTGACCGGTTCTCGGGGGTTCCCCTGGCCGAGCAGATCTATCGCGGGGTTCGTGAAGCTGTGCGCAGCGGGCTTCTGGTTTCCGGCGCCAGGCTGCCTTCCACACGGCGTCTGGCCGCATCGCTCAAAGTGGCCCGAAACACGGTGAATGGCGCCTATGAGCTGCTGCAGGCGGAAGGCATCGTCCATGTCCGGGCGGGCGCATGCCCCAAGATCTGCGAGGGGCTGCGTCTGGAAGGCAGGACGGTGCCGGGTCCGCCTGCTGCCGCTGTACGGGCCTTGTCCGCGCGCGGCGAGGCCATGTCGGCCAATTGCCGGGGCGACGGCTGGGCGCAGCGGCAAGGGGCGCTTCAACCCGGTGCCCCGGCGCTGGATCTCTTTCCTTATGAGGAGTGGGCGCGCTGTTTGCGCCGCGCAGCCCGGATGGAGCGCAGTGCGGATCTGCAATACCGAAATTACTGCGGACTGCCTGCGCTGAAGGAGCAGCTGGTCCGGCATCTGGCGGCCGAACGCGGTGTGCGCGCGCATCCTGATCAGATCCTGGTGACGAGTTCAATGCAGGCCAGCCTGTCGCTGCTGTCTTTGGCCCTGTCCGACCCGGGGGACGAGGCGTGGCTGGAAGAGCCAGGCTATCTCGGTGCCCGCACAGCCTTTCAAATGGCAGGCCTGACCATCCGGGCTCTGCCGGTTGACGGGCAGGGGGCGGATGTGTCGCGCCTGCCCGGTGGTGGCACGCCGCCGAAGCTGATCTATGTGACCCCCTCCCATCACTATCCGCTTGGCGCCCGCATGCCTCTGGCCCGGCGCCTTGCCCTTCTGGACGCCGGGCAGAGCGCAGGCGCAATCATCTTGGAAGATGACTATGACAGCGAGTTCCTGTTTTCCGGCCGTCCAGTGGCTGCGCTTTACGGTCTGGGAGGAGACGGGCAGGTGATCTATCTGGGCACCTTCTCAAAAAGCCTGATGCCGGGGCTCCGGATAGCGTATTGCGTTGTCCCATCCTGTCTGGCAGACCCCTTGAAACAGTTCATGCGCAATATGGGCTGTGCTGCGAGTGTTCAGGTCCAGGCGGCTCTGGCGCATTTCATGGACAGCGGAGCCTATCAGAAACATCTGAAAACCATCCGGCAGGTCTATGAAGATCGGGGGCTCTACCTGGTGCGCTCGCTTGCGGAGCGCCTCGGCAACCGGGTCAGCGTGGCGCCGCCAAGCGGCAATGTACAGATCGCTGTCCAGTTACGGGACATCATCGATGACAAGGCATTGGCGATGGCCATGCAGAGCCGTGGTTTCGCCGTTTCACCGCTCAGCAATTGTTATCTGGGCCCAGGGACAAGGCCAGGGCTGATCATGGGTTTTGCCGATGCCGCGCCAAGCCAGATCAGGCAAGGGATTGATGTTCTGAGTGATCTGCTGGATCAGCAGACAGCGCAAGCTGAGTGTCAACGGGCTTGAAGGGACATGACAGCGGCCGAAGAGGCAGTGCGCGCCTCCGGCCGCGTGGGGGTCAGAGCGCCGGGATGCGCAGAACCTGGCCTGGATAGATCTTGTCCGGATCGGACAGCATCGGCTTGTTCGCCTCGAAGATCTGCGGATATTTGGATCCGTCGCCATAGGCTTTTTCAGCCACCTTCCAGAGCGTGTCGCCTTTTTCGACCGTGTGGAATGAGGCTTCCGGGGATTCGGTAGCTACGGAAATCTCTTCCTCCACCCGGGATACACCGAGCACGTTTCCGGCAGCCAAAATGAGCTTTTCGCGGTCTTCCTGCGTCGGCGCCGCGCCGGCAATCTTCACCGTGTCGCCCTCGACCTGAACGGAGACATCTCCGTCAAGCCCCAGATCGGCCACTTCCTTCCGAATGGCCTCTGCGCTGGCATCTGCTGCGTCATCGCTTCCAAACAGGCTTTTCCCGGCGTCTTTTACGAAATCAAAAAATCCCATGGTGGTCCTCCTTGAACTGAAATCGGGTCGTAACCCTGGTGCTGGGCGCACCCGCACGGCACGTGAGAGCACAGCCCAGTTTCCTTAGAGGGAGTTGACGCGCGCAATGCAAGCAAAAACGGCTGAGGGGCAGTCGCCGCTGGATCATCCGCGTTTGGCGCTGATCTGATATCAACCTCAACCATGAAGACCCTATTCGACCGTGAGATGGGAGCGTTCAGCAAGGAGCGTGTCACAGGGCCATGTGGGGCATCGTCCAGAGCGCGCGACACGGCGGAATGCGCTCATGCCGCAGCCTCCGGTGGCTCTTTCAGGCCCGCCGGGCTGAGTCTCGCCGCATGCCCGAGCAACCGGCCGATCTGCGTGCCTTTCCTTGCCAGAGAACCTGAAGACCATCCAATAGGGCCTTATTTCTTGAGCTGCTATGACAGGGCACGCTTGGAACCTGTCTGATGGACCGTTGTTTAAAGCCGCATGGATGGAACGTCGCCTTGAACGATCAGGTTGGCATCGGTTGCCGAGATCACGTCGTCAACACTGGTTCCAGGGCCGGTTTCCTTCAGCACCAGCCCCTCCCGGGTCGGTTCGATCACGGCCATCTCGGTGACGATCAGGCTCACCTGGCGCTGGGCGGTCAGGGGCAGGGTGCATTCGCGCAGGATCTTCGGTTTGCCGCGGGCTGTGTGGACCATCGAGACGATCACCCGTTTTGCTCCGGCCACCAGGTCCATCGCCCCGCCCATGCCCGGAACCATTTTGCCCGGGATCATCCAGTTGGCCAGGAAGCCGCGTTCGTCCACCTGCAGGCCGCCGAGAACGGTCATGTCCAGATGACCGCCGCGAATGAGGCCGAAGCTCATGGCGCTGTCTATGGAGGCGGCGCCCGGAACGGCGGTCACGAACCCGCCGCCCGCATCGGTCAGGTCCGGGTCTTCCATGCCTTCAGGAGGGCGGGCGCCCAAGCCGATTACGCCGTTTTCGGCCTGAAAGAACACATGCACACCCTTGGGCAGGTAGTTGGCCACCATGGATGGCAGGCCGATGCCCAGATTGACGAGCGTGTCCGGGGCGATTTCCTGTGCCACGCGCCGGGCGATGATTTCCTTAGCTTCCATCGGGCTGTCTCTCCAGAAGATGATCCACCAGGATACCGGGTGTCTTTACGCTGTCCGGGGAGATGACCCCAACCGGAACAATGGTCTGCGGTTCGGCAATGACCGTCCCGCCCGCAAGGGCCATGACCGGATTGAAATTGTGAGCGGTGAGCGAATATTCCAGATTGCCCACATAATCGGCCTGATGGGCGGCGATGAGGGCGAAATCTCCGGGGAGCGGCTCTTCCAGCAGGAAGTCCTTGCCCTGGACGGTGACTGTCTGTTTGCCCTCTTCCACAAGCGTGCCGATGCCGGTCGGTGTCAGGATGCCGCCGAGGCCGACACCGGCCGCGCGGATCCGCTCCACTAGGGTTCCCTGGGGTACCAGTTCGACTGCGATCTCTCCTGCGATCATCTTTTGCTGGGTCTCGGGGTTGAGCCCGATATGGGAGACAATGGCCCTGGACAGGCAGCCCGCACTCACCAGCTTGCCGATGCCCCGTCCGGGCATGGCCGTGTCATTGGCTACAACGGTGAGGTCCTTTGTGCCGCGCGCGACAATGGCGTCAATCAGCCTGTGGGGCGAACCCACCCCCATGAAGCCGCCGATCAGCAAAGTGGCTCCATCCGGAATGAGCCCGGCTGCTTCGGCTGCCTTGATTGCACGTTTCATCACAGGTCCCCGCCAATCGATCCTTTCCGGCAACGTTAGCGGCTGAACCGTCCCAGGAAAAATGAAGATTGTGCGACGCAGTAGTCTTACGGATGTGGAACTGGGGGGAATTTCGCGGGGAGACAAAAAACGCCGGAAAGCTGCATAGACGCTTTCCGGCGGTTCAAGGGAGCCCCGGTTTTCTGAAAGACCGGGGCATCAAGGCATGTGTTACGCTGCGCGGACCTTTGCCAGAAAGTCCTGCATAGACCTGCGCAGGGTGTTGGACTGCTCGTGCAGCTGGCCGATGGCGTCGTTCATGTTGGAGCTGAGCTGAGCGGTTTCACCTGCAGCGCTGCTGACCTCTGAAATCGACTGGGACACACCTTCCGTGCCTTGCGCTGCTTCTGCAACGCTGCCTGCGATCTCGGTCGTTGCCTGGTTCTGCTCTTCAGCGGCCCCTGCCATGGCGGAGGTGTTTTCGGCAATGCGCTGGACCATCTCCGCAACGGAGGCGGTTGCGTCGGTCGATGCGTCGGCCGCCTGGCGCATCTCGCTGATCTGGCGGTCGATTTCTTCGGTGGCCTTGGAGGTCTGTTCGGCCAGGGCCTTGACCTCGGAGGCAACAACCGCAAAGCCCTTGCCGGCTTCACCGGCCCGGGCTGCCTCAATCGTCGCGTTCAACGCCAGAAGGTTGGTTTGTTCGGCAATGTCGGTGATCAGCTTGGTGACATCCCCGATCCGCGCCACCACCTGCTGCACGGTGGCAACAGCTTCGTTGGAGCGGTTGACGCCCTGTTCGGCCGAATGGGCGATTTCGGAAGAGGACCGAACCTGATCCGTGATGGCCCGGATCGACGCGGACAGTTCTTCCGTCGCACTGGCCACCGTATTGACATTGGTGGTTGCCTGTTCTGCGGCGGCAGACACAGACAAGGCCTGGTCCGTGGTCAGGTTGGCAATGTTGGACAGGGACCCGGCATTGCCGTTGAGTTCGTCCAGGCGGCCGATCATGTTGGTGCAGATGTCGAGAACGGTGGATTCGAACTCGCTGGCGACCTTTTCCATTTCCTCGCGTTTCACCCGCTCGGCATTTTCCTTTTCGGCTGCGGCGGCTTCTTCCAGCTCCCGGGTGCGGATCAGGTTGTCGCGGAAAACGCTCAAGGACCGGCCCAGCAGGCCGATTTCATCCCGGCGGTCGCCGGTCTCAACCGCCTGGGAGGTATCGCCTGTTGCCAGTTTTTCAGTGATCTTCGTGAGGGCCGTCAGCGGGCTGGACACAAGAACATGGCTTACGAACCCCAGGACCATGGCCAGGATCGTGATCACAATCGCGCTTGCAACTGCAACGGTGACGACTGTGCTCATGGCCGCGTTCTGGGCCGCTGCTGACTTCTGGCGTTCAGCAGCCACAGCATCGGCAAATACTTTGCTCTGTTCCTGAACAGCCGCTAGCAGCTGAGTGCTTTCCGGGGTCACTTCAATCGCGCGGGCCATGTCCACGGTGTCCGGGGAGCGCATCAGGTCGATCTGGCGGGCGGCAATTTTGCTGTACCAGGTTTTCCAGCTTGTCTCGAGTGCATCAATGCGGGGCAGAAATTCCGGAGCGGGGCCGCTGATAGCGTCCCGCAGCGTGGAGAGTTGCCCCGAAATGTCGTTGTTCAGCTGGTTCGATTTGGCCAGCCAGTCTCGGTTGCCAGTCAGCAGGAAGGATTTGACCGCCTGGGATTGCGCCACGATTTCCTGATTGAGGTTGGCGGTTTCGGAATTGAGATCGGCCAGATGGTTGGCTGTTGTGACCTCATGAAGAGCCGACACCGCCTTGAAGGCACTGGTGCCACCGGCAACAGCGCCGATCAGGGCCAGGGTCAGGAAGCCTGCAGCAATTTTCTTGCTGACGGAAAGATTTTTCAGCATCTTGGAGATCCGCTTACGAGTTCGGGGCCAGGCGGCGTTGAAGTTCTGTCAGGTTGAATTCCACCGTCGCAGCGCCGATGGCTTTGCCGGTCTCCGGGTCTTTGACGGACAGATTGAGCTGCGCGCGCCAAATTTTCCGGTCTTCGTCCCATTCGGCTTCGTCGATGAACACCGCATCGGGACCGTTGGGAAAGGTCTTTTGGAACTTGGCTTCATCGCCCTGCCAGTAGTCGCCGGTGATCGCGCTTTGGCCGACATTCAGGCCGTTGGCGTCCATCACGAAGATTTCCGGATAAAGACCAAGGGAGGAAGCCTGCACCCGCAGCAGGTAGATGGACAGAGGGGCTGACAGGGTGGCGGAAATCAGAGGCTTGTCGCTTGCTTCCCGCTCCTTGCGCCATTGCTGGTCAAGAGCGTCAATCTCGCTGCTGGACAGGGTGCCGCGCAGGTCGTTCTGTGCATGGATCGACAGGGCGACAATCGGGTTGGACAGCCATTCGCTGACGCTTTCGATAACCGGTTCCGTGATCAGTTTCTTGGGGTCTGGTGCTGTTTCTGCGCACGCCTGAGAGGCAATGAGGGCCGCAGATAAAGAGATTAGCCATCTATGCATGACGTTGCTCCACTAGAGGAATTACTTGTAGAAGCTCGCCTTGTTTCCTTAACATGAAATAAAAAACGCGTATCTAAGGCTGAAAATTGTCAAACTATCGTCTAATTCCGCAGTGTAAGTAGTTCGCACCCTATCGTAAAAGTAGAGTATATAAACCTATAATTACTAAGATTTTGAGCGCACTTTATTGATGTGTTATTTATGGTTGTAAAAATTAAAAATAAAACCAGATTTGGCGAATTTTAAGAGATCTCAATCGGGTGGCAGGCCCGATTCGGTCTGCGGCGGAGGCTGATCTCTCTTTGGACTTGTGGTGACTGTGGGACCAGAAGGCTTTGCGGCGTTGCTTGACCTTCTGGGCAAAGCCACTTAAGTCCGCAAGCGCCAGTCGGCCGGACAGCCGCTGCCGCAAGCGCCGAAAGGCCGCGGGGGAGGAAAGTCCGGGCTCCAGGGAAACACGGTGCCGGGTAACACCCGGCGAGGGCGACCTTAGGGACAGTGCCACAGAAAGCAAACCGCTCCGGCGTGCCGGAGTAAGGGTGAAAGGGTGGGGTAAGAGCCCACCGCGCCGCTGGCAACAGGGGCGGCATGGTAAACCCCACCGGGAGCAAAACCGAATAGGGGCAGCGCGGTCCGGGGTCCGGACCAGGTCCGTTTCCAGGCCAGTTGCCCGGGTTGGTTGCGAGAGGTGTCTGGCAACAGGCATCCCAGATGAATGGCTGTCACGCCTGTGCCGGGCTCCGGTCCGCGCAGGCCATACAGAACCCGGCTTACAGGCCGGCTGGCTTCAAATCTTCCGGCATGCTTCAGCCGGCCATATAGGCTGGCGTGCTGGCCAGAAAGCGCCCATAGGCCTCCGCATCCGGATAGGAAAACTGTTCGGCAATCGGATTGGCCCGCTTGGTCCGGGCCGCCCCCATATCTGACAGCAATTCATCAAAATGGCGGAAGTGGAAGGGCGCTGAGCAAAGGCCCCCATAGACCTTTGCGGCAGGACGTTCCTGGCGGCGCCAGGCCAGCATCTCCTCAATGTTCCGGATCATGCCCTCTGTGCTTGGCTGGTTCGCCAATTTGCCATCCGCGTAGCGCACGAGCCAGTTGGCAATCATCTCGGCAGACAAGACCGTGCAAAAGCTGGAATTGAATCCGACAAAGCCCATCTCGGGCAGGTCCGGATTCACCGAGAGCCGGTAGACACGGTATTGCCCGTCAGGCTCGATCAGCTTGTCCAGATACGCCTTGGCCAGATAGGGAATGCCGAGCTTCCAGCCAACGGCCAGGATCGACAGGTCGCAGGGCACCGTCTCGCCGCTGGTCAGAACGATCTTGCCGTCTTCATAGCGTTCATACGTGCCTTTCACCGGGCGGATCGAACCGTTTTCAAAGCCTTCGAACAGGCCCGGTGTAACAATCGGAAGCGAGCAGGAGGCGTCTTTTTCAATGGGTATGTCAGGCACCATGTTCCATTTCTTCAAGTTGAGCTGGAACTTCAAAAGGGTTTCAAGGCCCCGGAAATTTGCCCAGATAAGGGGTTTGAACAGGGTAAAAAGGGTCTTGGCAAAGGGCGAGCGCCCCCAGCTATTGAACTGCTGTTCCTGGGCGCGCATGTAGAGCAGCCGCTTGAAATTGATGCCGCCGATAAAATACGGCACACGCCAGACCGCCTCCCGGTAGACCAGCGTGACGGATTTCGCGCCGTTGCGGGCGGCGTTGACGACAATATCCGTCGCCGATTTGGAGCCGCCGAGGACGACCACATCTTTGCCCCGCACAAGCGAAGGGTCGGTATATTCCGAACTGTGCATCACCTGGCCGCCCGCCGCTTCAAAGGCCTCCTGTCCTGGATGGGTGAGGACGTTCTTGTCGGAAAACTGGCCGGTGCAGACGGCGACGAAGTCGAAATCCCGGGTCCAGGTTTTTCCCGCCGTTTTCAGCGTCAGGGTCCAGCCCGGCTGACCGTCGGACCGCCGGTCCATGGACAGAACATTTGTGTTGAGCTGAAACAGCCGCTCCAGCTTGTGTTTTCTGGCATAGGCATGCAGATAGGCGTGAACCTGCGGCCCCTTGGGTCATTCCGGATAGTCCTGCGGCATGGCAAGATCCGTAAAGCGGTAGAGGTCCTTCGGCGACTGGGTCTGGACATCCGGGTAGGAGCGGGAGGGTTCCCAAACCCCGCCGAAATCATGGCTGCGTTCAAAGCCGAAGACCCGGTGCCCGCGTTCGTCAAAGGCCTTCGCAGCGGCAAGACCGCTCACGCCGCCGCCGATGACGGCGACGTTCTTAACATGTGTCATGGTCAATATCCTTCCTTTGAGAGCGTCAGTCCGGTCAGGCATTCTGACCGGGCGGCGGCAGGAAATCGACTTCATGAAGGGCCGACAGGCGGACCAGCTCCTGCGGATCGGTCACGCCGTCAAGCGCACCGAAGAGGTCAAAAAGCTTGCGCGAGGGGGCCACGCCAAACACACATGTGGCGTCTTTGCCCGAGCGGTTGAAGATACCGTGGGCGATGCCCATCGGCATTCTGGCCGTGTCGCCTGAGCGTGCGGTATGGGTTGTGCCCTCGATCTCCACCTCAAGCTCGCCCTCCAGCATGACGATCCATTCATCCTGGGTTGGATGAATATGCGGTGGCACGAACGTGCCTTTCGGGATGAAGGCATGCCAGATCAGGGCATTCGTGCTGTGCACCTTCGGTGTGTAGGTATGTCCGACCACGTTCCAGCTGATCCCGTCCAGACCCGTGTCCGCAGATGTTATACCAGCTCCATTTTTCATTTGGTTCCCCTCAGTGTTGGATTGATGGCAAGAAAAGCTAAGCTTGGAAGGGCGGATCGTTTTATCCAGATTGCGAAAAAAGATGCGGGAGGACAGTAAAGATGCGTATGGAAAGCGACAGCTTGCTTGATTGAGGCCGCGTGCGGCGGCATGATTCCATATGGCCCAGGCAGAGCGAAGATCTCCGCTACATGATTACCAGTGCTTCGAAACACGGGATGTGGATGAAGCACGGGCCATTGTGGCACGCCACTTTTGCAGCCACCGTCTGGAGCGTCTGTCGGTCAGGGACCGGTTTGATGCCCGCCAGAACCGGGCGCCGGGACGGTGCCTGTCACTCAATTACATCCGCTACGGGGCGGACGTGGCCATCGACCCGGGCGAACTCAGTGATTTCTATCTGCTCCAGATCCCGGTCAACGGTACAGCCCAGATCGATCATGGAACCTGCACCATTCACTCCTGTCCGCGCGTTGGAACGGTTTTGAACCCTGACCGGGACACCCGCATGCGCTGGCGGGAAGGCTGCGAGCAGATCCTGCTTCAGATCGACAAGACCTACCTTCACGCCATTGCAACGCAGATGACGGGGGTCGAGATCGGACAGGTGCATTTTACGGCAGCGCTTGACATGGCGCGGCCCGGCGTTTCTGCATGGGCCTGCACCCTGCGCGGCCTCTTCGGAGCGGCCGAACACAGGCAGGCCTTTTGTGGCCCGGGCGATATCCGGCAACGGCAGCTGGAGGAGGGGCTGGTCATGTCCCTGCTCGAAGCGCAGCCCAACACGGTCTCGGCCCTGTTGCGCGAGCGCCGGTCCGCAGCAGCACCTGGTCTTGTGCGGCGCGCGCTCCAGCTAATCCACGAGCGTTTCGAGGAAGATCTCAGCCTCCTCGACATCAGCGCCTATGCGGGCACCACGCCGCGCAACCTGCAGATCCTGTTCAAAAGAGAACTGGGGTGCAGTCCGATGGAAAAACTGCAGTCGCTCCGCCTGAATTATGCCCACTATCTGCTCTTGTCGGCTGGGGCCCACCGGTTTATTGCTGAGGTGGCTGAAAGATCGGGCCACAGGCATGCGGGACGTTTTTCCGTTGCCTACAAGGCCCGGTTCGGCGAGGCTCCGAGGGAAACCCGCAACCGGGTTCCCTTCGGCTAGCCTGTCAAAATTCGGGCAATTTTTAGATGTCTTAGAATTTTTAGCGATATTTTGGAAGATTTAGCAGGGCAGTGTGTTGTGAGTATTCCCTATAAAATTTGCGCAAGATTTGTGTATAATATTGCTAATTTTGCCACTATTTTGCCTAAAATAATTAATGTTCCGTCCACTTTTTCGACCTTGTTCATTCCTAGGGTTTCTCCAGAACGGGGAAATAGGGCAGGTTGAATATGACGGGGACTTTCGAAGACTTTCTGGCGGCGCTACTGGCCTTCACATCCGGGTGGGACAGGGAGCGGTACAACGCAGGAGGTCTTGAGGACCGTCAGTTGGATCAATCGGCCGGCGGCTCTGTCTCCAGTTTCTTCCCGTCCTATTCCAGCTGGTCTGAGCTGTCGCCTGCCGAGTGGAAGGCCATGGCGTGCCGGTCTGTGAATTCTCTCGGCTTTGTCGGCTTCCGCTTCGGTGAAGCCCTTATGATTGACCTCGGATATTACGACTCCGAAGTCTATTATGGTCACGGCTCGGCCATAAACCGTTGGGACGGGACCTGGACCGGCAAAAACGGCATTCATTCGTTAAAGGGTTTCATGTCTGCGACCGCCCAGCGGCGTGCCATTTGTGAGGCCTTTGGCCACTATTTGCGGATCATGCAGTCGCAGCTTGCCGCAAGTGGGTCTTCCCTGGAGGCGGTGCTTGGCCGCACCGTAAGGTATACCCGTGGTGAAGAGGTGGTTCAGGTTGAGCTGACCTTGAGCGGTATCCTTGCGGCGGCCCATTTGCGCGGCGCCTGGGGGACGGCCTCGCTGCTTCTGGGCGGTGCGGCCAGCATGGATCAATATGGGGCCTCGATTCTGCAGAGCCTGGACCAGTTCGGGGGCTATGACAGCCCTTCGATCACACAACTGACGACCCTGTTTGAAGACCGTTCCGCCGCAGCGGCGGTGCCTGCTGTGCCGGAAACAGCCTCCCGAAAAACTCCCGATCCGCAAGTGTCGCCCGAAGATATGGCCTCTGACGAGACGGCCTCTGCAGAGATGGCCGTGGCTCGCGCCGTCAGCGAGGTGGCGCTGGAGGCCCTGCGCGAGGTCCTGCCCGGTTACGGTGCCGCCGGGGTTTCGGCGGAGACCGCGACTGTGGTCATTTCCTGGGCGTGGCGTCAGTCGGATAGGGTGACCGGTTTCAATCCGGCAACAGACACGATTTTCATCGACAAGGTTGGCGCGCTGGATCTGGACGTGGCGGAGACGACGGATGGCGTGGTTTTTTCCATTCCCTCCAATGCCCAGTCGACGACCCTTGCCGGTGTCCGCCTGAACGAGCTGAGCGGTGCCAATTTCACGATCCTGGATGCCTCCGCCGCTGAGGGAATCCTGGCTCTTGTCGGGGGCAACGCCCGTGCACCGCTGACGGCAACGCAGGTGTCCAGACCGCGCACACCGCTTGATCCTGTGGCCGCTGAGCCATTGCCGGCCGACCCTCTGCCTGCTGTTCCCGGGCAAGCCGCGGCGCCGAAATCTGGAGCGTTGGCTGCCGCTGCACCCGTGCCTGATGAGGTTGCAAACCGGTCGGGAGAAGCTGCGCCAGTTCTTGTCCCGTCTGCAGAGGTGCCGCAGGACGACGTTCTGGAAACTGTGTTGGACGCATCGGCCGCTGGTCCGGATGAAACCGGCACGGGGCATGGAACCGCCGGTGTGACAGCTGCATCGGCAACGGTCGTGATTACGCGGGCTCGGGGGGATAAGCGGGCGGTTTCCGGTTTCAATCCGCAGGCCCATTCGATTTTCATCGATTCCTTCGAGCCGGAGGCCATTGAGGTGTTTGAAGAGGCGGGCCATGTTGTGTTCGCCATGCCCTCCAACAACCAGGCGCTCGCCCTGGAAGGCGTGTTCCTGAGGGATCTTTCGCCTGCCAACTTCACTATTTTGAACGCGGATACAGGCCGAAAGCTTCTGTCCAAGATCGAGGCAGCCCCCCGGGAACGCGCAGTTGGCCGCGTGTCTGAGGACAATGGCGCTATGGAGCCTGGGTCCCCGGTCGCTGCAGAGCCAGCCCCGCTGGGGGCGGCGGCGCCCGTCGAAGCTGGAGCAGCCGCTCCAGTGCCACCTGCTGTGCGTCCGGCCTTTGCCGTCTTTGAACCAATTTCCGGCAAAGTGCGGCAGTCCGCTTCCAGCGTGCCCACTGTCGAGGTCGATGATATTTTCGAGCCGGATATGCCGGGCGCGCCGCGTTCAGCGCAGCCTTTGCCGAAGAGCCCGGTGCCGGAGGTGACTTTGCCGGACATGTCCCTGCCAAACGTGCCTTTGCCCCTTGGGGGGAGCGCCCGGGGCGGGGTCAAATGGGGTGCGGATTTCCGCGCAGAGAATATTATCGGCTTTGATCCTGGTGCTGACGAAATTGATTTCAGCATGGCGACGGCCGAAGGGTTTGTGCTGACGATGTCTCCGGCGGGCGAACCGGTGATCAACAATCCGACGGGCCCGGAGCATCAGATCGTGCAGGACATAAGGCTGTCGGATCTGTCACTGGATGCCTTTGTCGGTGTTGGCAGCAAGCTCCTGAGGCAGGATCTTGGCGCCATTTTGTGCTGGGAAAAGGGTATCGGCCCGCGTTCCGCTGGAACGGTTTATATCCGCTCCCACGAATGCGGCGTGTCGGACGTTGTGGCAGGCTTTGATCCGGCCACTTGGAAGATCAGCTTCCTGTATTTCGGCGCCCGGGATCACTTGAGCGTGGAAGACACGGCGGATGGGTTGGTGATCGCGTGTGGCCTGAGCGGTCAGAAAGTCATCTTTCCCGGCGTTCTCAAGGCAGCGCTCCGGCGAAACGCTCTTGAGTTCAGACATGACCAGTTGCTGGAAGACACGCTGGTGTCGGCTTTTGGCGCAACCCGTGAAGAGGTGGCCCTTGTGACCCGTAGCAGTTCTACGGCCCGCAGCGGTCCCGTGGCCGCCAGCGAAACGGACGGAGTGTCCAGTGCACCTCTGCCGCCCGTTGCGGGCAGAGAGGCGATTGAGGTGCCTGTTCTCAACACGAGTCCGGCGGACAGGCCAAATCCTGGCGCGGCACCGCATGACAGGTCCATGGAAACGCTCCTTTCTGAAGGGGATGCAGAGGACAGCGGCATTGTCTTGACGCGGGACAAAGACGAGGCGTTCGAAGACCGGCATTGGGGCTGGATGTTTGACGCCCGTTCCTTCAATCCGGAGGACGACATCCTGAACTTCCGGGGGAGCGAGGATGCTGGGCCGAAAGAGCGGAAGCGGGACGATGATCTGAAGATCACGGTCAACAACCAGGCTGCGCGTCTCTATCGCCGTAAGCCGCGCAAGACGGACAGTTTGCCGAGCGACAAACTCAAGGCAGCCAACTGGAAACCGGTTGTGATTGAAAACAATGGGGCTCCGGAGCGGCCGGTCCTCTAGGCCGGGGCTCCGAGGTGATCTTCCAGCCTGTTCGCAAGCGGATTTAAGATCTGCGGCTGCACGCCGCAGAACAGTTCGGCGAATCTTGTATTCTCTCGGCGTTCAAGTTTCGAGCGAACTTTAGGCATTTTTACCAATCCCCTTGAAAGCTCTGGAAAATAGTTTGGAATGTTTTCCGAAGTGAGGGGTTCTGCAAGATGCGCTGCCGTCAATTCGGCTGCTTGAACTTAACCCAACGTTAGAAATCACTGTTCTGCCATAATTTTTTAACTTTGCGTCCATGTTTCGGGCCTTGTTCGCTTCCACCCTTTTCTCACGACAAGAAAAAAGGCATGACCGAACATGAGCGGGACCTTCGACGACTTTCTGGAAGCCCTATTGGCCTTCGAATCCGGTTGGGACAGGGCGCGGTATGACGCGGGTGTGGTCCAGGACTGGCAGCTTGACCAATGGGCTGGCGGGCCGGTTGGCAGCCACTATCCGGACTATTCCAGCTGGGCGCAGTTGAGCGATGCCGAATGGAAGGTGATGGCCTACCGTTCCATGAACTCGCTCGGCTTTGTGGGCTTTCAGTTCGGCGAAGCCCTGCTGATCGATCTCGGCTACTATGATGACGATGTCTTTTACGGCAGCGGTGCGGCCACCAACACCTGGGATGGCACCTGGACCGGAAAGAACGGGGTCACGTCTCTGGAGCACTTCATGACGGGCGTGGCGCAAGACGTCGCGATCCGGGAGGCCTTTGGCTACAACCTTCAGATTTTGGAACGTCAGCTTGCCGCAGGAGGCACGTCTCTGGACGCCTTCATCGGCCAGACGGCCAGTTATGTTCAAGATGGCGAGACTGTCAGTGTGGAGCTAACGCTGACCGGAATTCTGGCAGCCGCGCATTTGCGGGGCGCCTGGGGTACGGCCACCTTGCTGCTCTCCGGCTCGGTCAGCGAAGATGAATACGGCACCTCGATTCTGCAATATATTGATCAGTTCGGTGGCTATGAGGCACCATCTGTCCCGGACATGATCGCCTATTATGAGGACCGGCAGACCGGGGACGAGGGGCTCGGCACCCCGGGAGAGAGCCTTGGTGATGGCGGACCCAATGGCGATACAGGCAGCGAGACAGGCGGCGGTGCTGGCGGAGATCCGGTCGCGGAAAGCGGCGCGGGGTTTGGAGGGGCAGGCGTCACGGCGGCCGATGCGGATGTCGTGCTTACCTGGGCCTGGGGCGCACAGGAAAGCGTCAAAGGGTTCAATCCGGCAACGGGCACGATCTTCATTGACTGGATCGGTGCGTCCGATCTTGAGGTGAGCGAGACCCTGGATGGGGTTGTATTCACGGTTCCCTCCAACGTTCAGACGGTCACGCTTGCCGGTGTCCGGCTGGCAGACTTGAGTGCGGATAATTTCACCATTTTGGACGCCACAGCGGCTGAGGAAGTTCTCGCTCTGGTCGGGCCGGGCAGCGGCGCGCCCCAGACACCTGACGAGCCGGAAAACCCGCAGACTCCGGATGCGCCCAAGGAACCGGACGGGCCCGACACTCCCGGCACATCGGCGCCACCTGCCGATCCTGGCCTTTCGGGAGAAACTGTGTGGACGGGCACGGCCGGGATCACGGCGGCGACCGCGTCGGTTGTCATCACCTGGGCGTGGGGGGAGAACCGGACGGTGTCCGGGTTTGATCCGCAAACGGACACGATCTTTGTCGACTGGTTTGGACCGGATGCCATCAATGTGGCGGAACACAATGGCAATATCGTCTTTACAATGGCGGCCAACAACCAGACGCTGACACTGAAAGGTCTTTCCTTGAAGGATCTGTCCCCGGCGACTTTCACCATTATGAATGAGGCGGCCGGGCGGCAGCTTCTGGCCGGGGTCAATCTGGCCGGGGTCAATCTGGACGGGGGCGGGCCGGGGCCGGCGGATCCTGAAGGTCCGCCTGCTCCGGAAGGGCCGGACGATCCCGGTATGCCAGCCGGATCGCAGATGATCATGATCACCCCGGACAGCCCATCACGGGTGGTGACGGATTTTGATCCGATGGCGGACATGATCCACCTGGAGGCCGGTGTGATTGCCGAGCGGCTGGAATTTGCCTCGGCTGCAGAAACGCTTGAGGGCGATCCGTCCGGTTTGACAATTCGACTGCTGACACCGGCCGGGGGGATAGCCCGCGAAACGGTGCTGGCCGGCGTTGAGGCGTCTGATCTGACAATGAACAATTTCATGGCCTCCGAGCAATCCGCCCTGAACGCGGTGGCAACCTTGCTGGGGCAATCGCTGGAAACGCCAGCAGCCGGAGGCTTTGACGTTACATACGACTCGGACGGATCCAATCCGCCGGTGCCTGTGGGGGCGAGCGACAAGGGCGGGGTTAAATGGGCCGCAGATTTCGGAGCGGATGATATCATCGGCTTCAATCCTCGGGCCGATGAAATCGACTTCGGCAATGCCTCGGTCCACGGTCTGATCCTGACCATGACGCCGGATGGGGAGCCGGTGATTGACAACCCCTGGGGGCCGGATATGCAGATCCTGCAGGGTGTCCAATTGTCCGACTTGTCGATTTGGAATTTCGGTGTGGTCGGCAATGAGCATCTGCGCCAGGATCTTGGTGGCATCCTCTCCTGGGAGGCCGGTATCGGCCCCCGGGCGGCGGATACGGTCTATCTGCGCTCGCATGAGTATGGTGTTTCGCAGGTGATCGACGGCTTTGATCCGGCGGTTCAGAAAATCAGTTTTCTCTATTTCGGCACCCGGGAACGGCTTAGCGTGGAAGACACGCCCGAGGGCATGGTGATCAGCTCGCTGCCAAGTGGCCAGAGCTTTGTCTTTTCAGGGGTCTCAAAGGCGGATCTCATTCCCGGCAATGTCGAGTTTCACCATGATCAGGTGATGGAGGACAATCTGGAGGCGCCATTCGGCTTTGATCAGAATGATGTCGCGCTTGTGTCGCGCGCGGAGCTTCTGACCCCGCAAGCGCCTGCAGGCGAGACGACGGACGGAGGTCAGGTGCGCGACGGGGTTGGAGCGGTGCCGGACCAACCGGAAACGCTGGAAGATCCTGACCAGCCGGACATACCTTCTGTATCTCCTGCGGACGGTGGGGAGATTGTGCTTGGGGAGGGGGGCGATACGGTTCTGGTCACTTGGGACTGGGGCCGCCAATTCGCCGTCAAGGCGTTCAATCCGCAAGAGGATGTGATCCATTTTCGTGGCCTGTCGGCGTCTGATGTGAAGATCCGGGAAGTTGGATCGAACCTGGAGGTGACGGTCGCGAACAATGGCGGGCACAGGTATGTGTTTGAGGGGCTGCAGGCGGAAGATCTGTCGTTGGCCAATCTGACCGCTGCGAAATGGAATCCTGTCGTTACGGAAGTTGGAGGGGTTGCCGAGCAGCTCGAAGCTCTTGGAAATTCCGATGTTCTGACCTGAATTTGAAGCAGTGAAACCGGCCCTTCTAACCCTCCTCCGGCCGGTTTTACCCTGACTATTTTTTCAATGGTCTTAAATTTGAGCAATTGTCCGTCAGCTCATTTTCAGTTGACGCCCTTTGGGCGCGCTACACCTGTCAGTGACGGTTTCAGTTCTCCACAACTCATTCATTTCTCTGATGGAATAGGCAAAAATTGCCGGGTGGGCGTCTGACCCATCTTGAAACCTCCGTAATCCTGCGAATCCGATTCTACAATCGTGTCAAGGCTTCATTAAGCATGTTTCGGTTAGAGTTGTCCGACGGGGTCGTGCGCGATCAAATCAGGCCGGAAACCCGGACTTTCCATTGACCGCCCATATTATCCCATGGTATCCCATAATTACCCAGAAAGGGGAGTTTGGGCCCATTTCCATCGGGGCCAGGACATCTGATCGGCAGTGTCAAGTTCAGCCGGTTTTTGCAAAATGCATGTCCCTGGTTCGATGCGGCCATCTCTTCTCAAAGGGTTTTTCGGGGTTTCGGCGGGCGGTGACTGCCTGAGGGGATAGATGGCCGGCTTTGTTTCTCATTTTACCAACCGGCTGGACGCCAAGGGTCGCGTGTCGATCCCGGCGCCCTTCCGCGCGGTATTGGCGAGAGATGGTTTTGAAGGTCTTTATTGCATCACATCTGCCCATTGCGAGGCCGTCGATGCGGGTGGGAATGAGCTGCTGGCTGAAATCAACAAGCGCTCCGAAGCGTTCTCAAAGCTCTCGCCGGATCATGATGCGCTGGCTGTGGCGTTGTTTGGGGCGAGTGAAAATCCGAAGATCGACGGGGATGGGCGCATGACCATTTCCGACATGATCCGCGAGCACACAGGCATTACCGATCAGCTCACGTTTGTTGGTATGAATTACAAGTTTCAGATCTGGGAGCCGCAGAAGTTCCGCGAGTACCGCGCAGAGGCCCAAAGGCGCGCGCTCGCGATGCTGTCGGGGCAGGTCCCCGCACCTTCACAGGGAGAGCCGGTATGATGGCGCTTGGCGACAGGGATGTTGATCCCGCCGCTGGCGGACCCGGGCGCCATGTTCCGGTTCTCCTGCGTGAGGTTCTGCAGTGGCTCGATCCGAAGCCGGGGGAAGTGATAGTTGATGGCACCTTCGGAGCTGGCGGCTATTCCAGGGCGTTTCTGGAGCGGGGCGCGCAGGTTGTCGGGATTGACAGGGATCCGGATGCAGTTTCCGCAGGGCAGGCCTTGGTGGATGAAAGTGGGGGCCGGTTGACGCTTGTACCCGGCCGGTTTGCGGATCTTGAGCAGCATGCCCGCACTGCCGGGTTTGACGCCGTGGACGGTGTGGTTCTCGATCTGGGTGTCTCATCCATGCAGCTTGATGAGGCCGGGCGGGGCTTTTCGTTCCTGCGGGACGGGCCGCTTGATATGCGTATGGAGCAGGCTGGGCCGTCGGCGGCTGATGTTGTCAATCAAATGCCCGTCCGCGACCTGATCCGTATCATTGGTCTTCTGGGCGAGGAAAAGCGGGCAACCTCCGTTGCTCATGCCATTGATGCGGCCCGTAAGGAAAAACTGTTCACTGGCACGCTGGAACTGGCCTCCCTGATCGAGAAGGTGCTTGGCCGTTCGCCCAAGAAAGCGCAGATCCATCCAGCAACCCGCACGTTTCAGGCGCTGCGGATCTATGTGAACGGCGAGCTGCATCAGGCAGCGGCAGCGCTTGGAGCAGCTGAGCGCATCTTGCGGCCGGGCGGCCGCCTTGTGCTGGTGTCGTTCCATTCCCTGGAAGACCGGATTGTGAAGCGGTTCTTCCAGGACCGCACCCGGACCCGGGGCGGCGGCTCCCGCCATATGCCGGAAGAAGATGTTCCGACAGCGACGTTCGAAGCACTGACGCGCAAGGCCGTAGAGGCGGCCCTTGAGGAAACCGGTGCCAATCCGCGCGCCCGCTCCGCAAAGTTGCGCGCAGGCAAGCGCACGCAGGCGCCGCTACGTGATCTGGATATCCATGCGGCGGGCGTGCCTCGTCTGGCCGCCTTTCATGGATTAGGGGGCTGAAATGGTTCGAACGCTCAACATCCTGTTCATTCTGGCGGTCGTGGTCGGCGCTGCAACGGTCTATGACATGAAGCTGGCTGCCACCAAATCGGCCGAGAAAGTCGCCGATCTGCACAGGCAGATCGAGGAAGAGCGCAATGCGATCCGGCATCTCAAGGCCGAATGGAGCCTTTTGAACAAGCCCGACCGGCTGCAAAACCTGGTGGAGCGCTACAATGACTATCTCCAGCTGGAAACGCTTGATGTGAAGCAGATTGTGAGTCCGGAAGATCTACCGGCCCGCCCGGTAATGCTCGAACCCATCGGCGGCTCCAACCAGATGGGTGGCTATGCCGGCTCGTCGGCGGCAATCCGGTGAGGCGGGCGGCATGACAATCGTAAGCGAACAGACAAGTTTCCTTCAGGTCCGCCAGCGCCATCCAAGATCTGTGCGCGGGGCCGTGTCTTCCAGCGCTGTGCGCTCGCGCGTCTATGTGGCCATGCTGGCCTTTGCCTGTGTTTATGCGGCCATTGGAGGCCGGCTGGTCATGCTGGCGGAGATGGAGCAGGCGCCGTCACATGCCTGGAGATCGGCGCAGGATTCCGTGTCGGCCTCGCGGCCGGATCTGATCGACCGCAATGGCGAGATCCTGGCGACGGATATCAAGACAGCATCCCTCTATGCCGAGCCGCGCCGCATTCTGGACGTGGACGAGGCGGTTGAGGGGCTGACCCGGATCCTGCCGGAGTTGGATGAAAAGCTGGTGCGGCGCCGTCTGGAAAGCGGTGCGGGATTTGTCTGGCTGAAACGGGAGCTGACCCCGCAAAAGGCAGATGAAATCCACAATCTCGGCTTGCCGGGCATCGGCTTTCTGTCTGAAAACCAGCGCTTTTACCCGGGTGGCCCGACGGCGGCCCACATTGTCGGTTCCGTGAATGTGGACAATCAGGGCCTCGCAGGGATCGAGAAATATATCGACAATGAATGGCTGGGGGATCTCCAGTCCCTGGGATTTGCTTCCGACCGGTCCATGGAGCCGGTGCGCCTTGCGGTTGACCTCAGGGTGCAGCATGTGGTGCGCGATGAGCTCGTCAAGGCGATGGAGCGCTACAAGGCCATTGCGGCCGTCGGGATCGTGCTCAATGCCAAGACCGGCGAAGTTGTCGCCATGTCATCTCTGCCGGATTATGACCCGAATGACCGGTCCCAGGCGCTGGAAAAGGACCGTTTGAACCGGGCGACCGGTGGTGTCTTCGAGATGGGGTCGGTGTTCAAGACCTTTACCACCGCCATGGCGCTCGATTCCGGCTCCGTGTCCATCAATGACAGTTTTGACGCCACCCGGCCGATCCGGGCCGGTGGCCGCAAGATTTCCGATTATCACGGCAAGAACCGCATCCTGTCCGTCCCGGAAATCTTCATCTATTCGTCCAATATCGGCACCGCCAAGATGATGCTGGCGACCGGGATCGACCATCAGAAGGAATTTCTCACACGGCTGCACTTGACCAAACGGCTGAAAACGGAACTGCCGGAAAATGCCGCGCCGCTTCTGCCGCCCAAATGGAACGAACTGGCGGCCATGACGATCTCCTTCGGTCACGGCATTTCGGTCACCCCCATGCAGACGGCGGTTGCCGCAGCTGCCCTGGTCAATGGCGGCAAGCTGCTGACACCTACCTTCCTGCCGCGCAGCAAGGAGCAGGCAAATAAGATGGCAACCCAGGTCGTTTCGCCCGAAGTCAGCCGTATGATGCGCTACCTGTTCCGTCTCAATGTCATTCCGGGCTCCGGTGGCTCCGGCAGCCGGGCGGATGTGCCGGGCTACACGGTTGGCGGCAAGACCGGAACGGCGGAAAAAATCGAAAACGGCCGCTATGTGAAGAACAAGCGCCGCAACTCGTTCCTGTCCGCGTTCCCGATGGATGATCCGCAATATGTGGTTCTGGTGGTTCTGGATGAGCCGAAACGCGAGAATGAGCGCAGCGGAACGGCCGCCGGCTGGAACACCGCACCGACCACCGGGGCGATCATTCGCAGGGCCGCGCCGATGCTTGGTGTGATGCCGCGTTTCGGCCAGGGGGATGAACCGATCGAGATTTCCTATTAAGGAGAAGAATGGGGAGCTAAAAGGGTAGGGAAGCTTTGACCTCGCGGGGTCGCAGCCGGAAACGGGATCAGGGCTTTCAGGGTGACGACGCACAAACCGATTGATCAGGTGTTATGGATCTTGATGTACTGACCGTTGGTCTGGGCCTGCCGGAGGTGGCAACTGGCCTGAAAGTCACGGGGCTTACGGCGGACAGCCGCCAGGTGGCGCCCGGGTTCCTGTTTGCAGCCTTCAAGGGTGCAAAGACAGACGGAACGCGCTTCGCCGCCAGCGCGGTGACCGCCGGAGCGGTTGCGGTCTTATGCGCTCACGACTCTGCTGATGCCGTGCGGGCGTCTGTTCCAGACACTGTTGCAGTTCTTGCGGTTCCCGAGCCCCGGCTGGTGTTTGCGAAAATGGCGGCCCGCTTCTATGGTGCTCAGCCGGACGTCATTGTCGCGGTCACCGGCACGGCGGGAAAGACTTCCGTTGCCCACTTTGCCCGTCAGATCTTTCAGGCGGCTGGTCATCCGGCTGCCAGTCTTGGAACCCTTGGAACCATCCGGCCCGACGGGTCCAGCTATGGTGG
Organism: Roseibium sp. AWQ4_254; assembly: GCF_056161025.1. NCBI lineage: Bacteria > Pseudomonadati > Pseudomonadota > Alphaproteobacteria > Hyphomicrobiales > Stappiaceae > Roseibium > Roseibium sp. AWQ4_254. The sequence goes on from NZ_JBSWYH010000001.1 coordinate 63,779, forward strand.
TCTCACGACGCCTGATCCGGTTGCACTGCACAAGGACCTGGCGGCGCTGGAGGCGGAGGGCGTCAATCACGCGGCTCTGGAAGCCTCTTCCCATGGTTTGGACCAATACCGCCTCGATGGCGTGCGCCTGACGGCGGCGGCCTTTACCAATCTCGGCCGTGACCATATGGACTATCACCCGACCATCGAGGACTACCTTCAGGCCAAACTGCGCCTGTTTAGGGACCTTCTGCCCGATGGCGGCACGGTTGTCGTCGACCGGGGGGAAAAATACGCGGACCGGGTTCTGGCCGTGGCGGCTGAACGGGGCCTTCCGGTCTTCACCGTGGGCGAAACAGGCGCTGATCTCAAGCTCACCGGCCTGCGTCCGAATGGAGACGGCCAGGAACTGACGCTCCAGACCGCGCGTGGGGAATATAAGATCACGCTGCCGCTGATCGGCCGGTTTCAGGTGGCTAACGCGCTGATTGCCGCAGGGCTTGCAATTGCCGCGGGCACGGATATGGGGCTGGTGCTTCGGGCGCTGGAAAACCTGAAAGGGGCTCCCGGTCGGTTGGAACTGGCCGGAAAGACCGCGCAAGGCGGTCTGGTGTTCATCGACTATGCCCACAAGCCGGATGCGCTGGACAATGCGCTTGCGGCTCTGAAGCCCTTTGCCGAAGGGGCCCTGTCGGTGGTTGTTGGGGCTGGAGGGGACCGGGATCCGGGCAAGCGGAAGCTGATGGGCGAAGCTGCGGCCCGCCATGCAGATCTGGTGATTGTGACCGATGACAATCCGCGCTCCGAAGAGCCGGCTCTGATCCGCCAGGCGGTCATGGCAGGGGCGCCGGGGGCGCTTGAAATCGGCGACCGGTTCGAGGCGATTGCCGAAGGAGTGCGGCGCCTGACTGCGGGCGATATTCTGTGTGTTGCCGGAAAAGGCCACGAAACCGGCCAGATTGTTGGCGAAACAGTGATTCCGTTTTCAGATCATGACGCAGTTGACCGCGCCATAAACCTTCAAGGAGACCTATGAGCGACCCTCTCTGGACATTGGACGCCTTTGTAGATGCTGTTGGGGGCAGCGTGAGGGGGGACGCCCGCGCGGAGATCACAGGCATTTCGATCGACAGCCGCTCGCTCGAACCGGGCGACGCGTTCATAGCCATCAAGGGAGACCGTCTCGACGGGCACGACTATGTCGCCGCTGCTTTGGAGGCGGGCGCGTCTTTTGCGCTTGTAGCTGAAGAGCGCCTGCCGGATCTTGCCGAAGACGGGCGCTATGTGGTCGTCCCCGACCCGCTTGAGGCCATGCGCAGGCTTGGCGTTGCTGCCCGGGCGCGCACGGGCGCAAAGATCATTGCGGTCACGGGGTCTGTCGGCAAGACCGGCACCAAGGAGGCCTTGCGGCTCACGCTGGAGCCTTCCGGCAAGGTTCATGCCTCCGTTGCCTCGTTCAACAATCACTGGGGCGTGCCGCTCACCCTGGCCCGGATGCCGGCGGACACGGAATTTGGTGTTTTTGAGATCGGCATGAACCATGCGGGCGAAATCACGCCGCTGGTGAAAATGGTGCGCCCGCATGTGGCCATCATCACCACCGTGCAGCCGGTTCATCTGGAGTTTTTCGACTCAGTTGAAAAGATCGCCCAGGCGAAAGCAGAGATTTTCGACGGGCTGGAACCGGGCGGGACCGCGATCCTGAACCGGGACAACCGCCAATATGACCTGCTGCGCTTCTTGAGCGCGACGGCAGGGGTTCCGGCAGTCCACACCTTCGGAGAAAACAGGACGGCCGACAGTCACGTTGAGAAAGTGGCAGGCTTTGCGGGCGGCTCCAGCGTTGAAGCGTCCATTCTGGGCACGGAAATCACCTACGAGATCGGGGCGGCCGGCACACATCATGTCAAGAACAGCCTCGCGGTTCTGACGGCAGTGAAGGTTGTTGGCGCCGATCTGGCCAAGGCCGGGCTCGCTCTGGACGGTATGCGCGCGCCGCAAGGGCGGGGGGAAGTCTCCCGCCTGTCCCTGTCCGGCGGCGTGCTGAACCTGATTGACGAGAGCTACAATGCCAATCCGGCCTCCATGCGCGCAGCCTTGAAAGTGCTGGGAGACGTGCCGGTGGCCGCCCCCGGGCGCCGGGTTGCCATTCTTGGCGATATGCGGGAGCTGGGTGCCGAGGCGGATCAGTTGCATGAAGCGCTTCTAGAGCCGGTCCTTGAGGCCAAGGTGGAGGCTGTTTATTGCGCAGGGCCGCATATGCACGGGCTTTGGAAGGCTCTGCCCCGTGAACTGCGTGCCCATTATGGCGAAGAGGCAAAAGATCTGGAAGACGCGATTTTGAAGGACGTGCGGCCCGGGGATGTCGTTATGATCAAGGGATCTCTGGGGACTCGCATGGGCCCTCTTGTCGACGCGTTGAAAAAGGAATACCCGCCTGCTGATGAATTGGCAGAGGCATAAGGGATAGCTGATGTTTTATTTTTTGGGGCAGTTTGCTGACCAGATTTCCGCGTTGAACGTGTTTCGCTACATCACGTTCCGCACGGGTGGCGCCATCATGACTGCGCTGTTTTTTGTGTTCCTCTTCGGTCCGAAGATCATTTCCAGCTTGCGGATCCGCCAGGGCCATGGCCAGCCGATCCGCGCCGACGGGCCGGAGAGCCATCTTCTGACCAAGAAAGGCACGCCCACCATGGGTGGGCTGATGATCCTGTCCGGCACGCTTGTGGCTGCGCTGCTGTGGTCGGACCTGTCCAATCCCTATGTCTGGGTGGTGATCGGGGTGACCCTCGGCTTTGGCAGCATCGGTTTTTACGATGACTATCTGAAAGTGTCGAAATCTTCTGCCAAAGGCTTTGGTGGCAAGGCGCGGCTGGGTCTGGAATTTCTGATTGCCGCCGCCGCCGCCTTTGCGGTCACGATGCTGGATACGTCCGAACATGCCGAAGCAATCACCTTTCCGTTCTTGAAAGAGTTCACACTCAATCTCGGCCTGATCTTCATTCCCTTTGCAGCCTTCGTCATGGTCGGGGCGGGCAATGCGGTCAACCTGACCGATGGCCTAGACGGTCTGGCCATCGTGCCAGTGATGATCGCCTGCGCCTCTTTCGGGCTGATCGCCTATCTGTCCGGCAATGCGGTGTTTGCCAGCTATCTTCAGATCCACCATGTGGCAGGCACCGGCGAACTGGCGGTTTTGTGCGGGGCGGTGATTGGCGCCGGTCTCGGGTTCTTGTGGTTCAATGCCCCGCCTGCGGCGATTTTCATGGGTGACACCGGATCTCTGGCCCTTGGCGGCATGATCGGGGCGATTGCCGTGGCCACCAAACACGAGATCGTTCTGGCCATCATTGGGGGCCTGTTTGTTCTGGAAGCGGTGTCGGTCATCGTGCAGGTCATCTCCTACAAGCTGACCGGCAAGCGTGTGTTCCGCATGGCGCCGATCCACCATCACTTCGAGATCATGGGCTGGACCGAAAGTCAGGTGGTGATCCGCTTCTGGATCATTGCCGTCGTTCTCGCCCTGGTCGGGCTTGCCACGTTGAAGCTGAGGTAAGCCCGGATGATCCCAGTCACCACATTTGAAGGTCAGAAAGTCGCCCTGTTCGGGCTGGGCGGATCCGGACTGGCGACGGCTCAGGCGCTGAAAAGCGGCGGGGCCGATGTGGTGTGCGCCGACGATAGCGAAGCGCGGGTCCAGCAGGCCGCTGCAGACGGGCTGGCCACGGCGGATCTGCGTAGCCTTGACTGGAGCAAGGTGGCCGCCCTGGTTCTGGCGCCCGGTGTTCCGCTGACCCATCCCGTGCCGCATTGGTCGGTCGATCTGGCGCGCGACGCAGGGGTCGGGATCATTGGCGATGTGGAGCTGTTCTGCCGGGAGCGGCGCAAGCTCTGTCCGGAGGGGCCGTTCATTGCGATCACCGGTACAAATGGCAAATCGACCACCACGGCGCTGATTGCCCATCTGCTCGGCGCACTTGGCCTTGATGTCCAGATGGGCGGTAATATCGGCACGCCGGTTTTGGCGCTGAACCGGCCGAAGCCGGGCCGCCACTATGTGATCGAGTGCTCGTCCTACCAGATTGATCTGGCGCCGACGCTGGATCCCACGGTGGGGATCCACATGAACCTCTCCGCCGATCACCTGGACCGCCACGGCAGCATGGAAAACTATGCGGCCATAAAGGAGCGGCTGGTCGCCGGTGCCCGTATCGCGGTTGTCGGGGTGGATGACCGGCTCTCCTCCGTGATTGCGGACCGGCTGGAACTGGCCCACAAGCCGGTCTTGCGGATTGCCGGGGAAAAGGAGCTGACCAGCGGCTTCTATGCCCGTCATGGACATCTGATCGAAGCCCATGACGGCAGCCAGCAAGAGGTCGCGTGCCTCGGCGGCGTGGACAGCCTGCGGGGCGATCACAATGGCCAGAATGCTGCTGCGGCCTTCGCCGCGCTGCGGGGGCTGGATCTGCCCGTAGACAAGATTGCTGCGGCGATGACCTCCTTTCCGGGGCTCCATCACCGCATGGAAGTTGTTGCGCGCAAGGGCCGGGTGCTGTTCATCAACGATTCCAAGGCAACCAATGCGGATGCAGCCGCACGGGCTCTGTCCAGTTTCGACCGGATCTATTGGATTGCGGGCGGCCGGGCCAAGGCAGGGGGCATTGCCTCGCTTGACGAGTATTTTCCGAAGATCGCCAAAGCGCTGCTGATCGGCGAGGCGGCTGAAGAGTTTGCCAAAACTCTTGAGGGCCGGGTGCCTTTCAAGATCAGCGGAACCCTGTCGCAGGCTGTCGCCGATGCGGCGGCGGAAGCGGCCGAGGATGGAGCGGACGAGATAGCCATTCTGCTGTCCCCGGCCTGTGCAAGTTTTGATCAATATCCCAATTTCGAACTACGGGGTGCTGCTTTTGTAGATGCGGTGCGTGCCTTGTCTGCCCAGGAGGTCGCCTAAATGGTTTCGCGTGCCGATCGCAGCCGGTTTGCCGAATGGCTCTGGACCGTGGATCACTATCTCCTTGCCGCCTTTGGCCTGCTGATGGTCGGCGGTGTGGTGCTGTCCTTTGCCGCCAGCCCTCCCGTTGCCGAGCGGATCGGGGTTGACACGTTCTTCTTCGTCAAGCGTCAGGCCCTGTTTCTGATCCCGGCGGTGATCATCATGCTGTCGGCGTCCTTGATGCCGCCGCGCATGGTGCGGCGCGCGGCTCTGATCCTGTTCACGATTTCGCTTGTGCTGATGATCGCGACCCTCTTCATGGGGTTTGAAGCCAAAGGCGCCCGTCGCTGGATCTATATTGCCGGATTTTCCTTGCAGCCCTCCGAGTTCCTGAAACCGGCTTTTGTGGTGCTGATTGCGTTTCTTCTGTCGGAAAGCGGACGGCGCAGGGAGGTTCCCGGGGTGCTGTTTGCCTTTGTGCTGTTCGCAGTCTGTGCGGCGCTCCTGATCGCGCAGCCGGATTTCGGCCAGACCATGCTGCTCGGTCTGGTCTGGGCCGGGTTGTTTTTCCTCAATGGCATTTCCTGGCTGATCATCATGGCGCTTGGTCTGATCGGGGTTGTCGGCCTCTTTGCAGCCTATGCCTTCCTGCCGCATGTGACCAATCGTGTGGACCGGTTTCTGGACCCGAGTTCGGGGGATACGTTCCAGGTGGATACGGCGATGGATTCGTTCCTCGCCGGTGGCTGGTTCGGCCGTGGGCCGGGGGAGGGCACGGTCAAACGCATCCTGCCGGACAGCCATACAGACTTCATCTTTGCCGTGGTGGGCGAAGAGTTCGGCGTGATTGTCTGTCTGCTGCTGGTGTCGGTTTTTGCCTTTGTGGTCTTGCGCGGGCTGAACCATGCCAGCCGCAATCAGGATGCTTTCAGCCGTCTGGCCACCGCCGGTCTTGTGGTTCTGTTCGGTCTTCAGGCCACGATCAACCTTGCTGTCAATCTTCACCTGATGCCCTCCAAGGGCATGACCTTGCCCTTTATTTCCTATGGCGGGTCCTCGTTGTTGTCGTCCGCCATGACGGCCGGGGCCATTCTGGCACTCACCCGCAGGCGGCCACAGCCCTCGCGCGGAGAGGCCGTGACCGTAAGCCGCCTGTCCCCGTCGACTTTGATGTAGTCCCAAAGAGCGTTGCTCGAGAAATATGCGCAAAACAGTTTTGCTGACGGCCGGCGGTACAGGCGGCCATTTGTTCCCCGCACAGGCGCTGGCAAGTGAGCTCGGCCGTCGCGGCTGGACCGTTGAGCTGGCAACAGATGAACGGGCCGACAAATACGGGACCGCGTTTCCGGCCCGCAAGGTCCATATCATCACCTCTGCCACCTTGCGCGGGCGCTCGCCGCTGGCCCTGGCCAAAACCGCCTTCAGCCTGTTGCGCGGCACCTGGCAGGCCCGCGCGGTGATCATGGCGCTGAAGCCGGATGTGGTTGCAGGATTTGGCGGTTATCCGACCTTTCCCCCCATGTTTGCTGCGCGCCTGACCGGAACGCCGTCCATTTTGCATGAAGCAAACGGGGTGATGGGCCGGGCCAATAAGCTGCTGGCCAAGGGCGTGACCGCCATGGCCACAAGCGTTCCATTGGACGGTCTGCCCAAAGAGCTTGCCGCCAAACTGGTGGAGACGGGCAATCCGGTGCGCGATGCGGTTCTTCAGGCCGCTGAAATTGCCTACACGCCGCCTGTTCAGGAAGGCCCGTTTCATCTTCTGGTCTTTGGGGGCTCCCAGGGGGCCCGGTTCTTTTCCGATGTGCTGCCGCTGGCCGTAGAACGGCTTCCCGAACCTTTGCGCAGCCGCCTGCACATCGTACAGCAGTGCCGGGCAGAAGACATGGAGCGGGTTCAGAAGGTCTATGACGGGCTGGGCCTGTCGGCCGAATGTGCATCGTTCTTTCAGGACATGCCCCAGCGCATCGCCCACGCGCATCTGGTGATCTGCCGCTCGGGCGCCTCTTCGGTCAGCGAACTCAGCGTGCTGGGCCGTCCGGCCATTCTGGTGCCCTTGCCCGGCGCCCTGGATCAGGACCAGGCGGCCAATGCCCGGGTTCTGGAGACTGCTGGCGGCGCCTGGCCTATCCGCCAAGCGGAGCTGACGCCGGAGCGGCTTAGCGACGAGCTTGCCCGGCTCATGCAGGCGCCGGGGGATCTGGCGCGCGCGGCGCAAAGTGCGCAGAGCGCCGCTAAACCCGACGCGGTCAAGCGGCTTGCGGACCTCGTGGAGACAATTGCAACACACAAAGGCGCAGCCCCAAAAGACGCCTTGCAGGAAGGAGCACGGCCATGAAGATGCCGCAGGATATCGGACCGGTTCATTTTGTCGGTATTGGTGGCATTGGCATGAGCGGTATTGCCGAAGTGCTCAAGACCCTCGGCTATCAGGTCCAGGGCTCGGACATGGCCGAGAATGCCAATGTGCAGCGTCTGCGGGACCATGGCATTCCAGTGGCCGTCGGACATTCCCCGGACAATCTGGGCGAGGCGGAAGTGCTGGTGGTCTCGTCCGCGATCAAAAAAGACAATCCGGAGCTGGTGGCCGCGCGCGAAAAGCTGATCCCGGTGGTACGCAGGGCGGAAATGCTGGCCGAGTTGATGCGGTTCAAACAGGCCATTGCCGTTGGCGGCACCCATGGCAAGACGACCACCACGTCGATGGTGGCGGCGCTGCTCGATGCGGGCAGCCTGGACCCGACGGTGATCAATGGCGGCATCATCAATGCCTATGGCACCAATGCCCGTATGGGCGAAGGTGACTGGATGGTGGTGGAGGCCGATGAAAGCGACGGTACCTTCGTCAAGCTGCCCGCCGATATCGCCATCGTCACCAATATCGATCCGGAACATCTTGATCACTATGGCGACTTTGACGGCGTGAAAGCAGCCTTCCGGCAATTTGTCGAAAACGTTCCCTTCTACGGCTTTGCCGTCATGTGCCTGGACCATCCCGAGGTTCAGACCATGATCGGCACCATTGAAGACCGGCGGGTGGTCACCTATGGCACCAACCCGCAGGCGGATGTGCGCTTTACGGATGTGACGATGGATGGCGGGAAATCCACCTTTTCTGTGACCATCCGCGACCGGCGCACCGGTCAGGTGGCGGAGTTGAAGGACCTGGTTCTGCCCATGCCTGGTCTGCACAATGTTTCCAACGCCACTGCGGCGATTGCCGTTGCCTCCCAGCTTGGGGTCGGTGCGGACAATCTCAAAAAAGGCATTTCCGGTTTTGGCGGTGTCAAGCGGCGCTTCACCCATACGGGCACGGTCAACGGTGTTGAGATCTTCGACGATTACGGACACCACCCGGTGGAAATCAAGGCCGTGCTGCATGCGGCCCGAGAATCGACCGGGGGCAAGGTGATCGCGGTCATGCAGCCGCACAGATATTCGCGCCTGCACAGCCTGTTCGACGATTTTTCCAACTGCTTCAACGATGCGGACACGGTGATCATCGCGCCGGTTTATGCGGCCGGAGAGCAGCCCCTGGAGGGCGCCTCCCACAAGGATCTGGTATCGGGATTGAAAACCAGAGGGCACCGGCAGGTCCAGTCCATCGACAGTCCGGACGAATTGCCAGCGCTGATCAAGGAGCTTGCCGAACCGGGGGATTTCGTGATCTGCTTGGGGGCCGGCAACATTACCCAATGGGCCTATGCCCTGCCCAAGCAGCTTGAAGCGTTGTAAGGGGCGGGTGTCGATGGCTTTTCCCGATCTTCTTGAACGCTATCCGGATCTCGCAGCTGGAGTGCGCGGGCGTTTGACCGCCGGCCAGCCGCTGTCCGCCGTGACCTGGTTCCGCACCGGCGGTCCGGCGCAGCTGATGTTTCAGCCCGCAGATGAAGACGATCTGGCCGTGTTCTTGACGAAACTGCCGCCGGAGGTGCCGGTGCTGCCGGTGGGACTCGGGTCCAATCTTCTGATCCGCGATGGCGGTCTTGAAGGGGTTGTCATCCGGCTGAGCGCCCGGGGCTTTGGCGGAATTGAAGAGCTCGGCAACAACCGCCTGCGCGCGGGGGCGGCGGTGCCCGACAAGAAACTGGCGGAAGCGGCCGCGCGGGCTGGACTTGGCGGATTTGCCTTTTACACCGGAATTCCGGGCGGCCTTGGCGGTGCCTTGCGCATGAATGCGGGCGCTCATGGCACGGAAACCTGTGAGCGCATGGTGGAGCTGACCGCCCTTGACCGGGCGGGCAACCGGCATGTGCTGAGCAACGGGCAGATGGGCTATGCCTACCGCCGGTCAACGGCCGCCCGTGATCTCATTTTCACGTCTGCCGTATTTGAGGGACCAGGAGCGGACGAGGCCGCGATCCGGCAGGAGATGGCCGATGTGGTCGCGCACCGGGAAAGGGCGCAGCCGATCCGGGAAAAGACCGGAGGCTCGACATTCAAGAACCCGCCGGGCACGTCCGCCTGGAAAGAGGTTGATGCCGCTGGCTGCCGGGGTTTGACCATCGGCGGCGCGCAAATGTCGGAGATGCACTGCAATTTCATGATCAACACGGGCACGGCCACCGGTCACGACCTGGAGCTTCTGGGCGAGACGGTGCGGGCGCGGGTTCTCCAGCACAGCGGCATCCGCCTGGAGTGGGAAATCAAGCGCCTCGGCGCATTTGGCCCTGAAGGAGCGGTCGAGCCGTTTTTGGGGCAAGCAGGGGAGGTTGCATAAGATGGGACAAAAACACGTTGCCGTTCTGATGGGCGGCTGGGTCAACGAGCGTCCGGTGAGCCTGTCCAGCGGCAAGGATTGCGCCGACGCGCTGGAGGAGGCCGGTTACAAGGTCACCCGGGTGGATGTGGACCGGAATGTTTCGGCGGTGCTGGCGGATCTGAAGCCGGATGTGGCCTTCAATGCCCTTCACGGCCCGTTCGGGGAAGATGGCTGCATTCAGGGAATTTTAGAGTTTCTTAATATCCCCTATACCCATTCCGGAGTGATGGCATCGGCCCTTGCCATGAACAAGGTGAAGGCCAAGGCGGTTCTGGCAGCGGCTGGAATTCCGGTGACCGAACATATTGTTGTGGACCGCCGGGAGATCGGCCGCGTTCATCCGATGAAGCCCCCCTATGTGCTCAAGCCAATTAATGAAGGTTCGAGCTTCGGAGTGCTGATTGTCAAGGAAGATCAAGAGTTTCCACCCCAGGAGCTGGGCCGGGACGACTGGCAGTTTCCTGATATTCTCATGTGTGAGAAGTTCATTTCCGGCCGGGAATTGACCTGTGCGGTGATGGAAGACAAGGCCCTCGGGGTCATTGATATCATTCCGCAAGGGCATGGCTTCTACGATTACGATGCAAAATATGTAGAAGGCGGTTCAAAACACGTTCTTCCTGCAAAAATTTCACCGATTGTTTACCAAAAAGTAGAGACACTAGCGGTTAAGGCGCATCAGGCCTTGGGATGCCGTGGTGTATCCCGTGCCGATTTCCGCTTTGACGAGTGCGAAGACGGGTCCGGAGACCTGATTTGTCTTGAAGTGAACACACAGCCAGGCATGACGCCAACCTCACTTGTGCCGGAAATGGCGGCGCATCAGGGGATGAGTTTCAAGGATCTGGTCGGTTGGATGGTTGAGGAAGCGAGTTGCTGTCGCTAGGTCGCAAACGGAATAGGGAAGCGTTATCCCCGCTGGAAGCCGAGCTGGCTCCGCGCGGGCGCGGCGTTTCGCGTTTGCACCGCCAGCCGGTCTGGCGGGCGGCGGGCCGTCTTGCGGATCTGCCGCGCTGGACCGGGTCTGCAGCAGCTCTCGGGTTCTTAACCTTAACAATTGGTTACGCAATAGTCATAAGCGGCAATGGCCGCATCGTGTCCGACGAATTGCTGTCGGCGGCCGGGTTCGGCATCGAAGCGGTGAAATTGTCGGGCCAGCGGGAAATCAACGAGTTTCAGGTGCTTGAAGCACTTGAGATTCATGATGGCAGCTCGCTTGCCCTGTTTGATGCGGATGCGGCTCGTGAACGGTTGAACCACATGGCCTGGGTCAAGAATGCTTCGGTCATGAAGCTGTATCCGAGCACGCTGCAAATCAAGATCGAAGAGAAAGTTCCTTATGCGCTGTGGCAGCGCGGAGACCTCGTTTCAATTATTAACAAGGCCGGGGACGTCATTACCGACGATGTCGACGGCCGATATGCAAATCTTCTTTTGGTCGTCAATCACGGTGCACAGCGCCGGGCCGGTGAAATCAACACGGCTCTTGAGACTGTACCGGAACTGCGGCCGCGTGTGCGGGCGGCTTTCCTGATCAGCGGCCGCCGTTGGGATCTTCAGTTGGAAAACGGAATTTCAATCCGCCTGCCGGAAAAGAATGTCGAAGCGGCGCTGGCCGATCTTGTGAAGATGGACGAGGACAGCGGGCTGCTGTCGCGGGATATTGTGGCTATCGACATGCGCCTTGCCGATCGCGTGACCGTACGCCTGTCGGATGAAGCCGCCGAGCGGCGCAAGGTCATGACCGGTGGCCGGAACCGGTCGGGCAAGAAGGAGCAGGACACATGAGCCGCTCCGACAAACATCTCTACCTGCCGAAAATGCGCCCGCTGCCCAGCCGACGCGCGGTCATCATGTCCGTTCTGGATGTGGGCTCCACCAAGGTGTGCTGCCTGATTGCAAAGCTGGTGCCCCAGGAGGAGCGCTCGCTTCTGTCCAGCCGCTCCCACAAGGTGGAAGTGCTCGGGTATGGCTACCAGCGTTCGCGCGGCATCAAGTCGGGTGTCGTTGTAGATATGGATGCGGCCGAACAGGCGATCCGGCTGGCCGTGGACAGCGCAGAGCGCATGGCCGGTGTGACGGTGGAATCCCTGATCGCGAATATCAGCTGCGGCCGTCTGCAGAGCGAGATCTACAGCGCAGGGGTGCCGCTGGCGGGGGAAAGCGTCAGCGAAGCGGATATCCAGCGGGTTCTGTCCGCCGGGTCCAGTCACTCGGTCACAGACGGGCGGGCGGTCACCCACGCCCTGCCAATTTCCTATTCCCTGGACGGCAGCCGGGGCATCCGCGATCCGCGCGGCATGATGGGTCACAAGCTCGGGGTGGACATGCAGGTTGTCACGGCGGAAATTCCGCCGGTGCGCAATCTGGAGCTGTGCATCAACCGGGGCCATCTGCATGTGGAAACCATGGTGGCAACGCCCTTTGCAAGTGGCCTGTCGACCATTGTGGATGATGAAGCGGAGCTTGGGGTTGCCTGTATCGATATGGGCGGCGGCACCACGACCCTGTCCGTCTTTGTCGATGGCCATATGGTGCATCTGGATGCAATTGCCGTTGGCGGCAACCATGTTACCACGGACATTGCCCGTGCTTTTGCCACGCGCCTGCAGGATGCAGAGCGCCTGAAAACCCTTTTTGGCTCTCCGCTGGCCTCCAGCTCGGACGACCGTGACCTGCTCACGGTGCCGCCGCTGGAAAGCGACAGCGAATTGCCGAACCAGATCCCGCGCTCGGCGCTGACCCGGGTCATCCGCCCGCGCGTGGAAGAAATCCTTGAACTCGTGAGGGACCGTTTGACCGCCTCCGGCTTTGCCGGCCGGGTGGGCAAGCAGATTGTTCTGACTGGGGGCGCCAGTCAGCTCACGGGTCTTGGAGAGGTTGCGCGCCACATTTTGGGACGCAACGTCCGTCTTGGCCGGCCCCTGGGCGTCGCCGGTCTTCCCGAGGCTGCCAAAGGTCCGGCATTTGCCGCCGCGGTTGGCCTCTTGATTTATCCGCAGGTCGCGCAGATCGAACAGTTCGAACACAAGAACCGTCGGTCTGGGTGGGGCGGACAATCTGGTTACCTGGCCCGCATGGGCCAGTGGATCAGGGAAAGCTTCTGACGATGAGCCAAGAAGACGAAAGCCAGGAATTGGAGCTGCCCGGCATGGCAGCGGAAGTTAGGGAAGAAGACGGGTCTCCCGCAGCGGGGGATCCATTGGGTCGCGAGGATACTATGACCATTAACCTTAAGATGCCCGACATTCAGGAGCTGAAGCCGAGGATTACGGTTTTCGGCGTCGGCGGCGCGGGCGGAAACGCCGTCAACAACATGATCACTGCCGGCCTCCAGGGCTGCGACTTCGTTGTCGCAAACACGGATGCCCAGGCCCTTGCCATGAACCATTCCGACCGGCTCGTCCAGATGGGCGTTGCGGTGACGGAAGGTCTCGGCGCCGGCTCACAGCCGGAAGTCGGATCGGCAGCGGCGGAGGAAGTGATTGACGAAATCAACGATCACCTGTCCGGATCGCACATGGTGTTCATCACCGCCGGCATGGGTGGGGGCACCGGCACCGGCGCAGCTCCGGTCATTGCCCGCGCAGCGCGCGAACAGGGCATTTTGACCGTAGGTGTGGTCACCAAGCCGTTCCAGTTCGAAGGTGCGCGGCGCATGCGCATTGCCGACAGCGGCATTGAAGAGCTGCAGCGCAGTGTGGACACTTTGATTGTCATTCCGAACCAGAACCTGTTCCGGATTGCCAATGCGCAGACCACCTTTGCCGACGCGTTCGCGATGGCCGATCAGGTGCTTTACTCTGGTGTTGCTTGCATCACCGACCTGATGGTCAAGGAAGGTCTTATCAACCTGGATTTTGCCGATGTGCGCTCCGTGATGCGGGGCATGGGCAAGGCCATGATGGGCACCGGCGAGGCCAGCGGCGAAAAACGCGCCCAGCAGGCGGCCGAAGCGGCCATTGCCAACCCGCTTCTGGACGAATCGTCCATGAAGGGCGCCAAGGGTCTTCTGATCTCGATCACGGGCGGCAACGACCTGACCCTGTTCGAAGTGGACGAAGCCGCCACACGAATCCGGGAAGAAGTGGATTCCGATGCCAACATCATCCTGGGCGCGACCTTCGATGAAACCCTTGACGGCATCATCCGCGTATCTGTTGTGGCCACGGGCATTGACAGGGAGGAGGGCCTTGAGGCTGCTCCGTTTCCAGCATCAGCTGGCCAGGCCGTGAAACAGGCCGCTGCTCCAGCTGCAATCCGCAGCCAGGAGATCGCTTCTGCAAAACCAGCCGTGGCTGCTGAGCGCGCAGGCGCAGCAGCTGCTGCGGCCCAGGCTGTTGCCAGCCTGGAAAAGGAACTTGCGATTCCCGAGCCGGCTCCGGTCGCCGTGGCCAGCGATCCGGATGTGGAAATCAAACGGGTCCAGCCTGTCAGCCGTCCGCTGGCGGAAAAGACCCCGATGATGATGGATCTGGAAGATGAAACACCGGCGGCTGTCGTCGATGAGACACCGGTCAGCCAGCCCTATATTCCGCCAGTTGCCGAAGAGCACAGCCCGGCGCCGCGCATGCCACGGGTTGAGGATTTCCCGCCGATTGCGCAGCGTGAAATCATGGCCCAGCAGGCGCCTGCCGAGCCGGCTCAGCCCCTGGCCAATGCGACTCAGGCCGCTGAGCCGGCTCAGGCACCGGCTGCTGCGGCTCCGGCTGGGCTGGAGGAATATGGCGAAGACGATGACCGCCGCCCGATGGGCCTGCTCCGGCGTCTGGCCAGTGGCCTTGGCCGCCGGGAAGACGAAGAAGAGCTGGCCGCAGAAGCACCCGTTGCCCGCAAGGCACCGCAGCTTCAGCCCGCTCCGGCGCAGCCGCGTGCTCCGCAGGCCCGGGCCTCGAACTTCGGGGCTGCGGGACAGCTTGACGAAACTGGCCGTGCCGCGCCCAAGCCGGTCAGTGCGTCAGATGACGAACAGTTGGAGATCCCGGCGTTCCTGCGCCGGCAGGCCAACTGATTCGTTCCGCGATCTGCTTCCCTGATCGTGGCAGCCCGGAGCGACCGCTCCGGGCTGTTAACGCTAGCGGAAGAAAACTTTGTTTCTTTTCAATCCTGTGAATCGTTACAAACCGTAATAAAGCTTTATTTCGTTCTGCCCGGCTTCGCGACTATCTTCGCCCCCAACACGTGATCGTTAAAAGTCCGCTTGTGCAATTTGGCAAAAGAGAGACGTTTCGGTCACCTTTCGGAAGGGCTGGGTTTTATGACCATACATGTTGACCGACAGACAACGCTTGCCGATCAGGTAACGCTGACCGGAATCGGGGTTCACTCGGGCAAACCGGCATCGATCACGCTCCTTCCTGCGGAAGCTGGCGCCGGGGTGGTGTTCACCCGGACTGATCAAGACAATGCAACAGAAATACCGGCCCTCTGGAACAAGGTCTCCGCAACGGCGCTGTGCACCGTGCTCGGGGACCCAGCCCAGGACGGCATCGCCACCGTAGAACATCTCATGGCGGCGCTGTTCGGCATGGGTGTTGACAATGTGATCGTGGAAATCGATGGCCCCGAAATGCCGATCATGGATGGCAGCAGTGCGGTTTTCGTGGAAGCGGTCGAGCAGGTCGGTCTGGCGAAGCTGGATCGGGGCCGCCGGTATCTGAAAATCAACAAGACGGTCCGGGTCGACAACGGTTCCGCATGGTGCGAGCTGCACCCCTATGACGGCACCAAGTTTGACATCACCATTGATTTCGACACTCCGGCTATCGGTTGCCAGAAATTCGTGTCTGACATGACCCCGGAGGTCTTCAGCACTGAACTTTCCCGCGCACGCACCTTCGGCAATGTCAAGGATGTGGAGCAGCTCTGGAAGATGGGCTTTGCCCTCGGCTCGTCCCTGGACAATTCGGTGGCGATCTCCGACGACAAGGTTCTGAACCCGGAAGGTACCCGCTGGCCGGATGAGTTCGCCCGGCACAAGGCGCTTGATGCGGTTGGAGATCTGGCTCTTGCTGGTCTGCCGATTCTCGGAATGTACCGGTCCTATAAGGGCGGTCACAAGATGAACCACGCCATTCTGGTGAAGCTGTTCCAGGATCCGGAGGCGTTCGAGATTGTCGAAGCCCCTGCGTTCCGTCAGGTCGGGCAGGTTGGCAAGGGCGGACTTGCCGTTGCTGCCGCCTTCGGCCCCGAGGTTTCCTGAGGCTTTCCAGAGCGGCTCGGGCATGCCCTGTGCCCGATGGCCTGCCTGATTTTTCGCAATTCACTGCTATTTGGGCATTTTGCCACAAAAATGCTCAAAAAAACCGTCAGATCGCCGATCAGGGCGTGACGGGGACAGGGGAATTCCGATAAACACTCCTGTCAAAGAAATGAACTGACCGGATTGTTTTGACGGTCGCATGGGCCGGACCCGGCTCGGGAGTATAGGCGTGAACGGAATTTTATCTGGGTCTCACATGATCGGAACCAAACGCATCAAGAGCCTGATGAGACTGGCCGTGCTGGCGGCCCCGGTTCTGCTTGTTGCCTGCAGCGGCAAGGAAGACCTCGATGAGCTGGCGCTCAATGACACGCCCCCTGAGGTCCTTTTCAATGAAGGCCTGGCCTTGCGGGCCCAGGGCAAGCTGCGCGATTCGACGCAGAAATTTGAAGAGATCGACAAGCTCTACCCCTATTCGGAATATTCGAAAAAGTCGCTGGTCAATCTGGCCTTCCTGAATTTCTCCCGGAGCAAATACACGGAAGCCATCACGGCGGCGCGCCGCTTCGTGACCCTTTATCCGGGGGACGAGGATTCGGCGTATATGCTTTATATTGCCGGTCAGAGCTATTTCCGCCAGATGCCGGACATCACCCGCGATCAGGCGGTGACCCGAAAGTCCGCCGGTGCGTTCCAGGAGCTGGTACAGCGCTTCCCCGAGTCCGAATATGCGCCGGATGCGGAAAAGAAGCTGCGAATTGTTGAGGACCAGCTTGGCGGCAAGGAAATGCAGGTCGGCCGCTACTACCTGAAGCGGCGCAACTATGTGGCGGCGATCAACCGGTTCAAGGCGGTGGTGATCGAGTTTCAGACCACACGCCACGTCGAAGAGGCACTTTTCCGTCTGACCGAAGCCTATTATGCTCTCGGGGTGATCAACGAAGCCCAGACAGCGGCGGCGGTGCTGGGGCACAATTATCCCGATACCCAGTGGTACAAGGATGCCTTCGCCCTTTTGAACAAGGGCGGGTATGAACCTTCTGAAGACAGCGGAAGCTGGATCAGCCGGGCTTTCAAGAAAATCTGATCCGGGCGGTGTGACTGCCCGAACGCCTTCAGGTTGATAGGGCGTTTGACACGCGTGCCGGGGCTGGGGCAACGCTGGTGTGGATCATTGCCCCCAGGACCGCTCAGGGTCGATTGATCCGGCTGGAGAGGATCGGCTATAGAGGGTTTGAGGCGTTCGGCTGCGTTCCGTCGAACGCACAATGCCCAGGGAGCCGCCTTCATGCTGGTCACGCTGTCTATCCGTGACATTGTTCTGATTGATCGTCTGGATCTCGACTTTTCCTCGGGAATGTCTGTCCTGACCGGGGAGACCGGTGCAGGCAAGTCGATCCTGCTCGATTCTCTGTCTCTGGCCCTTGGGGCCCGCGGCGATGCGGACCTTGTGCGCCATGGCGAAGCCCAGGGGCAGGTGACGGCGGTGTTTGATGTTCCGGCGGTGCATCCTGTCCGGGCGTTTTTGAAAGACAATGATGTCGAGGATGATGGCGACATCATCTTGCGGCGGATCCAAACGGCGGACGGGCGGACCCGCGCCTTTGTCAACGACCAGCCTGTCAGTGCGGGCCTGCTGCGGCAGGTGGGCGCGCTGCTGGTGGAAATCCACGGTCAGCATGACGACCGCGCGCTTGTGGACCCGGACAGCCATAGGGCCCTGATTGACATTTTTGGTGGTCTGACCGGCGATGCTGATAAGGTGGCGAAGGCCTATGCCGCTTTCCGGGCTGCGGAAAAGGCTGTTTCCGATCATGAAAAACGCATCGAGGCGGCCCGTCAGGAAGCTGACTATCTGCGTTCGTCCGCCGAAGAATTGTCGGTGCTGAACCCGGAAGAGGGGGAAGAGAATCGTCTGGCCGCCCGCCGTACCGACATGATGCAGATGGAAAAGATCGCCAGCGGACTGAGTGAAGCCTTCGAAACGCTGAATGGCAGCGCATCGCCGGTGCCGGAGCTGGCCAGCCTGTTGCGCCGCCTGGAGCGCAAGGCAGATCAGGTGCCCCAGCTTCTTGCTCAGCCGGTGCGCACCCTGTCCCAGGCTCTGGACCAGCTGGAAGAGACCCGCAGCGGCTTGGAGAATGCCCTGCGGCAGACGGAATTTGATCCCCGGGAGCTGGAGAGCGTTGAAGAGCGCCTGTTTGCGCTACGGGCGGCTTCACGCAAATATTCTGTGCCGGTGGATGAGCTGAACGGGCTCTGCGCGCGCATGAGTGCAGATCTGGCCGATCTGGACGCGGGAGAAGACAAGCTGGCCGCGCTTGTCGAAGCGGCAGCCTCTGCACGGACAGACTATGATGCCAAAGCTTCTGCCCTGTCCGCCCGGCGGGCCAGGACAGCACAGGCGCTGGAAAAGGCGGTCGACGGGGAATTGCCGGATCTGAAACTGGAACGGGCGAAGTTCATTGTCGAGATGGTGAGCGATCCGGACAACCGGGGCCGCTCCGGCACCGATCAGCTGGAGTTCCACGTCCAGACCAATCCGGGCACCCGTCCCGGCCCGATGATGAAGGTTGCCTCCGGCGGGGAATTGTCGCGCTTTCTTCTGGCGCTGAAAGTTTCGCTGGCCGACAAGGGCTCGGCGCCGACGCTGGTGTTTGACGAAATTGACACCGGGGTCGGTGGGGCCGTCGCCGAAGCCATTGGCGTGCGGCTGGCCCGTCTGGCCAGCACTGTCCAGGTTCTGACCGTCACCCATGCGCCGCAGGTGGCTGCACGTGCGGCGGGCCATTTCCTGATTGCCAAGGAAGCCACCCGTCCGGACCGGGTGGCCACGCGGGTGCAGCGCATCGATGCGGACCACCGCAGCGAGGAAATTGCGCGTATGCTGGCAGGCAGCGTGATTACCGAAGAAGCCCGGGCTGCTGCCCGAAGACTGTTGACCGCAGCGGAATAGGGGCGCCATGAGCGACGGTTTAAAGGGACCTGCGGAAAAAGATGTTCCAGAGAACGGGAAACCGGACACCGGGAACGCTGACACCGGCACTATCAGCGTCGAGGTGCTGACACGGGATCAGGCGCGGGCAGAACTTGCGCGGCTGGCAGCGGACATCGCTGAAAACGACCGGCTCTACCACCAGGAGGACACCCCGGTCCTGTCGGATGCGGAGTATGATGCGCTGCGCCGGCGCAATGGGGAGATTGAGGCACGGTTCCCGGATCTGGTGCTGGCGGATGGGCCTTCTGTGCAGGTGGGCGCGGCTCCGGCCTCCGGTTTCGGCAAGATCGCCCACCGGGTGCCGATGCTTTCCCTGGACAATGCCTTTACCGATGAAGATGTCCAGGACTTTGTCGGCCGGGTGCGGCGGTTCCTGAAATTCGATCCGCTGATGGGGGCGCTTGCCGTGACCGCCGAGCCAAAGATCGATGGCCTTTCCTTGTCTTTGCGTTATGAAACCGGGCAACTCGTCTACGCGGCGACCCGGGGCGACGGCACCACGGGGGAAAATGTCACGGCCAATGCCAGAACGATTGGCGACATTCCGCAGACCTTGACCGGTCCCGTGCCGGATGTGGTTGAAGTGCGCGGCGAAGTCTATATGGCGCATGGGGATTTCCGCGCGCTCAATGCGCGCATGGAAGCCAATGGCGGCAAGCCATTCGCCAATCCGCGCAATGCGGCGGCCGGGTCCTTGCGCCAGCTCAATCCGGACATCACCGCGACCCGTCCGCTGAAATTCTTCGCCTATGCCTGGGGCGAGATGAGCGCCATGAACGCAGACACTCAGACGGACATGGTGGCAGCGTTTGCGGGCTGGGGCTTCAAGATCAATTCCCTGATGGAGCGCTGCGAGACGGTCGAGGCGCTGCTGAAGGTCTATCACGGCATTGAAGAAAGCCGGGCGCAGCTCGACTATGATATTGACGGGGTGGTCTACAAGGTGGACCGGCTGGATCTGCAGGAGCGGCTCGGCTTTGTCTCCCGCTCACCCCGCTGGGCGATTGCCCACAAGTTCCCGGCCGAGCAGGCATTTACGGTTCTCAACGATATTGAAATTCAGGTCGGGCGCACCGGCGCGCTGACACCGGTGGCCAAGCTGGAGCCGATCACCGTGGGCGGGGTCGTTGTTTCCAACGCAACGCTCCACAATGAGGACTATATCAAGGCGATTGGCCAGGATGGCGAGCCGATCCGGGGCGGCAAGGATTTGCGCATTGGCGACACGGTGAAGATCCAGCGGGCGGGAGATGTCATCCCGCAGATTGTTGATATCGATCTGGACAAACGGCCGGCCGGTGCCCCGGTCTTTGTTTTTCCTGAACGGTGTCCGGCCTGTGGCAGCCATGCAGTGCGCGAGAAAAACGAAAAGACCGGCCGGGTCGACGCCATCCGGCGCTGCACGGGCGGCTTGATCTGCCCTGCCCAGGCGACGGAAAAGCTCCGCCATTTTGTCTCCCGCAACGCCTTTGACATCGAGGGCTTCGGTGACAAGCAGGTCGATGCCTTCTTTAAGGACAGCCTTGTCATGGCCCCGGCTGATATCTTTTCCCTGGAGGCACGCGACAAGCAGGCTCTGACCAAGCTCCGGAACCGGGAAGGTTGGGGGGCGGTCTCTGCCCGGAACTTGTTTGAGGCAATCAATCAGCGCCGGACCATCGAACTGCACCGGTTCATCTTTTCGCTGGGCATCCGCCATGTGGGCGAGGGCAATGCCAAATTGCTGGCTCGGGCCTATGGGTCCTGGTCTGTCTTTTATGCAGCCATGCAGGCGGCTGTGGACAGGGAAGGCGAAGCCTGGAACGAGCTCAATGACATTGACGGCATTGGCCATATTGTGGCTGAGGCACTTGTGGAATTCTTCAGAGAAGAGCACAACCGGGCGCAGCTGGATGCGCTTCTGGAAGAGGTCCGCCCGAAAGACGCTGAGAAAATCGAGGCTTCCGGCTCTCCGGTTGCTGGAAAAACGGTGGTCTTCACCGGCTCGCTGGAGCGCATGACCCGGGACGAGGCCAAGGCAATGGCTGAGCGGCTCGGCGCGAAAGTGTCGGGCTCTGTTTCCAAGAAGACCGATCTGGTTGTGGCCGGACCGAAAGCCGGCTCCAAACTGACCAAGGCCCAGGATCTCGGGATCGAGGTGATCAGCGAAGATGGCTGGTTTGATTTGGTCGGCGCCTGAGACCAATCACACACCAGACCCGAGGTCTCTTGGGGCAATGCTGCATGTTGGCGGGCCGGGTTGGTTCGGATGCGAACTGTTTTGTTTTTTGCGTTGAAATTCGAGAGGTCAGGCAGTCAATTGAAGTGCTGATTCAGCGTAATTAGATCTAATTTCAAAATTTACGCAACGTAAAATACTTGAGCTCAGGCGAAATAATCGTCACTTCTGACAATCTCAGTTTATTTTAGCGTACTACCTTAAATTGTTTTGCTTTGCATATTGCGCATTTTGTGTCGCGCAAGGCCAAATTGCCTCTTTTGTTAAGTATGAGGAAAGGCGCTCCCAGCAGGCTGAAGGAGCCGGAGGGGGTCCGGCACCGGTTGAGGTGTGAAGGAGCGTGCAGATGAAACGGATCAAGCTGCAGATCGCAGTGCTGGCGGCGGTGCCAATGCTTGCGGTCGTCGGGTTTGCGGCCTTCAGCGTGTCGGAAAAAGCTGTCGAACTCTCCCATAACGCACATATGCAGCCCATGACCAGGATTGCGGAAGACGCAGGCAACCTGGTGCATGAATTGCAAAAAGAACGGGGCATGAGCGTCAGTCTGATCAAGTCCGGTTACAATCCGGACGTTCAGGCAAAACTGATGGCGCAGCGGCCGAAGTCTGATGCGGCCCTCAAACTCTTTGATGACCATCTGGCGAGCCTTGATCTGAACGATGAAGCCTTGCTGAGCGATCTTCAGAACGTGGCCAAGGCGGTTCACCAGACCGCCAGCTTCCGGAAGGCAATTGATGCACGGACTTTTGCCGTCGCCGACGTTCTGAAATCCTACACTCACGAAGTGCACGAACTGATCCACGTGATCGGCCTGACCACGGAAGCCAGCCCGTCCCGGGAGATCACAGCCGAGCTCCTACCCTATCTGACCATTGTGGAAGCCATGGAATCCGGCGGGCTCGAGCGCGCCAATGGGGCTGCGCTGCTTAATGAATTCAATGGAACCGGCACGGTCAATCTGGCGACGTTTAAGAAGGTGATCACCCATTATGGGGGGGAGGCAGCCTTCCTGAAGGAATTTACGTCTGTCGCCACTGCCGACCAGAAAGCTATGTTCAAGAGCATGGTCAAGGGCGCAGATGTGGACCAGGCTCTGGCCTGGCGCAAGCTTATTCACGCGCTTCCTGAAACGGGAGACGCCGGAGGGATTCAGGGCAGCGACTGGTTCGCAATCGCCACCAAGCGCCTGAACCTGATGAAGCAGTTCTCAGACAAGCTGATCCACCGGGCAGAAGCGGCCGCCGATGCGGATGCAAACCGCTTGCGGACCGAAATTTTCTGGCTTTCGGCGATTGCCATCGGTCTGACACTGATTGGTGTTGCCGTTGTGGCCACTCAGGTGCTTGCCATCACCCGGACCCTGAGCCGGCAGCGTGACGCGATCACGGCGCTTGCAGAAGGTGATCTGAGGGTGAGCGTGGCCGATACGGACCGTCCGGATGAAATTGGCGATATAGCGCGTGCTGCCGAAGTCTTCCGTACCAAACTGGCGTATCAGAAAGAGCTGGAAGAGGAAGCGGAATCCGGGCGGGCCCTCCGCCGTCAGCGCCGGGCCCAGTTGGAAAACGCCATCAATCATTTCGAAACCTCGGTTTCCACGATCCAGGAGCAGTTGAACGCGGAAGCCGAAGATGTCCGTGCCAATGCGGTTGATCTGGTCAAGATCGCTCTGCATGCGGATGAAAGCGCCCAGGCGGCCAGTTCCGCCACCGAGGAAGCGACCACCAACGTGCAGATGGTCGCCTCGGCTGCAGCGGAGCTGTCGGCTTCTATCGGTGAAATTTCCCGTCAGGCCAGTTCGGCGACTGAGATCTCCGCAGTGGCAGCCGACACGGCCATGGCTGCTGACAGGGATGTGTCCATTCTGGCGGAAACTGCTGACAAGATCGGTGAAGTCGTCGAGATGATCCGGGCGATTGCCGAACAGACCAATCTGTTGGCGCTAAACGCTACCATTGAAGCCGCGCGGGCAGGGGAGGCCGGAAAGGGCTTTGCTGTCGTGGCGGCGGAGGTCAAGGAACTCTCGAACCAGACCGCCAAGGCAACGGACGAGATCTCCAGCCAGATTTCTGAGGTTCAGAGCTCGACGCAGAAATCGGTCACTGCGATCCGCTCAATCGTGGAGCGCATCGACGAGGTCCGCTCCGTCAGCGACACGATTTCCGTGTCGGTCGATGAGCAGAACGCGGCGACCGGGGAAATCACCCAGTCCATCACTTTTGCCTCCGACGGTGCGACAGCGGCGGCCACCAATGTGGCGGGTGTCTCCGGCTCCATTGACCAGACGCGCCAGAGATTGGAGGTCTTGAGCAACTCGGCCGGTCAGCTTAGCCAGGTGGCGATCAACCTCTCAGAAGCAGTCAACACCTTCCTGGAGGAAGTGCGCGATGATGAGGCGGCCTAGGGGCCGCGCTCTTCTCCTTTGACGGATGGTTCTGGCGCGGTCTGTCAAAAGTCCGTGTCAGCGTGAAGATGCCGATGGGCAACACACTGTTGCTCCAGCTCGGCAAGGCACTTGTGCCAACCTCCTGAAGTCCCCAGTTCCTGTCATACCAACCTCACCAGATAAGCCCCTGTTCGGCCGTGACATGAGAGCGTTTGGCAAGGCGCGTGTCACAGGGCGATGCGGGGCACGCGTCCAGGACGCGCGACACGGCGGAACGCTCTCATGCCGTGGCCTTCAGTGCTTTGTCAGGCCCGCAGGGCCGTGTCAGGCCGCTTGCTCATCATCTGTTCGATGCTTGCCCGCCACCGGTAGAGTGTTTTGGCGAAGTGCCTGAGAATGTCGCGCCGGTTGGATTTGTAAGAGCCCGATTCAGAATTCTATGTTAACGGACAATAGGTTACGAGTCTGCGGCATCGTCTGAACGATGCGAGTGTGCGTTCCACGGCCTATCGGCGGAGTAGGACATGGAAGCCTTTGGCGGTATCGGAGCGTTTGACGATATGAACGGTCCATTCACCGGAATCCGCCAATGCTGAACGGAGCTTATCGCCTGCGTAGCCGCCATCGGCGAAGACATGACGCAAAAGCCCGATTTAAAAGTAGTTGAGTGATATCAATGTGTTGTGATTCAGCCGTCTTTGTCTAGAAGATGAAGGACCGACTGCCCTGGGATGATATCACTCAACTATTATTAAGTTGGGCCCTAAAGAAAGGATACGGGAATGTGGAAGCTCACTCTTGCCGGTTTGGTGCTTGCAGCATGCACTTCGTCAACCCTGGCGAAGGCGGAAAATCTTCTGGCGCCGAAAGTTTACGTGGAGCGTGGCCTTGCCGCAGCAGAGGATTTCCCAGGATTTGCGTCCCTTTGCGATCTGGCCACGCGTATTCGGAACGTGAATATGCCACGCAAGAGTACCACCGGAAAGGGCGGCCGAAATTTGCGGTCCGGCGGCGGCGAGCGGAGGGGCCAACGCGGCAACCGCACTGTTCCGGAGCCGCTGCCGCCGTTGCAGGTGTTCGACAATCTCTATTTCCTGGGAACGCCTGGCGTCTCGGCCTGGCTCTACGGCACAGAGGACGGCTATATCCTTATTGACGGGCTGAACAACGATGAAGAGGCTGAAACATATATCCTTGGCGGGATGAAGACGCTGGGGTTGAACCCATCTGCGATCAAACATGTGCTGGTTACCCATGGGCATGGGGATCATTACGGCGGCGCGGACTTCATTGCAGAAACGCTTGGCATTGACGTTATGATGTCCGCGGCCGACTGGGAGCTCGTTGCGACGCTCGGAACTCACCCCCGGTTCGGCCCACCGCCGAAGCGGGGGACCACCGTGGCGGACGGACAGGTCCTTGAGTTCGGGACCTCCAGGCTCACCGTTCATCTGTCGCCCGGACATACGCCTGGAACGATTTCTCCGATTTTCGAGCTACGGGATCATGGGGTTCTTCATGTTGCCATGCTTTGGGGCGGAACCGGTTTCAACTTCGGCGCTGATGTGGACACTTTCCTGACCTACGCTGCTTCGGCGCGAAAGATGAGGGCGGCATCGGAAGCTGCGGGTGTGGATGTCTTTCTCTCCAATCATCCGGCCCGGGATGACTCGGCAGGGCTGATGGCTGCGGTTGAGCAGCGCGTCGCAGGAGAGCCCCACCCGTTTGTGCGGGGAGAGGACGGCTATCCGCTATTCACCGTGCTTGAACAATGCGCCCTTGCACAAGCGGCCCGGTTTTCCGTCGGAGCGAACTAGGGTTATGCGTGTATCGGGGTAAAACGGGATTGAGGTCTTGCGAACTTTCTAATACCTGACTATTCGGCTCCACAAACATATCGAGGCAGGTGCGTTTCCGGTGCGATACCCAGATATCCATAGTGCAAGTGTCGTATAGTCAAGGAACATTTATGAGCACCAAGTCCCTATTTGCCCTGGTGGTTTTCGTCACGTCCAGTGTTACCGGCCTTCCTCTCAACGCTTCCGCGCAGGATGAGGATGGCTTGACCATGCTGGACATCATCGTTGTGACCGCTGCCGGCGTCGGAGTCGATCCGCTGACTGCGCCTGCCAGCGTCTCGGTTGTGACTGCGGAGCAACTGGAAAAGGCTGGTGTCGTCGATCTCACTGATGCCTTGCGCACTGTGCCGGGTGTTTCAGTTGCCGGCGCGGCGGATGGCGAGAACATCTATATACGCGGACTGCCGTCTGAATACACGCTCATCCTGATCGATGGAAAACGGATCAGCACCAGCCAGTCCCGCACGAATGCAGGCGGCGGAGTGGACCAGTATTACATGCCGCCGGTCTCGGCCATCGACAGGATCGAGGTCGTGCGCGGCCCGATGTCATCTCTCTACGGATCGGATGCCATGGGTGGGGTGATCAATATCATCACGAAGCCGGTGAGTGACCGTTGGTCCGGTTCGTTCACTGTGGAGGCACGCATACCCCAGAGGTCCGAGGACTATTCCGAACGACAGGTGTCTTTTTTCGCCAACGGTCCGGTTTTTGCCGACAAGCTTGGAGTGCAGGTTTGGGGGCGCAAGCTCTATCGGGAAGCCTCGGAGCGAGACGGAGGTCCGACCGAACGCAACCTCGATGACGTTCATGGACGTCTGGTCTGGACCCCATTGGTTGACCAGAAGATCTCGGCGGAAGCAGGCTGGACGCATATCGATACAGATCCGCGGCTGAACAAGCGTCTGACCGGGGCCTTCGGCTACGAAGGTGTGATTCAGGACTGGGATGTTGCAGCCGGTATCAGCCATGAACATGCCGGGCGCGACACCACCGGTTCAACGCGTGAACCGCGTATCGACAATACCGTCCTCGATGCGAAGGCATCCCGGGAATTCGACATGCTCGGTCTGCACAGATCCACATTTGGCGGCCAATTCACGCGCTCGACGCTCAAAGACGTCAATCCGGGCGTCAGTTCGACCGAACACGACCGGTTCTCGAACAATCAATGGGCGCTGTTTACGGAGGACAACTGGGAAGTCCTTCCGGACGTTACCCTCACTCTAGGCGGCCGCTATACCGAGGACGAGCGCTTTGGCAGCAAGATGACGCAGCGCGCCTACATTGTATGGGAGTTCCACCGCGACTTTTTCCTGACGGGCGGTGTGTCGACCGGGTACCGCACACCGGAATTGCGCCAGTCGGTGGAAGGCTACTATTTGACCACAAATCGCGGCCGCGCGGTAATTGCCGGTACATCGGATCTCGAGCCGGAGGAGAGCACTAGCTACGAAGCCGGTTTGCGCTTTGAAAACGATCGCACCCGTTTCTCGCTCACTGGGTTTTACACCGACTTCAGCAACAAGATCGACAGCCGTGATACTGGCAGCACCATCACCCTGGACGGCACGACCTATGAGCTTTACGAGTACTACAATGTCGGCAAGGCGAGAGTGCAGGGCATCGAGCTGTCGGCAGGGAATTTTATCCTGCCGGATCTTGAAGTGAGCGGCAGCTATACCTTTACCCATTCCGAGCGCCGCTCCGGCGACCTGCAGGGCGAACCGCTTGCCCGCACGCCAAAGCACCAGGCGAGCCTGCGGCTGGACTGGACGACCCCGCTCGAGGGGCTGGACCTGTGGAGCAGCGTCCAATACCAGGGCGACAGCGTCAGTGTATCGAGCACGAGCCGCGGCTCGACAGCAACCGAATATGATGGGTACACGACGCTTGATATCGGGGCGAACTACCGCCTCAATGAGCACGTGGCCCTGAAAGGTGCAGTCTATAATCTCAGCGATGTGGCGATCAACGAGGATGACTATGGCACGGTGGAAAGCGGCCGGACGTTCTGGCTGGGGATGACTGCCGAGTTCTGAAGGGCGCGCGGGGCCTCTGTCTGCAATGCCGGAACCCTGGCTTTTTGAGGCGGTGTTGCAGGTCTCAATCTGTCAGAAAACCCGCTTTTCGGCACCAGCCTTGCCGTTCTTGCCTTTTGCGAGTCTCACCAAACAAGACCCTATTGGGCCGTGGCATGAGCGCGTTTAGCAAGGCGCGTGTCACAGGGCGATGCGGGGCACCGTCCAGGACGCGCGACACGGCGGAACGCTCTCATGCCGTGGCCTTTGGTGCTTTGTCAGGCCCGCCGGGCCGTGTCTGGCCGCTTGCCCGGCCAGCCAGACCGGCTTGCGCTCCTTTTCTTGCTAGCGAACCTGAGAACCCCGTCCACTAGGGTCATCTTTGGCGCGGTGGGCAAAAAGGGGCGCGGGGTTCAAGGAGGCGCCGGCCTTCACATCTGTGTGTGGTGCTGTCTGCCTGGCCGCCCTTGGGGAAGAAAGGCACGTTCATCCCGGTTTGAGACGTCTTGTCCCCACCATTTGCCTGTGCGCGCTCTCGCCACAGCCGGTTTGTTGCTATATTGTTCTCCTGATTTAAAGTTACGTTACTGGACTTTCACGCCATGGCAGACCCGGACGGGTATGATGATCCCTTTGACGATCCCTTCCAGCCTGTGGGCACCCGGCGGGACCCGGCGCTTGCGCCTGCGCGCCCGGAAGGTGGGATCGCAGCCCGGGCCATGGCAGCCCGGCGCGCGCCGGACTATCTGACCGGCCTTAATCCGGAACAGCGCCTGGCGGTGGAGACGACCGAAGGCCCGGTCCTGGTTCTGGCCGGGGCAGGCACCGGCAAGACCCGGGTTCTGACCACACGCATTGCACATATTCTTGCCAGCGGGCTTGCGTGGCCCTCCGGCATTCTTGCCGTTACCTTCACCAACAAGGCGGCGCGGGAGATGAAGGAACGGATTGCGGGCTTTGTCGGCGGCAATGTGGAGGGCATGGCCTGGCTTGGCACGTTCCACTCCATCTGTGTCAAAATTCTGCGCAAACATGCCGAACTGGTTGGCCTCAAATCCAGTTTTTCCATTCTGGACACGGATGACCAGATTCGTTTGCTCAAGCAGATCATCCAGGCGGAAGGGCTCGACGACAAGCGCTGGACCGCAAAGACCTTTGCCGGGATTCTGGACGGCTGGAAGAACCGGGCCCTGACGCCCGATCAGGTGCCCGAGGGCGAAGCGCGGGCCTTTGGCAATGGCAAGGGGCGACGGCTTTATCAGGAATATCAGGAGCGCCTGTCGATCCTGAATGCGGCCGATTTCGGCGATCTGCTGCTCCATGTGATCACTCTGTTCAAGTCCCGCCCTGATGTTCTGGCCGACTATCAGAGCCGCTTCCGCTACATGCTGGTGGATGAGTATCAGGACACCAATATTGCGCAGTATCTGTGGCTGCGGCTTTTGGCCCAGGGCAATCCGAATGTCTGCTGTGTGGGCGATGACGACCAGTCGATTTATGGTTGGCGCGGGGCGGAAGTCGACAACATCCTGCGCTTTGAGCACGACTTCAAAGGCGCAACTGTCATCCGTCTGGAGCGGAACTACCGCTCCACCAGTCATATTCTGGCCGCGGCTTCTCATTTGATTTCCTTCAATGAGGGCCGCTTGGGCAAAACGCTGTTCACGGATTTTGAAGAGCCTGATCACGATCTTGTCTCCGTTGCCTCCGTTTGGGACTCCGAAGAGGAGGCCCGTATGATCGGCGATGAGATCGAGGCGCAGCAGACCCATGGTCATACGCTCAATGAGATGGCGGTGCTTGTGCGCGCGTCGTTCCAGATGCGCGAATTTGAAGAGCGTTTCATCACGCTCGGGCTGAATTACCGGGTGATTGGCGGACCGCGCTTTTATGAACGGATGGAGATCCGGGATGCGCTGGCCTATTTCAGATGTGTCTGCCAGCCGGCCGATGATCTGGCCTTTGAGCGGATTGTGAACACGCCGAAACGGGGCCTGGGGGATGCCACGCTGAAACTGGTTCATGGTCTGGCCCGGGCGGAGCGTATTCCCCTCATGCAGGCGGCCCAGCAGCTGGTTGATACGGAAGAACTGAAGCCGAAACCACGGAATTCACTGAAAACGGTTCTGGACAATTTTTCCCGCTGGCGGCGCCAGCTGGAGCAACTCAAACACACCGAGCTCGCCGAAATCATTCTGGATGAAAGCGGCTATACGGAAATGTGGCGGCTGGACCGGTCCGCAGAAGCGCCGGGCCGTCTGGACAACCTGAAGGAACTGATCCGCTCCATGGAGGACTTTGAATCCATGGCCGGTTTCCTGGAGCACATCGCCCTGGTGATGGACCGGGACAGCGCGGATGCCAGCGATGCAGTGTCGATCATGACCCTTCATTCGGCCAAGGGGCTGGAATTTGACACGGTGTTTCTGCCTGGCTGGGAAGAGGGGCTGTTCCCCCATCAAAGATCGCTGGATGAAAGCGGCCGGGCCGGGTTGGAGGAGGAGCGCAGGCTTGCCTATGTGGGCATCACCCGGGCCAAGAAACGGGCCAAGCTCTATTTTGCCTCCAACAGGCGTATTCATGGCCTGTGGCAATCAACAGTGCCGTCCAGATTTCTGGATGAATTGCCGCCCGATCACGTGGAAATCGCCGAGCCCTCTTCGAATTACGGGGGGTATGGCGGCGGCGGCTACGGGCCGTCGCGCTTTGACAGCAATGATCCGTTTGAACGAGGCAGCTATTCAACGCCGGGCTGGCAACGGGCACAGCGGGCCCGTCAGTCATCCGGCGGGTTTTCTGAAAGCGGGCAGGGCTACCAGTCCGCCCGCATGAAACGCCAGGGACCACTCACCATCGAAGGGGAACTGGTGGCCAAGTCGGTTAGCGAAACCCCGTCAGAATTTGCGCTTGGCGAGCGGGTGTTCCACATCAAGTTCGGCTATGGCTCGGTCACATCGATTGAAGGCAACAAGCTGACCGTTGATTTTGAAAAAGCCGGGGTCAAGAAGGTGATCGACAGCTTTGTTGAGCGGCACTGACGGTCTGCGCGGCCTGATCATCTGCCCTGCCTGTTCGTCTGGCCTGTCTGAAATGCTGCTTGTCTGAAGGCCGCCCTTCGGGCCGGGTGCTTTATACCTACCGCACCAAATAAGACCCCTTTGGATGGGTTTTCAGGTTTGCCGGTAAGGAATGGGGCCCAGGTTGGCCTTGGGTAGCCGGGCAAGCGGCGTGACAACGCCCGGCGGGTTTGAAAAAACCACCGAAGGCCACGACATGAGAGCGTTCCACTGTGTCGCGTGTCTTGGACGATGTCCGGCATCGCCCCGTGATACGCTCTTTGCACATCGCTTTCGTGTCACGCTCAAATTGAGCAGGCTTATTGCCCGATACTCTTGCATCCGAAGTATAAGGCGCAGATCGTCTGACCCGGCCTTGACGGGCAATCAGCCAGGTGTTCGCAAAAGGGTCAGACCAGAAAATCCGCAAAAACGGAATCGGTTGAGGACGATGCCGTGCTTCCGGAATTGTCGTAGCCCGAGCTGTTCTTGAGCTGTTCCAAAAGCGCGCTCATCAGGTCTTCTGTCGTCAGTTCGCTGCTCGTGCTGGAGGAGGTGCTTGTTGTGGTGTCCTCATCGCTGCTGGAGTCGGTCTCCGTGCTCGAAGAGGCGTCTGCGGGTGGTGGCGGCGGAGGCGGCGGAGCAAGTTCACCGCTTTCAAATAGTGCGCTCAGCTCATCTGCCTGATCTTCCGTAAGGGTGCCTGCCTCGACCTGCTCCGAAAGCATGCTTTCGAAATTGGACTGCATTTCGTCTTCCGACGGCGGTCCCGAATTTTCGTCCGATTCTCCGGCCGCCATCCGCGCTTCATGCATGGAGTCCAGTGCGGCGAGCATGGCATCGGAATCTTCCGAAGTGATCTCACCGGATTCAACCTGTTCCTCAAGCGTGCTTACAATCTGGTCCCGCGGGGAGGATCCGGTGGCCGGAGTCACCGGCATCGAGCCAATTGACATCATGAGATTTGCTCCTGAAATGGGTCTCTGCAACTGTCTTGAAATCAGGAATGCGCCCTGTAGGTTAATAGCGTGTTAACCTGTGAGGAGTGGTGATTTCGCTTCGTTTCCATTCAGGAATTTAGAAGTACACAGAAACGATCCATGTAAATTTCTTGATGAAATTTTCCCAAGATCTCGGATAAGGTCCGCCCATGCTTAGACCCTCCCATATTCTTGTCGTCGAAGACGATCCTGAGATCGGGATGCTGATCAAGCGGCATCTCGTCTCGAATGACTTCAAGGTTACCATTGCGTGCGATGCGTCCGAAATGGACCGGCTTCTCGCGAGTAACCGGGTCGACCTTATTGTGCTGGATCTGATGTTGCCCGGGGAGGATGGCATCAGCATCTGCCGCCGCCTGCGGGCGAACAGCCCGGTGCCGATTATCATCGTGTCTGCGAAAAACGAGGATATCGACCGGGTGGTCGGACTGGAAGTTGGCGCGGATGACTATCTGCCGAAACCCTTCAACCCCCGGGAGCTGATTGCGCGGGTGCGGGCCCTGTTCCGCCGGGTGGAACTGGCGGGCAATGTGGCGCCCGTATCTGGCGGCAAACTGTGTTTCGAGGGCTGGGAAATGGACTGCCGGGCCCGAACCCTTCTCAACACCCAATACGCTCTGATTTCCCTGACGCCGGCTGAATTCAACCTGCTTCAGGTTCTGGCTGAGCGCAGTGGCCGGGTGCTGAGCCGGGACCAGCTGATTGAGCTGACCATGGGCCAGATCGGGGCGTCCAACGGCCGCAACATCGACATTCTGATCAGCCGGTTGCGCTCAAAACTGGAGGCGGGCGGGGCTCTCTATCAGTTCATTCGGACCGTGCGCTCCGGCGGATACGAGTTTGTTGCGCCTGTTCACCGTGATGGCCACGAAAGGGCGCATGCTTAGGCGTTTTTGGCCAGACACCATGTTGCGCCAGGTTATGGTACTCATGGTTCTTGCCGGTATCATCATGATGATCTCGAGCGCCGTCGCCATGCATTTCGTTCGGCTTGCGCTCGAAAATAATCTGTCGGTGATGAACAGTCACCTGGTCAGCATTGCGGTGACCAAGCTCAATGAGACGCCTGCAGACCAGCGGGCGGCTGTTTTGGAAGAACTGCGCAAGGAAGATCCGTTTCTCAAGATCAGCTTTGTTGACGAATCCGATTTGAAAAAGGCTGTTGATGAGAAAGGTCCCCGGGAAACCGGCCCGTTCCGCTTGGGGGATACGTTGCTGGGCATGCGGGTCGAGCATATCCAATTCTACCGGGAACTGGGCAATTGGGCTCCACCGGAACTCTATATCCGGCTGAGGGATGGCAACCTTATTCTGACACAATGGGGCTTTCGCGGCCCACCGCCACCCGTCTTCGGCATTTCCTTTTATCTCTTCACCGGATTTCTTGTACTTTCTGTCATTGCGTTGATGGTCTGGGCGGCCCGCTCTGTCGCAGCACCGATTGCAGATCTGGCCAGTTCGGCGTCGAAATTCGGGGAAACCTCAACAGACCCGGTTCTGGTCAAGGAAAAGGGGCCAAAGGAAGTGCGTATTGCGGCGCAGGCCTTTAACCGCATGCAATTGCGCATTCACGAGTTTCTGGAACGGCGCACCCGCACGCTGGCTGCCATAAGTCATGATCTGCGAACACCTCTGACACGGCTGCGTTTGCGCCTTGATCTTTTGGAAGACGGTG
This sequence comes from Roseibium sp. AWQ4_254, assembly GCF_056161025.1. Lineage (NCBI taxonomy): Bacteria > Pseudomonadati > Pseudomonadota > Alphaproteobacteria > Hyphomicrobiales > Stappiaceae > Roseibium > Roseibium sp. AWQ4_254. The sequence continues at coordinate 96,872 of NZ_JBSWYH010000001.1, forward strand.
ACATTCGCGACCGCAGCCTGGAAGACCTGAAAGTCATGGACCGGCAAATCACGGCCGCCCTGACCTTCTTGAGGGATGGGGGCAGCTCCGAACCGGTCTTGCGGATCGATGTGCCCAGCTTGCTGCAGTCCCTGGTGGATCAGTACCAGGATCTGGGATTTTCCATTGAACTGCGCTGTCGGGGCCGGTTCTCCGTGCGGGCGCGCAAGGGGGAGTTTGAGCGGGCCCTCTCCAATCTGATCGAGAATGCCAATCAATATGCAAATGGGGTGGAAATCGAGGCGGCGGCCGGAAACGGGCGGATCCGTATCGATGTCATCGACCATGGACCGGGCATTCCGGCGCCGGACCGCAGCCGGTTGCTGGAACCCTTTGAACGTGGGGATGATGCGCGGCAGATCCGCAAGGACACCGGGTTCGGACTGGGGCTGGCCACGACAAAGGCCATTGTGGAAGCAGCAGGTGGTACGCTGTTGCTTCTGGAAACCCCCGGGGGCGGCCTGACCGTGCGCCTGGCCTTTCCGGTCGCCTCCAAGTCGGCAGAGAAGGGTATCTTTTCCGGGAGCGGAGCCCTATAGCTCCTGTCCCTTCGGCTTGATGAGCAGGAACCTCTCCTTCAGATAGGGGTGAATGCTGACGGCGCGGCGGAGCGTATCTTGTGCCAGTTTTGCCCGTCCCTGGGCCATGAAAATCATGGCCTTGCCGGACAGAGCGCCGAAATGCCGGGGTTCAAGCTCCAGAACCTTGTCAATATCGGCCAGACTGTCCTCATAATTTCCTTGCAGAAACAAAACAAACGCCCGCTGGTTCCAGCCTTCCGCATAGCCGGGCGCCTCGCGTGTGATGGCATCAAGAAGGTCCTTGGCACCGGCAAAGTCATACTGGCTGCGCAGAGTCATGGCGGCCTCCAGCCGTGTCTTGAGTTCCGGTGCCGGGGCCGCGTCAATCCAGGTGGCCCAGATCTGCCTTTCAATTGCACGGGCTGTCGTTTCATTGGGCGCGTTTTTCAAGGCCGTGAACAAATCCTCTTCAACGGCAGAGGCTGAGGCTGCAGTGGTGTTTGGGGCCGCGATCAGGCTCACCGCGCCAACGCAAACGCAAAGACAGAACGCGAGTGCCCCGGCAAGTGCAAAACCGGTCTGCGACAAAGGGGGCCTTGCCCCCCTTGTCCGGGCTTCTCCCCGGTTCTGGCCATTCAGCATTGGCGTGCGCTCCCCCTTGTCTGCTCCCTGACCTTTGATCAGAAATGGCGCAGCGGCAGGGTTTGGCCAGTGGTATTGCCAACCTCACTTGCTAAAGACCAAGCGGACCGGCTTTGGAGGTCTCCGGTGGCGTTTTCCAACCTGCCGCGCGGCGCTGCGCTGGTGGAACGGCCCAGCATGCCATCCTGTGCACCGGGCCTTGTCTGCAAACTGGAAAAAGCGATCAGACAGGTTTCTATCAATAGAGATTGGTATTATACCGCTCGCTCTGAACCGACATAGTCAAGGCGGGCACGGGCATGAAGACCATCCGGGTGCGAATCGTAGCCGAAGAACTGGAAGCAAAACGGATCGCGGATATTCTGGAACGGGCCTTCGAAGAGGACGGCAACCCGATTTCCATTTTCGAGTTGGTGGAAGACGGCTCGTTGTGGTCTGCGGAAATTCTGCTGTTCGGCATGGAGCCGGAAGACGCGGCCGCCCTTGTGCGCGACCGGACCGGAACGGATGCCTTTGCAGCGCCGCTGGAGGCGGAAGAATTGCCCGATCTCAACTGGGTGGAGAAAAGCCTTGAAGGTCTGAAACCGGTTCGGGCTGGCCGGTTTCTGGTTCATGGCAAGCATGACCGGGGCAAGGTGCCGCCCGGAGCCATCGGCCTTGAAATCGAGGCGGCACTTGCCTTTGGAACCGGACACCATGGCACCACGGCGGGCTGCCTTGAGGAAATCGACCGTTTGTTATCTTTACGCGAATATGCCAGCATCCTGGATCTGGGCACGGGCACCGGCGTCCTGGCCATTGCCGCTGCCCTGAAGGCCCGGCAGCCGGTTCTGGCAACCGATATCGACCCGGTGGCAACCCGCACGGCGCTGGACAATGCCCGGCTCAATGGTGCAGGGCATCTTGTGCGTGGTTTTACGGCCAACGGGGTGGAGGACCGCCGCTTTTCGCTCTACGGGCCATTTGATCTTGTGATTGCCAATATTCTTGCCCGGCCGCTGATGAAAATGGCCCGGTCCATCGGTGAGAACATGTCCGGGACTGCGACGCTGGTTCTGTCCGGCCTGCGGGTGGAAGATGGCCCGCGCATCCTTTTTGCGTATCGCTGCCAGGGATTTGTGCTGGACCGGCGGCGCGAGAAAAACGGCTGGCTGACGCTGACCCTCGTCAGGGGCCGCTCTTGGGCATGATCCGCCCGCAGGTGCTTCTCTCTTCCGGTACGGGCCTGACGGCGCGGGTCGAATCCGCGGGCGGCTGTGCTGCAAAGCAGTGCGCTGCAACGAGAAAGGCCCACCGAAAATATCGGTAGGCCTTTTTGCGTGCACAGTACGTTGGTCGCGCCTGAGCCCCTTAGAAAGGGTTGGTGACTGCGCCTTCCCGTTCCAGCTGGTCACGGTCATAGCCGTGCGCTGCGAGAGTCGCGTCATCAAGTGACAGAAGATATCCGTTCACATACCGGCGGGCCTGCTGAGAGCGGGCTTCAATCATGCGGTCAAAAGCGCGGCGCACAAAGCCGTTGCCCGTGCGAGTCGAAGTGGTCGTAGCGATGGTCATAATGGTTAGTCCCATTTGAAGGTTAAGAGCTTCCCTAGGGAGAAACATCTTTGTTTTTGTTGATTTATATATGCAGGGTTTCTAGGGCCTTAGGTAGGGGGGCAGCTGCATGTCAGCTCTGCATATTTCGCATATGCGAAAAGAATGCTGCATTGCAAAATGTGACTCTGGCTATCCTGCACAGGCAACGCGGCCGCAGTGAGAATCTGGCTTGATCCGGGCTCTTGAGCAAATTACCGTGCCGCCCATGTTCCAATCCTTCGATGATCTCAGTGATCCCTCCTGCGGGGCGCCGCATGCAGCGCTTCTCAGGGCCGAACTTTCCCGCCGCGGTCTCGACGGCTTCCTGATCCCGCGTGCGGATGCCCATCAGGGGGAATATGTGCCGCCCCATGATTGCCGCCTGCAATGGCTGACCGGCTTTACCGGATCGGCAGGGGCCGCTGCCGTGTTGGGGGACAAGGCCGCAGTCTTTGTAGACGGGCGCTACACGATCCAGGTGCGCGAACAGGTGGACATGGAGGTGTTTCCCGCCCGGCACCTGGTCAAGGAGCCGCTGACCGAGTGGCTGGAGACCCACCTGAAACCGGGGCAGAAGCTTGGGGCGGATGCGATGCTGCACACCGTGCGCGAGGTGCGGCAGCTGCGCAAGATCTGTGCGGAGGCCGGTGCGGAACTGGTGCTGCTTGAAGAGAATCCCGTGGACAGTGTCTGGGAGCATCAGCCCGAACCGCCGCTTGGGGATGTCGTTCTTTATCCCGAGGCGCTTGCCGGACAGCCGGCGGCCGCCAAGATTGCAGAAATTCAGTCTGTTCTGGCAGACAAAAAGGCGGATGCCTGTGTACTGACCCAGCCCGATTCCATTGCCTGGCTCTTGAATATCCGCGGTTCTGATGTCACCCACACGCCGCTGCCCCTATCCTTTGCGACGGTTCCGGCGGCGGGTAAACCATCGCTTTATATAGACGGCCGGAAACTCTCCAATTCCGTGCGCGATGCCTTGAGCGGGCTGGCCGATCTGGCTGAACCGGGAGAGTTTATGTCCGGGCTGAAATCCCTTGGCGCGGCGGGACAGAGTGTGATGATCGATCCGACGCTGGCCGGGATCGGCATTGCCGACGCCATCACGAAGGCCGGTGGCACGCTGGTGGAGGCGCAGGACCCGGTTCTGCTGCCCAAAGCGGTCAAGAATGAAACAGAGCTGAAAGGCGCGCGGGACGCCCATCTCAGGGATGCGGCCGCTTATGTGCGCTTCCTGTGCTGGTTCGATGAGGAAGCGCCCAAAGGCGGCCTGGACGAGATTGCGGTGGCGGAAAAGCTGGAAGACTTCCGGCGGGAAACCGGGCTGCTAAAGGATATTTCCTTCGATACCATTTCCGGGGCGGGCCCCAATGGGGCTATCTGCCACTACCGGGTCAGCCGGTCCAGCAACCTGCCGGTGCCGGCCGGCAAGCCGTTCCTGATCGATTCCGGCGGCCAGTATGAAGACGGAACCACCGACATCACCCGCACGCTGGCGGTCGGTACCATGAGCGCACAGATGAAGCGCAATTTCACGCTCGTCCTGAAAGGCCATATCGCCATCTCCACGGCGAAGTTTCCCGAAGGCACCACCGGCGCCCAACTGGACACGCTGGCCCGGATCGATCTTTGGAAGGCCGGGCTTGATTTCGACCATGGCACGGGACATGGGGTTGGCGCCTATCTGGGCGTCCATGAAGGGCCGCAGCGCATTGCCAAGACCGGCACGGTGCCGCTCAAATCCGGCATGATCCTGTCCAACGAGCCGGGTTATTATCCGGCCGGGGACTACGGCATCCGGATCGAGAATCTTGAAATCGTTACCGAAGCGCGGGAGATCGCCGGTGGAGAGCGCCCGATGCTCGGCTTTGAAACCATCACCCTGGTACCAATGGATCTGCGCCTGATCGAACCGGCTTTGCTGACAGAGGCCGAACGGGCGTGGTTGAACGCCTATCACGCGCGGGTGCGCGCGGAAGTCGGCCCGCTTGTTGGTGACAAGGAACGGATCTGGCTGGAACAGGCCACGAAGGAGATCTGAGCCCGGAGGTTACGGAATACACCGTCTGCCGCGTGGAGACATCGCCGTCTTCATGCGGTTTTCGTTTGTGGTGCTTCTGTTAGAGTATCCGTTATGACCAAGCTGCAATTTTGGTCCACTTCCGGTCTTGCCTGACATCAGAGATTTGCAACCGGATCAACGCGATAGTCACTTTAGTGATGTTCTTCCTTGGTCGCCTTGATCATGGCGGCGTTGAAGTAGCGCAGGCCGCGGACATGGCGGGCCACGCCGATAATCTGCGTGGCATCTCCCTTGCGCACCACGGGAAGACTGGCCTTGCCGCAGGAATCGAAGCTTTTCAGCGCGCTTTCCAGCGTGTCCGTGTCATGAAGATAGGGGCCGTCTTCCCCCGGATTGAACCGGCACTCTTCTTCGCTCTCCGGTGGCGGGTCCATGAAATCACGCACTTTCACCGTTTCGCTCAGGAACTGGTGCACGCCTTCATTGACAAAGCAGCCGCGCATGCCGAGCTGCCAGTGGAAATAGGATTTTCCATGCACGGCCTGGGTCAGGCCTGTTGCGATGGACACGGCCAGCAGCAGCGCAATGGACAGGGCATAGCCGCCGGTCAGCTCGAACACGATCACCGTTGTCGAAAAAGGGGCGCCAAGCACGGCGGCTGCCACCGCGCCCATGCCCAGGATCGCGTAAAGGCCGTGGCTGGACGCCATTTCCGGAAAAACGGAGGCGGCGATCAGGCCGAAGGTGCCGCCCGTCATCGCTCCGATATAGAGGGACGGCGAGAAGATCCCGCCGCCGAACCGGGAGGCGAGGGTGATGGAGGTGGCCGCCGTCTTCACCACCAGAAGCGTGACCATGGTCGTGATGGTCAGCTCGTGTTTCAGGGCCAGATCCGTTGCCTCATAGCCAACCCCCAAAATGGCGGGAAAGAAGATGCCGAGCGCGCCGACCGCCAGCCCGCCGATGACCGGCCGCAGCCAGAGCGGCATGGTGATGTTGCGTGCGGTCCAGTCCGTGCCGATCAGGGCAAACTGGAAAATGATGGCAACAGCCGCACAGGTCAGGCCGAGCAGGGCAAAAGCCGGAATCTCCAGATAGGAGGTGATTTCATACTGGGGGATCTCGAAGGCGGCGACATCGCCAAACCAGAGCCGGGAGAGCAGGGTGCCGCCGACGGAGGCCAGCACGATCGGCACAAAGGCGGAGACCGCATAGTGGCCGAGCACGACCTCATGGGCAAACAGCACCCCTGCAATCGGCGCATTAAAGGAGGCGGACACCCCGCTGGCAACCGCACAGGCCAGCAACATGCGGCGGGCGGGATCGGGCAATTGGAAAAACTGGCAAACCGCCGTGCCCAGTGTCGCGCCCAGATGCACGACGGGGCCTTCCCGGCCCGCACTGGCGCCGCCGCCCAGGGAAATCACGGTGACAAGCGCAGACCAGAGCCCTGCTTTCAAGGGTAGGCCGCGCCCGCCATAAGCGCGGGCCTCGATCACATCGGCAACTCCGCCCGCGCGCTGATAGGGGTGAAAACTGTGCAGGATCCAGCCGACGATCAGTCCGGCGGCGGCTGGGGCCAGCAGGATGACCCACCAGGGCTGCCGCGTGGCGGCCACGATGGTCAATTCCGTGGCGGTGCCGAGCCAGGGCAGTTGCACAAGGCCGATGGCGGTGCGGAACAGGATGGCCGCACAGGCAACCAGAAGGCCGACCACAATCGCGAGCAGCCACACAAGGGGCAGCTTACTGGCCCGGAACTGGCGGATATTCGGCGTGATCCAGCTGATCAGGATGTCGGGCAAATGACCGGCGGTTTCAATGATTTTGCGCATCAGTCGGGCCGGGTTGGGGACAGCGTTGAACCTCTGGAACAAATCGCGTTTGACTGAATTTGTCTTTCGCTGCCTTTCATCAGAGATTCCAGCACAAAAGACAAAACAGGTTCACTCCGGATGAACGCGACACGCTCCAATGTCCCATTTTGCCCGAGTCGGCGGGAAAGAACAGGTCTTCCAGGGGGCGAAACGGTCCAAATCACTGCAAAGTGTTGCTGTTTTCCCTGTTTAGCTGGGCTTTGAGGGGATTTGAATGCGCCGTCCGGCCCGCTCCGGCACTGACAGCCCGGAATGGGCTGTTTCTAGTGTCTTGAGATTGGCCAGGATATCCTGGGGCCACGGGGTCACCTTGCGGGCCGCCATGTCCACATGCAGGCTGAGCTGTTCGCAGGTCGCCGACAGCCAGCCCTCTTCTGCATGGCGTAGCTCCTGAAAGAAATGCGCCCGTTTTTCATCCAGCCCAATCAGTTGAAACGTGGCTACCACAGGCGTCCCGGCGGCCAGTTCCCGCACATAGCAGACATGGGCTTCTGCGGTGAAGAAGGAGGCGCTGCGGGCCTTCACATAGCTGGGGCCAAGACCGATCCGGTCAAACACCGCATCCACGGCCATGTCGAACAGGACGTTGTAATAGGCCATGTTCAAGTGGCCATTATAGTCGATCCATTCCTGCCGCAGGGTCATGACTTCGCTTGCCACCGGCGCGCTGTCCCATTCGCTCATCTTCCGCTTCCCCCTTTTGGATATTTTCGTGCAAAGCGCTGCCGGAAAAGCCGGATTTGGCTTTGACCTTTTTGTCTCCGGCTAACATATTCCTTTTTGAGATACGGAGCCATGATCAGGCTCCGGGAGGAAGGAACGCAGCCCGGCATGGCAAGTGAAGCGCAAGCAATGGGGACACCTGTCCCGAGTGAAATGATATCTGCTGTTATTGAAACTTTGAAAGAGCGGTTCGGGGAGCGCTGTGCCACGTCGCAGGCTCTGCGCGAACAGCATGGCCACACCACGACCTGGTTGACGAATCAGCCGCCTGATGCGGTTTTTTTTGCCGAGACCACGGACGAAGTTGCCGAAACCGTCAAAGTGTGCGCCGCGTCGAATGTGCCTGTGATCGCCTTTGGCACGGGCACGTCGCTGGAGGGGCATGTGAATGCCCCCAAAGGTGGAATTTGCATAGATCTCAGCCGGATGAATAAGATCCTAGAGGTCAATTCCGAGGATCTGGACTGCCGGGTCGAAGCGGGAGTGACCCGCAAGCAGCTCAACAGCTTCATCCGGGACACTGGCCTGTTTTTCCCGATTGATCCGGGCGCGGATGCGAGCCTGGGTGGCATGGCCGCCACCCGGGCCTCCGGCACCAATGCGGTCCGATACGGAACCATGAAGGATGCGGTTCTGGGGCTGACGGTGGTCACCGCCGACGGCCGGATCGTCAAGACAGGCGGGAGGGCACGCAAATCCTCGGCCGGATATGATCTGACCCGGCTGTTTGTCGGTTCAGAAGGCACGCTCGGGATCATCACCGAGCTGACTGTCCGCCTCCATGGCCAGCCGGAAGCCATTTCCGGAGGGGTCTGCCCGTTCCCGGATGTGCAATCGGCCTGTCAGGCGGTCATCATGACCATCCAGATGGGCCTGCCTGTGGCCCGGATCGAATTGCTGGACACGCTGCAGGTCAAGGCCTGCAATGCCTATTCGAAGCTGGATCTGGAGGAAACCCCGACGCTTTTTCTGGAGTTTCACGGGTCTGATGCCGGGGTTCAGGAGCAATCGGAGATGTTTTCGGCCATTGCTGAGGAACTCGGCGGGGGAAGCTTCAAATGGGCAACGGCCGCAGAGGAGCGCACAAAGCTTTGGAGCGCCCGCCATGATGCCTATTGGGCGGGCAAGGGCCTGAAGCCGGACGCGCAAATCGTGGCCACGGATGTGTGCGTGCCGATCTCGCGGCTGGCGGACTGTGTCAGCGAGACCGCCGCCGATATCGAGCGGGAAGGCCTGCTGGCGCCAATTGTCGGCCATGTGGGCGATGGAAATTTCCATGTGCAGATCCTGGTGGACCTGGAAGACCCGGCGCAGCGCCGGAAAGCGGAGAGCTTTACCGAACGTCTGGCCCTGCGGGCCATCGGGATGGAGGGCACCTGTACTGGTGAGCACGGGATCGGCCAGGGCAAGCAGAAATACATGCGCCGGGAACATGGCGATGCGCTGGATCTCATGGTAGCCGTCAAGCAGGCTATTGACCCGCAGAATTTGATGAATCCGGGCAAGATCCTGCCGCAGTCATGATATTGTATCGAATCAGATCAATAAGCTCGTAGAGCGTGTGGAAACTCCCGTCTTCGGGACGGGGGTTTGGCGCGGTCCTCGAGGCTGTTTCGAAGAGCTGATGTGTTGGGCCCGGGGGCAAGACCGGTGATGTTGGAGAACCAAGGAGATACGGCCTGAACTCCGTTTATATCACAGTGGGACTGACGGTCGTTCTGGTGCTGGTGGCAGCGCTGGTCGGGCCGTTTTTTGTCGACTGGACGGTCTACCGTTCCACATTTGAACGATACGCGGAACGCGCGCTTGGCCACAAAGTGACCGTGTTGGGGGAGGCGGATCTGCGTCTGTTGCCAGCCCCGTCCATCAGCTTTTCCGACGTTCGGGTGGGCGAAGCGGAAGATCCGCTTCTTGTTGTCTCCCGGTTCAAGGTGCGGATCGAGCTGCCGCCGCTCCTAAAAGGTGAGATTCATGTCACAGACATGGAGCTGGACCGGCCCCATCTGTCGCTGGCTCTGGATGAGGACGGACGGCTTGACTGGCTGACGGCGCGCACGGCCGATGGCGCGCTTGCCAATCTGCCGCCGGAAGACGTTGCCTTTGACAAGGTGACCATCCATGATGGCGCTCTGACCGTGGTCGATGCCCGCTCCGGCGAAACCCATCATATTGACAATGGCAACCTGTCAGTCAGCGCCCGGTCGCTGGCAGGGCCCTTCAAGGCGGCGGGCAGCCTGACCATTGACAACACCCCCTACAGCCTTTCGGTGGCTACCGGCCGCGCCCAGCAGGGCCAGGGCCTGAGGGTCAAGGGGGAGCTGACGCCGACCGACTGGGCCGTCAATTTCGCCTTTGACGGCATGTTGAGCCAGGCCGATGCAGCCCCGTCCTTTGATGGGCAGTTCAACATTGCCTCGATCCCGCTGGATGACGAGGATACGAACATCTGGTCCTCCGAAGGTCATTTCACGGCGGACAGCGCCGAAGTGGCGGTGCCTGATTTTGTCTTCCGCTATGGTCCGGGCGACAAGCGCCTCAGCCTGACCGGCAGCGCGGATCTGATCTATGCGGGCGACAAGCATTTCGACATCCGGGCGAAGTCGAAACAGGTGGATCTGGACCGTCTGCTGGGCGGCGGGCCGAAGGCGCCGGTTGCCATCGAAGCGGCTGGAAGCCAGTTGGTGGCGGCCTTGAAAGCAGTGCCGCTGCCGCCGGTGGACGGCACGGTGTCCCTGGATGTTCCCGCCCTTGTGGCCGGCGGAGGCATCATTCAGAATGTGCGGCTTGATCTGGAAACCATGCTGGGCGGCTGGCGGGTGGCGCGCCTGTCCGGGCGGCTTCCCGGCCGCACGACGGTTGCAACCCAGGGGGATCTGGGGCTGGCGCCAAGCGTGAGCTACCGCGGGGCGCTGTCCGTGAAATCCGACCAGCCGGGTTCCTTTTTCGGCTGGTGGCGGCAAAAAGACACCGGCGCTTCGGCTATGGAGCCGGTCGTGCTGGAAGGCCGGCTGGATCTGCGCCCAGATGGGGCCGCACTGGAAAATCTCCGTCTTAGCCTTGCCGGATCAGACGCCCGGGGCGGGTTGGCCTATAGCCACCCGCAAAGCGGCAATGGCACGTTCTCTCTGGACCTGGATGCGGACCGGCTCAATCTGGATGCGGTTGAAAAGCTGGCGGCCCTGATCCGCCCCAAAGCGGCGGACGAGAAGGCGGCCCAGGCTCACAAGGATCTGAACGTCTCCCTCCGGCTACGGGCCAGCGAGGTTTCTGCCCGCGGCGTCGACGGCAAGGGGCTGACCCTGGAAGCCGAATATGCCGATGGCGGTGTGCGGATCGACCGGCTTTTTGCCGCCGATCTGGCCGGAGCGCGGATTGATGTCAATGGTGAGATCCGCGATCTGTTCTCCGCACCGGAAGGGGCGGTGTCCGGAGCCCTTGAGGCCAGTGATCTTTCAGGCCTTGTGGCCCTGACCGGGAGCCTGTTTCCCGGCTCCGTCTTTGCCGAACGCTTTGAAAAAGCTGCCCCAAGCCTCGTTCCGGCCAATTTCAACGGAGAATTGAGAGCCTCCTCCCTCGGGGATGGCACGGACATGTCCCTGCGGCTTGACGGGGTCGCAGGCGGGGCGGATGCGTCGATCAATGCCGGGCTGAAAGGCCGTGTTGATGCCTGGCAGCAGTCGGATATTGACGTCTCCGTCGGCTTGAAAGGCCCGGATGGGCCAAGGCTGCTGCAGCAGCTGGGCCTGGATGTTCTGCCAGTCGATAGCGGCGGCGGGGGGCGTCTTTATGCGATTGTCTCCGGGGTTCCGGCCAATGGCCTTTCTGTTGAACTCTCCGGCACGTTTGGGGCAACCGAGTTGACGGCCAATGGCAGTCTTGTGCTGCAAAAGACGGCAGAGCCGGAATTCAGTGCCACTGTCTCCGCCAAGACGGAGGATCTCGGGCCTCTGGCTCTGATGGCCGGCAAGATCCTGCCCGTCATGAGCGGCACCCTTCCGGCTAACCTGACCTTTGACCTGAAGGGCAAGGGCAGCGAACTGGAAATTGACAATCTTGCAGGCACTGTGGGCACGACGGACTTTAAAGGTGGTCTCGAGGGGGATCTGGAACCGGCGCCAGGGGAGCAGAACCGGCGCTTCAGCGGCACGCTTAACACCAGCCGTGTGGATTTGCGCGATCTGAGCGAAATGGTCCTGGGGCCGGATCAGTGGTTTTCCGCTGGTGATGGTAGCAGTATCTGGCCGACAGCTTCTTTTGGGGCCCCGCTTCTGGACGGGATCAACCTGACACTTCAGGTGTCCGCCGACCGGCTGTTTCTGGAAGATGATTTGGAGATTGCCACTCCCAAGGCCGAGCTGCGCCTGTCGCCGACCCTCATGCGACTGGACGGCCTGTCGGGCACATTTGCGGGCGGCCGGCTGGCAGCAAGCCTTTCCCTGCAACGCTCGGGGGCCGAGGCCGCCCTCTCCGGGCGGGTGAAACTGGACGGGGCCGATCTGCGCCAGCTGGTCTGGCGCCCGGCTGGCCGGGCGGTTGCCTCAGGGGGACTTGATCTCTTCCTGGAATTTGACAGCATGGGCCGGTCAATCTCTGCCCTTGTTGCGGGCCTGAATGGGGGCGGCACTTTCTCTATGGCAGACGGCGCGTTCCAGGGTCTCAACCCGCAGGCTTTTTCCCAGGTGACGCGGGCGGCCGATGCGGGGCTTGAACTTGAAGACGCCAAGATCCGTAGCGTGTTTGAAAATCACATGGCGGCTGGCAGCCTGCCGTTCAACCGGGTGGACGGAACGTTGTCTCTGGCGGGCGGTCAGTTGAGCGCGCGCAATGTGGTGGTGGATTCCGCCCGGGCGGAGATTTTCGGGTCCGGGGAGCTGGATCTGCGGACCCTGGATCTGGATGCGGATTTTTCTGTCAAAATCGATCCGGGCGAGGATGCGGTGACCGGTGCCGATCCACAGGTAGGCTTGCTGTTCAAAGGACCGCTTGAGCAGCCGGAACGGTCCGTCGACATTTCCCCATTCACGGCCTACCTGACCCTTCGGGCGTTTGAGCAGGAAGTCGAGCGGGTCGAGACGTTGCAGGCGGAGATCTTGGAACGGGACCGGTTTTTCCGCGAATTGAAGCATCAACGGGAAGCCAGGGTCCGGCGCGATCAGGCGGTGGTCCGGGCGGCTGAAGAGGACCGGCTGCGCCAGGAGCAGCTTGAAGCTGGAGACGGCCCGGCGGCGGCCCCTGCAGACCAGAAAAACGGGCCTGCGCCCGCCGGAGCTGCTGGCAATGGCGATCAGGCCGCTGTGCAGCCCTTGACCGAAAAGATCCGGGCGCTGCTTGCCAATGACACTGACCCGCAAACCACGCAATCCGTGCCACCGCCTTCAACCGGCGCGGGGGCAGCTGGCAGTTTGCCGCCACTTGATCCGCCCATCACCATTGAAGGCCTGATCACCCGTGATGTGGGCGGGGCCTTGGGTCTGCCGGGGGTTCGGTAACCTTCCCTCGGGCTCTTGCCTGGGAGGACGTATCTGGCTCCCATTGTCGGCACCCTGAGGGGTGTGTACCTTACCGATAGACCTTGCTGAACGCTCTCTTGGTCACGGCCCAATAGGGCTTTTTTTTGTGAGGCGGGAACAGGTCCGTCAGCGATGCTGCGGCTGCATGATCGTTTCAGCCTTGCTTTACCTGACGCAGCGCCCAGACCCTGACGGCGGAGGACAGGGGATCGTCATGATCCCGTGTATCGTCTATTTTGGCGATCAGGCTGGCAAGCGAGCGGTTCTCCGCCTCCACATAGTCATCGACCACTGCCCAGAAATCCGGTTCCAGGGCGAGGCTTGTGCGGTGCCCATGCAGGGAGAGAGAGCGTTTGACGAGCGCCACGGTTTAATCTGTGCCGCTGTCAGACGGCGTGCCAGCGCTGTCCAGCTGATGTCCGTCGACTTGTGTTTCAAGGGATTCACGGCGCTTGCGTGCTTCTTCGCGTTCAGCCTTTGTGCGGCCGAATTTGCGCCGGTTGTTGTCCGCCTGTTTCTCCTTGCCTTCCCGTTGTTTCTGTTTACGGGCATGACGCAGATTGATGATTTCGGCGCTCACAGGAGCTCTCCGCCGTCAGGTCTTCTTGCGGAAGGCGTCAAGGGAAACGACCTCCCCGCCACCGTCATTCTCAGATGGTTTTGAGACCACGGCCGGGCTGGATTTTTTGCCCGGGGCCGGAGCCTCGGTGGGGCCGTTGGACTGCGTTGTGTCCTTGTCGGCATGGTCCTGTTCGGCCTTGGCCAGCTCTTCAACCGCTTCCAGAAGCTCTTCTGGCAGCTCTTCTGCGGTCTTGCCCGGGTCGAATTCCAGCGCGAATTGCACGGAGGGATCAAAGAAGCCCTTAATGGCGGAAAACGGCACCAGCAGTTTTTCCGGAACGCCGCCAAAGGACAGCCCCACTTCAAAAGCGTGCTCGCCTATGGCCAGATCCCAGAACTGGTGCTGGAGCACAATGGTCATTTCCTGCGGGTAGCGTTCTTTGAGCCTTTGGGAAATGCGCACGCCGGGCGCGTTGGTGTCAAAGGCAATATAGAAATGATGATCGCCGGGCAGGCCGGTGCGGCCGACTTCGGCAAGGATCTTCTTGACCGCGCCCCGCAGCGCGTCCTGGATCAGGATATCGTATCGCAGAAGGTCTTCAGACATCAGTTCTCGTCGAATCTTGATTGGGATCTGTTAATCTCGGCACACATTGACGTTCCGGCGCGGAAAAGAAAAGTCAATTTTCGAAGTGATACAGGATTAATGCGGCCTTGCCGAGGCAGTAACTCTGCCGGGACTTTTTCCACTGGTTCAAAGAATGTTTGGGAAGACGCAAGAAAAGGCAAGGTGAAGGCTTCTGTTGCCAGGTGCCTTCGGACCCCGCCTGCCGGTGCTAATCCAGCAGGGCTTTAAAGGACTACCGGCACTGCATTACGCAGCGACAGCGTTGTCCATAGCATAGTTGTCGTTTGCAACTATTAAAACAGCCCGATAACGGTGGTACAATGCCGAGCAAAAGCACAGTCTTTACGCCCTCGTCGATCCTATTTCGCCCCCGCCGAAACCCGTGAACCATCAAGATCCTGGCTCACGGGTTTGGGTGGAGGCGCCGGGTACCGCCCCCGGGTCCGATAGGTTTATTGCACTGACAATTTATTGCCATAGCTGGCGAACCAGCATGCCTGATATAAGCGTTTCAGAGCGGAATGGAAAGGGGCCTTGCGGCCGGAGCAATGCTTAGCCGGCTGGCTGGAGCCGTATACGGCCCGCTTTGGCGGATGTCATCCACAGGCCGGGCAGCGGGATCTGGGGAAAGTGCGGGCAGGGGGCTGCGTTTTCGGCGGAATCTGCGAAGTTACTGGACCGTGCTCCCACTCTTTGACCCAAGGGCCTTTGCCGTGCAGCAATATCTCGATCTTCTGGCAACAATTCTGGCAACCGGTGTGGACCGCAGCGACCGTACCGGCACCGGCACCCGGTCGATCTTCGGCCACCAGATGCGCTTTGACCTGTCAGAGGGGTTTCCGCTGGTGACGACCAAGAAGCTGCATCTCAGATCGATCATCCATGAATTGCTCTGGTTCCTGGCGGGGGATACCAACATCCGTTATCTGAAGGAAAACGGGGTCAAGATCTGGGACGACTGGGCGGATGAAAACGGCGACCTCGGCCCGGTCTACGGCTACCAGTGGCGCTCCTGGCCGGCGCCGGATGGCCGGTCCATTGACCAGATCGCCAGGCTGCTCGAGATGATCCGGACCAGCCCGGACAGCCGGCGGCTGATCGTCTCGGCCTGGAACCCGGCTTTGGTGGACGACATGGCGCTGCCGCCCTGCCATTCCCTGTTTCAGTTCTATGTGGCTGAAGGCAAGCTCTCCTGCCAGCTCTACCAGCGCTCCGCCGATGTCTTTCTGGGCGTGCCCTTCAACATTGCCTCCTATGCGCTGCTGACCATGATGGCCGCACAGGTCACCGGCCTCAAGCCGGGCGACTTTGTGCATACTTTTGGCGATGCTCATCTTTACAGCAACCATTTCGACCAAGCTCGCGAGCAGCTCACCCGCGCCCCGCGCGCTTTGCCGGAAATGAAGATCAATCCTGACGTTACGGACCTCTTTGCCTTCACATATGAAGATTTCGAGCTGACCGGCTATGACCCCCATCCGCATATCGCAGCGCCGATTGCCGTTTAGGCTGCCTGTCGTGGCGCCTTTTTTGGGGTGAGGTCTTTGACGACCCTTTAGACGGAAGCTGTTCAAACTTCTGGCCGTGCCGGCCTTGAAGCCGGAGCGCTTTGTGTCCGCGGATATCGGCCGCAGTGCAGGGCCGGGGCCGCATTGAGCGGGAATTGCAGCTACAAAAGGTTTCGCGGTTATATGGCGTCACACCGGTTTGCCTTGTGCCTTGAAATCTCTGTCTTCGGGCGGCGACTTGTGATTCCGATGAAACGGGACTTGATTTGCGCTCATCCTATTCGGTGCCTTCTCCCGTCCGCAAAAACCATGCTAGGAGACGGGCTTAACAGTTTTCCCGGATTCGGAGATCATTTTGCCGGACCTCGTTCTGATCGCCGCCGTCGCCCGCAACGGGATTATCGGCTCGGACAATGACATGCCCTGGCGCCTGCCGACCGATTTGAAGCGGTTCAAGCGCCTGACGCTGGGCTCTCCTTTGGTCCTGGGCCGGAAGACCTTTTTGTCCTTCGGCGGGCGGCCCTTGCCCGGACGGCCCCATGTGGTGATCTCCCGCGATTCTGCCTATGGGGCAGAGGGGGTTGAGACAGCGGCTTCGCTTGAAGCGGCTCTGCAGCGGGCCCGTCAATTGGCTGAAGCGAGCGATGCGGCAGACATCTTCTGCGTTGGGGGCGGTCAGGTCTATGCCCAGGCAATCAGTCAGGCGGACCGCCTTGAAATCACGGAAGTGGACGCGGCGCCGGACGGGGATACGCGCTTCCCGGAAATCGATCCGCTCGTCTGGGAAGAGACCGCCCGCGAGCAGGGCGTGCGCACTGGCAAGGACAGCGCAGATTTCACCTATGTGACCTACCGGCGGAAGGCCTGAGCCGTGACAGAGTTTGAGATGGCTGAGGGGCTGATGGCCCGCTGGGTTCGGCTGGAGGCGCTTGGGCCTCTGGAGGTTTATGCGCTTTTGAAACTGCGGCAGGATGTCTTCATTCTGGAACAGGCCTCACTCTATGGAGATATTGACGGCAAGGACCCGGAAGCGCTGCATCTGCTGGTGAAAGAGCTGAAGACAGGCGAACTGGCCGGTGTCCTGCGCCTGATGGCCGATGACGCCAGGGGCAGGGTCAGGATCGGCCGGGTGGTGATTGCCAAGGCCGCAAGGGGCACCGGTCTCGGCCGCAAACTGATGCAGGCGGCCATGGCCAGGGCAGGGGATCTGGTTCCCGGCGGCGCCATTGATCTATCGGCTCAGGCCCATCTGGAAGCCTTTTATCAATCCCTTGGATTTGAGACCGTCTCGGACGTCTATATCGAGGATGGCATCCCCCATATGGACATGGTGCGTCCGGGCATGTGAGGTCCGTTAACCCCTGCGGGCAAACTTTCGCGCCAATCGACTTGACATAACGGAAGTTGGTCCCCACCTGCGGCCCGGGAAAACGCAATGGTTTGCGGCAGGGGCACAACCGGGCTTTTGATTGAAAGCATCGGGTAACCTCCCTATAACCAACGATGAGTCAGAACGGGCGCAAGCCCATTCCCGGCGGGAGACGCCGGGGTTCATAGAAGGAAGTCTTGATGCCTTGGAGCAATCAGTCAGGTGGCGGTGGCCCCTGGAAGGGTGGCGGAAACAATGGCGGCCCATGGGGCGGCGGAGGAAACAACAACGGCCCTTGGGGCGGCGGCCCGAACCGGGGCGGCGGCGGCGGGGGCAACCCGCCTGATCTGGAAGAGCTCCTCAAACGCACCCAGGACCGCATGAAAACCGTCCTTCCCGGCGGTGGTGGCGGCGGCCTTGGGATTGCCGGCATTCTGATTGTCGTCGGTGTCGTGGTGGTCGGCTGGCTTCTGACCGGTCTTTACACCGTTGATTCCCGCGAGCGTGGTGTGGAGCTCGTGCTCGGTAAGGTTGTGGGTCTGACATCTCCGGGCCTGAACTACAATTTACCCTATCCGATCGGTGAAGTTTACAAGCCCGCGGTGGAGCTTCAGCGCGAAACCACCGTTGGGGTCGATGAAACCTACTCCAGTTCCGGTTCGGTGCGCTCCCGGGATATCCCGGAAGAAAGCCTGATGCTGACCGGTGATGAGAACATTGTCGATGTCGGGTTCAAGGTTCTGTGGCGGATCAAGAGCACGACCGATGGCATCACAGACTATCTGTTCAACATTCAAGACCCGGACGGAACCGTGAAAGCGGTGGCGGAAAGCGCCATGCGCGAGGTTGTCGGCGGCTCGAACATCGATGCGATCCTGACGGAAAACCGAGTGTCTATTCAGAACGACGTTGCGTCGCTGATGCAGAAAACGCTGGATTCCTATAATGCCGGTGTCGAGATCTCCGAAGTGCAGATGCAGCGGGTGGACCCGCCCGCACAGGTGATCGATGCCTTCCGGGATGTCCAGGCCGCCCGTGCCGACCAGGAACGGATCCGCAACGAAGCGGAAGCCTATGCCAACAAGGTGGTTCCCGAAGCCCGCGGCCAGGCCGCCCGTATTCTGGAAAAAGCCAACGGTTACAAGGACCAGACAATTGCCGAAGCAACCGGTCAGTCCCAGCGTTTCACCAAGATCTACGAACAGTACAAGGACGCGCCTGACGTGACCCGTGAACGTCTCTATCTTGAGACGCTGGAAAAGGTTCTGGGCTCCAACAACAAGATCATCATCGACAGCGACACTTCCGGTTCGGGCGTTTTGCCTTATCTGCCGCTGAACGATTTGAACGGACGCGGCTCAGCGCCGTCCGCACGGACGGGAGGAAATTGATCATGCGCAGCGGTATTCTCGCAATTCTCCTACTTGTCGTTGTCATTGTCGGCTATCTGTCGGTCTTTGTGGTCAATCCGACCCAGCAGGCCCTGGTCCTGCGCTTCGGTCAGATCGTCGAAGAGCCGAAGACCGAACCTGGTCTTTATTTCAAGATCCCGTTTGTTCAGAACGTCGTCTATCTGGACGAACGCATCTTGAATTTGAACATGCCGCCGCTTGAACCGATTTCCTCGGACAAGAAGCGGCTGATCGTGGATGCGTTTGCCCGCTACCGGATCTCCAATCCGGTTCTGTTCTATCAGCGTGTTCAGAACGTGCAGACGGCCAATCGGCGCCTGTCGACCCTGCTGCAGTCCTCGCTGCGTTCGGAAGTTGGCCGGACCAGTTTTGTGGCGCTGGTGCGCGATGACCGCTCCGGCGTGATGGAAAACATCCGCCGGGATGTCAGCGCCAATGCCAAGGAGCTGGGGATCGAGGTGATCGACGTGAAGATCCGCCGGGCGGATCTGCCTGATGCCAACTCACAGGCCATCTATGCCCGCATGCAGACGGAACGTCAGCGTGAGGCGACCGAAATCCGGGCGCAAGGGGAAGAGCAGTCCCGCCGGATCCGCTCCCGTGCGGACCGCGATGCGACGGTGATTGAAGCGGAAGCCAACCGGGATGCGGAAATCATCCGCGGTGACGGCGATGCAGAGCGGAACCGGATCTTTGCGGAAGCGTTTGGCAAGGATCCCGAGTTTTTCGCGTTCTACCGGTCCATGCAGGCCTATGAACAGGGTCTGAAGTCCGGGGATACCAGCCTGGTGCTGTCGCCGGATTCCAGCTTCTTCCGGTTCTTCAAGGACCCGACCGGCGAAAACGCCCCAGCGGTTGCGCCGGTACCGGGCGGTGAGGGCGTTTCGAGCGGGTCCGCCTCGCTCGCCGCCCAATGAATGACTTTGTGACCGCACTTGGTCTGGTCCTGGTGATTGAAGGAGTTCTCTACGCGCTGGTGCCCGGTGGCATGAAAGCCATGATGCGCAGCGCCCTTGAAACATCGGATCAGACCTTGCGCACAGCCGGTCTTGTTGTGGCCGCAATGGGGCTGATAATTGTGTGGATCATTCGCGGATAACGAAAAGTTTCCGGGCGGGAGGCGTTAAAATCTCCCGCCCGTTCTATATTTCGACGAAATGTCTTGAAAATCGCCGGCTGTTCGGGTTCGACCGGCAAGCCCTACCGGCAGGGATGAGGAGAAAGCCCCATGGCTCCAGATTTTGTTCGCCGCCGCATGTCCCGGGTCGCCTTTGCGGCGGCGGGTCTCGTGCTCGGTGGCCTTGTTGTGCTGCAGCCCTTTGAGAGCGCGCAGGCGCAGGGACCGGTCTCGGTCGCCGATCTTGCGGAAAACCTCGCAGATGCCGTTGTCAACATTTCGACAGCGCAGACCGTGCAGGGCCGCCGCTCCGTGCCGATGCCCCAGGTGCCCGACGGGTCGCCGTTCCAGGAATTTTTCGAAGAATTCTTCAACCGGCAGAACCGGGACAATGACCAGCCGCGCCGGGTGCAGTCCCTGGGCTCCGGCTTTGTCATTGATGGCACCGAAGGCATTATCATCACCAACAATCACGTGATTGAAGGGGCGGATGAAATCACCGCCAATTTCAATGACGGCACCAAGTTGAAGGCCGAGATCATCGGAACGGACGAAAAGACCGATCTGGCCGTGCTCAAGGTGGAGCCGGAAACCCCGCTCAAGGCGGTTGATTTCGGCAATTCGGATGCGATCCGGGTTGGCGACTGGGTGATGGCCATCGGCAACCCTTTTGGCCTTGGTGGCACCGTGACGGTCGGGATCGTTTCCGCCCGCAACCGGGACATCAACTCAGGACCGTACGACAATTTCATCCAGACCGATGCCTCCATAAACCGGGGCAATTCCGGTGGCCCGTTGTTTGACATGGACGGCAATGTGATCGGTATCAACACGGCGATCATCTCCCCGTCCGGCGGCTCTATCGGCATCGGCTTTGCGATTCCGGCGAAAACGGCCATGCGGGTGATCGGCCAGCTGCGCGAGTTCGGGGAAACCCGCCGGGGCTGGCTGGGCGTGCGCATTCAGGAAGTGACCGACGAAATTGCCGAGAGCCTGGCCATGGACGAAGCCATGGGCGCTCTTGTGGCTGGAGTAACCGACGATGGTCCGGCGGCAAAGGCGGAGATCGAGCCGGGTGATGTGATCGTCAAGTTCGATGGCAAGGAGGTCGAGGCCATGCGCGAATTGCCGCGTATGGTGGCAGAAACCGCGATCGGCAAGGAAGTGGAAGTCACGGTTCTGCGCAAGGGCAAGGAAGTGACAATCAATGTGATTCTGGAGCGGCTTGAGGAAAGCCCGGCGACGGAAGCCAGCCTCAAGGAAGAGGAACAGACCCAGGAAGCGCCGTCCGCCACCAGTGAAGTGCTTGGCATGATGCTGGCCGAACTGGATGATGAGCTGCGGGAAAAATTCTCCATTGAGGCCGATGTCACCGGTGTTGTCGTGACCGAGGTGAAGCCGGATTCCTCTGCGGCTGAAAAACGCGTCACAGCAGGCGATGTTATCAAGGAAGTCGCCCAGGAGCCGGTTGAAACCCCGGGTGATGTGGAGGCGGAGATCGGCAAGCTGAAAGATGACGGCCGCCGCTCGGCCTTGCTCCTGTTGTCCAACCCGACTGGAGATGTCCGCTTCGTTCCGGTCCGGATCGAGGACGAGTAACGAACTTTCACAATTGAAAACAAAGCATGAAGGGCGCTGACCACAGCGCCCTTTTTATTTGCGGGAAGCCCGCTCAGGCTCCTGCTTGACACCAATTCTTCCCGCAGGATTGGGCATGCCGCGTTGCAATGGTTTCAAACCGTTTGCTGCGTTGAAATCTCTGAGGTCAGTCAGCGAAAGGTGGAACTGACTCGTGCCGACACGTTCTGACCCGTTCTACCGATCAATGTTTGCCGCCGTTCTTTATCTCACGATGCTCTAATCCGGCTCTTCATTTTGGGCTTGCATAAAGAATAAGTATAAACTTATATATTGAAATGATCGAAGATACAATTTTCAAGGCTCTTGGAGATCCAACCCGCCGGGCGATCTTCGAGAAACTGGCAGCTGGACGCATGAATGCGAGCAGTCTCCGCCAAGGCATGAGCATCAGCCAGCCAGCCATGTCCCAGCATCTGGCCGTGTTGCGAGAGGCAAGGCTTGTGCGCGCGGAACGCAGCGGCCGTGTTGTCAACTATGAGGTCGATCCCAAGGGCATGGAGCACCTTGCCCGGTGGCTGGAACGATACCGCGAGTATTGGCCGAAGCGTGTCGATGTGCTGAAGGGCGTTGTGAAGGATATGGAAGAATGAACAAGCGGATACCGGGCCAAACATCTGCCAGGCTCGAATTTGAATACGATCTGGAGGCCCGTCCGGACACGGTCTGGCGCGCCTTGCTTGATAAGAAATTCAGAAAAAAATGGCTGCCAGAAGAAGATTTGGCGATGCCGGATGCCTTTTCTGTCAGGCCGGGGTGTGAGGTCTGTTACCGGATGCGGGCATCTGTGCCTCCTTTTTTGGAGAGCACCGTCATCTTCCGGATTTTTCCGAACGCGGATGGAGGAACAGTGCTGCGAATCATTCACGAGCCGCCAGCTGCCTGTTATCGCCGGAATTTAAGGGCGGACAACGCGAACTGCGTTTTGACCAGCCTTGCTGCATGAGCGTACCGGATTCATCCAGGCCCGGGATTTAAGAATGTTCCGAAGACGGGGAGACTGCCAATGAGCGAAACGATGCAGCTTGTTCCAATGGTTATCGAACAGTCGGGTTTTGGTGAACGCTCCTTCGACATTTATTCGCGATTGTTGCGCGAACGTATTGTTTTTCTGAACGGAGAAGTCAACGATACGGTTTCTGCCCTGGTTTGCGCACAGCTTCTTTTTCTTGAGTCGGAAAGTTCTAAAGAGCCGGTTCACCTTTATATCAATTCGCCCGGAGGTGTCGTGACCAGTGGGTTTGCAATGTATGACACAATGCGCCACATCCGGGCGCCGGTACATACTTTGTGCATGGGAACTGCGCGCTCCATGGGGTCTTTTCTTCTCATGGCAGGCGAGCCTGGGCAAAGGGCTGCTCTGCCAAATGCCAATATTCTGGTTCACCAGCCCTCCGGTGGTGTCCAGGGGCAAGCCTCCGACATTGCCATTCATGCAGAAGAAATTCAGAAAACGAAACACCGGATGACCCGGCTTTATGCTCAACATTGCGGCCAGGCGTTCGATGCGGTGGAACAGGCCTTGGACCGTGACCGTTTCATGTCAGCAGAAGACGCGCTGGAGTGGGGATTGATCGATCGGATTCTTGAGCCTCAGTGATCCTGTATATGCCGGGCCAATACCAAAGAGACTGTGTGTGAACCAAGATTCAGCTCAGCACAAAGTCCTGATCCGCATAGCCCTGTAGATAGAGAAGGGCGGTCAGGTCGCCATGGTCGACCCGGAAATCCGCAATCTCTGCCACAGCGGGTTTGGCGCGGTAGGCAATACCGGCACCGGCCCGCTCGATCATGGCCAGATCATTGGCCCCGTCGCCGACTGCCAGGGTCTGGGAAAAGTCCAGGCCTTGCTCTGCAACAAGCTCTTCGAGCCGGGCGCTTTTGGCGTCCCGGCCCAGAATGGGCTCTCCGACTTTGCCGGTCAGCTTGCCATTGTCTTCCAGAAGCGTGTTTGCGCGGTTCTCGTCAAAGCCGATCATGGCGGCAATGGCCTTGGTGAAGTGGGTAAAGCCGCCAGAGACCAAGGCACAGTAAGCCCCGTTTGCCTTCATGGTCTGCACCAGTGTGCGGCCGCCGGGCATCAGTGTGATCCGGGAGCTGAGTACTGTTTCAATGGCGGAGACCGGAAGACCGGCCAAGAGGGCGACACGCTCCCGCAGGGCCGGTTCGAAATCGATTTCACCGCGCATGGCCCGTTCGGTGATGCCGGAGATCCGGTCCTTGAGGCCGAGTTCGGCCGCCAGCTCATCAATACATTCCTGGCGGATCATGGTGGAATCCATGTCGGCAATCAGCAGGCGCTTGCGCCGTGAGGCCTGTGGCTGCACAAAGACATCCACCGGAGCAGATCCCACGATTTCTCTCAAAGCTGCCGAGGCCATGCTTGCATCTTGCCCTGCAAAAGGGATATCGGCTGCAACACCGGGGCTGAGAACGGCCGCCTGTCCGCCTGCGCCAAGGGCTGTTTGGGCCCGGCGGAGAAGATCCGTATCGACGGCGGGGGCAGTCGGGGTAGACACCAGAGTGGCAACAAGAGACATGAACAGATCCCAGGACAAAAAATGGACGCAGCCGCCAGGCCGCAGCGCCATTCTGATAGCCGGACCGACCGCCAGCGGCAAGTCCGCTTTGGCGCTGGACGTTGCGGCGGCCCTGGATGGTGTGATCGTCAATGCGGATTCCATGCAGCTTTACCGGGAGCTGCGGCTGGTCAGCGCCCGCCCGTCCGCTCAGGAAGAGGCGCGGGTGCCTCACCGGCTCTATGGCGTTCTGCCGGCCTCGACCGCCTTTTCCACCGGCGCCTGGCTGCGGCGGGCTCAGGAGGAGATCGAGACCATCTGGGCGGCGGCACAAACGCCGGTTCTGGTGGGCGGAACCGGCCTTTATTTCAAGGCCTTGACAGACGGCTTTGCCGACATGCCGCCGATCCCGCCTGCCATACGCGAAGAAGCCCGGAAGCTGGCCGAAGAGGAGGGCATCGCTGGTCTCAAGCAGGTGCTCAGCCAAGAAGGAGATGAACGGGCTGCAGCCGAGCTTGCCGATCCGCAGCGCCTTGCCCGGGCGCTGGAGGTGCTCAGGGCCACGGGTAAGCCATTGGCGCATTGGCAAGCCGCAGCCCAGTCCGGGCCGTTCCTGTCCCCAAAGGCTTGTATGTGTCTTGTTCTGGCGCCGCCAAGGGCTTGGTTGCACGACCGGATTGCCCAAAGAGCCAGGCTGATGCTGAGCGAAGACGGACTTGCCGAGGTGCGCGATCTTCTGGCCCAAAACCTGGACCCGGCCCTCCCGGCCATGCGGGCCATTGGTGTTGCGGAGATCGAGGCTTATCTCGCCGGGACTGCGGATCTTGAGGAAACGGCCGAGCGGCTGACTGTTGCGACGCGTCAGTATGCCAAGCGTCAGGAAACCTGGTTCCGCAACCAGATGTCCGCATGGCAACGGATTGATCCTTCTGGGGGAATCGATTTAGAAAACATTTTGGGGTCAAAGTGACACAAATCTGTCAACTTCTGGATGGTGCGGCGCAGCAGCGTATTTTTTCTTAACCTGTTGTTATTGCGTATATATTTTTGCCACTTTTCGGCATATACTTAAGATGGGTTTAAGGGTTATGCACTTTTAAATTGTGCTTTCCGTGGCCGGGATCAAGGAAATCAGGTGGTTTCCAGACAGGGATCGCCTGACCCGGTTGTAGCCTCATGAGGCTTGAGGGACAGACAAGCGCGGCCAGCAAGGCCGGCGGTCCGCAGAGGATGCCAAGTCAATAACTCTGAAGCTTGGGAGGAGTTCGGTGCAGACGATCTTTCTGGAATGCGGTTCCGTGCGTCTGGTTCCCTTGTCCAAGGGGGACATTGCTCTTGTAAAAAATCTTCACGCTGATCCCTTCGGCAACCGGTGTACAGATTTCTCCGGCGAGTGCCAGACGGCCGATGCCTCCGAGCTTGTGGCCTCGGCTCTTCAAACTCAGGCCGATTTGGGGTTCGCCAAATGGAAGGCTGTGTCTCAGGACGGTGCATTTCTGGGCTGGGCCGGGTTCACGCCGGTCAGCGAAACGTCTGAAATCAGCTTGAATTATTGCCTCTCGAACGAGGCACTGGAACAGGATGGGGACCTGGCCCCGCGCCTGTGCGCTGCCTTGACCGGCTGGTTTTTTGACAACACCTATTTCTCGCATCTTGTCGCTGTGGTGCGAACGGACAACCGGGATGTGCGCGAAGTGATGAAGGCGACCGGTTTTGCCCATCGGGAAAGCAAGGTGATTGAGGGCATGCAGGCGGATGTGTTCCAGCTGTTCAGCCCGTCCATGCAATCCTATCTGATGACGGCCTGATCCCAATCTCATTGGAGTGCGGACCGGTCCTCCGGCAATCGCAAAAATGTGCGGGCAGGGCTTGATCCTGCCCTCGGGCGCGGTATGGTTCTACGGCTTCCCTGTACCTTCCTTCCGGCGGTCCCCTTGACAGATATTCTCTTGAAAACCGCGCGGCTGCAGCTTGTGCCGTTCACGGCGGATGACTATCCGCTTTTGTCCAGATTGCACGCAGACCCGGAAGTCAACCGGTTCCTGTCGCCCGGCCGTTACCCGATGGCAGAGGATGAGGTGCACGAGCGCCTTGAAAAATATGTCGCCGATCATCTCCGGACAGGCTTCAGCAAATGGAAGGTTCTGACCCTGGGCGGGACCTTTCTCGGCCGGGCCGGGGTGACCTATATGGCGGATCTTCAGGTCTACGAACTTGGCTACACCCTCATGCAGTCCGCCTGGGGCAAAGGCTACGCAACGGAGATCGCCCGCGGGCTGGTGCCGTGGTTTTTTGACAAGACCGATGAGACCTGCCTGATCGCCTATGCCTATTCGGACAACACCGCCTCCCGGCATGTGATGGAAAAGGCAGGGTTCCAGCATTGGTATGATGCTGAGCGGCACGGTGTTGCCTGCAGCTTTTACCGGATATTCCGGAAGGAAGCTGAAGGTTGAAGCCTGCCGCAAAGCAGGTCCGCTCGCCAACTGCCGTGAAACGTCAAGGGCCGCACATGCGGCCCTTTTTGTTTTGTCAGTTTTTGCTCAGCCGGTCTGACCGGCTTCCGGCCGCCTTCAGACAGCTTTCAGGGCGCCCGGATTGCTGGTCTGCTGGCGCAGGGCCAGCTTGTTCATGGCCGAAACATAAGCGCGGGCGGAGGCGACCAGGGTGTCAGTGTCTGCGCCTTTGCCGGTGGCAATCCGGCCGTCGGCTTCCAGGCGTACGGAGACTTCCGCCTGAGCGTCCGTGCCTTCGGTCACCGCATGTACCTGATAGAGCGACAGGGTGGCCTCGTGGGGCGCGATGGCCTTGATGGCGTTGAAGGTTGCATCGACCGGGCCGTCGCCATTGGCTTCCTTGGTGATGTGCTGGCCGCCCACATCCATGGTCAGGATGGCTTTCTGCGGGCCGCCGGTACCCGCAATCACGGTCAGGGCAATGACCTTGGTGCTTTCGCCCAGAACGTTGATCTCATCCTCGACCAGCGCCTCGATATCCTCGTCATAGACGTGCTTCTTGCGGTCGGCGAGATCCTTGAAACGGCGGAAGGCATCCTGCAGGGCATTGTCGCCCAGCTCGTAGCCCAGTTCCTTCAATTTGTCGCGGAAGGCGTGACGGCCGGAATGTTTGCCCATGACCAGGGAGGTGGCTTTCACGCCGACATCTTCCGGCCGCATGATTTCATAGGTTTCGGCATTTTTCAGCATGCCGTCCTGGTGAATGCCGCTCTCATGGGCAAAGGCGTTCTTGCCGACAATCGCCTTGTTGTACTGGACGGCAAAGCCGGACGCACCTGCCACCATCTTCGAGGCGCGCACCATGAATTGCGGGTCGATCCCGGTGGTATATTGCAGCACATCCCCGCGGGTGCGGATCGCCATGACAATCTCCTCCAGCGCCGCATTGCCTGCGCGTTCCCCCAATCCGTTTATGGTGCATTCGATCTGACGGGCCCCCCCGGCGACACCGGCGAGCGAGTTGGCAACGGCCAGACCCAGGTCGTCGTGGCAGTGTACGGAGAAGACCGCCTGGTCGCTGTTGGGGACCCGGGCGCGAATCTCTTCGAACATGGTCTTGTATTCGTCCGGAGTGGCATAGCCGACCGTATCCGGCAGATTGATGGTGGTCGCCCCGCATTTGATGGCAGCTTCCACACAGCGGCACAGATATTCGATCGGCGTACGGGTGGCGTCCATGGCGGACCATTCCACATCCTCGATCAGGTTACGGGCACGGGTCACCGTGTCGGTGATGATGTCCAGCACCTCGTCTTCCGACTTGTTCATCTGGAATTTCAAATGGATCGGGGAGGTGGAGACAAAGGTGTGAATGCGGCCGCGCTCGGCATGTCTGACGGCCTCGCCGCAGCGGTCGATATCTGCGTGGATCGCGCGGGCCAGCCCGGCAATAACCGAGGTTTTCGCCCGTTTCGCAATGGTGCTGACAGCTTCAAAGTCGCCATTGGAGGCAATCGGGAAGCCGGCTTCGATGATGTCGACGCCCATATCGTCGAGAATTTCGGCAATCTGCAGCTTTTCTTCCAGCGTCATGGAGGCGCCGGGCGATTGCTCACCGTCGCGCAAGGTGGTGTCGAAGATGCGGATATGGTCGCTGGTGGTCGTCATGTCGTTTCGTCCCTGGCTTGGATCGGCATCCCTGGCCTTAGGGGCCATCGGTTTATGCGGCGCGATCCGGAATGCGTGATGCGTTTTTTTGAAGTCGCTCCCCTAAGTGCCCGTTCCGCGAAATCCATGCGGAGCAGCCGACGCTCAGGGGCATCTAAGAAGGAGGAGATCGCCAAGTAGAAGCAGCCCGCCGCGCAAGGACTGCGCGTCGAAATCAGAACCGGTAATGCCGCGTATCGCGATCATGGGTCTTGAACTGGGCCTTTGGTCGTCATCATGCCGTTTCAACCAGCCTAGACGCAAAAGCGTGAGCAGGTGGTTAACGGACCCTGTTCATACGGCAGGAGATGGCCCGTTGCAACAGGGATTTTAAGTTTGCCCCTGTGGCGCCGGATCCGTTTCTGTTGCTAGGGATTTCGCAGCACATCAGGCAGAACACCTCGGACGCGGCTAGAACGCACTATTGGCGAATGCCAAAAAGTCCTGCTCTCAAACAAACAACTCGCCCCTTGCCACCAGGGCGGCCTGGCCGCCGATGCGCACCGCGTGCAGGCCGCCATTTTCGATGTCGATTTCCAGATCGATCAGCGACGGGCGGCCCATTTCAAAGCCCTGTTCAATGCGGATGTGATGGGTTCCGGCGGTCAGGCCGTCATAAAAATGCACGACGCCGGCAAAGGCGGCGGCGGCCGATCCTGTGGCCGGATCTTCCGGAATGCCCATGTCGGGCGCAAACAGGCGGGCATGGAACGCACTGTCATGAGACCGCGTTTCCCGGCAATAGATATAGGCGTCGTTATGCGCGTCCTGACCAAATCCGGCTTTCCATCTGGACATTACCGGTTTGGCCCGGGCCAGCGCATCCAGATCGCGCACGGGCACGAAATTGAACGGAGGCCCGACCCGGAAACGGGACGGGGCGTGGTTTTCAAAGCCGATATCGGACGGTTCCAGATCAAGCGCGGCGGCGATCAAGTCAATATTGTGGGTGGGCCCAGCCGGTTCCGGCAGGCTCGGCACATCGAACTCGGCAAAAGCGGCGGCGTTCTCGCGCAGGATGACGGCACAGCGCACGGTGCCGATCTCCTGTTTCAGGACAACGACTGCATCCTGTTCGCCGCTGACCTTGCCGAAACGCTCGGTCGCCAGCAAAATGGCGGTCCCGACCGTGGGATGGCCGGCAAAGGGCAGCTCCAGCTTGGGCGTGAAGATGCGCATGCTGGCGGATTGGCCGGGATTTTCCGGCGGGAAGACAAAGACGGTTTCCGACAGATTGAATTCACCGGCAATCTTCTGCATCTGCTCATCGCTCAAACCTTCGCAGTCCAGCACCACCGCCAGAGGGTTTCCGGCCAGGATTTGATTGGTGAACACATCCAAGATCGCGTAGCGGCGGCCCATATGTCTCTCCCTGAAGAAGTCTGTCTCACAAGATGGTGAGGTGAGCGGACTTTTGCATTTTAACGCAGCTCCCGCCAGCCCTTAGTCGTATGGGTTGGTGAACAAAAGATTGATCAGGGCATGCGGGGGTTAATCGCCGTCCGGTCGCAAAAGATGCTCCGCCAGCTCGCGGGCGAAGGGGGCAATTGCCGGTGAGACAAGATCGTCCTTCCTGCGGAGAAGGACGATATCCGACAGCTCCTGTTCTTCCGACGCTTTGGAGTGGTCGAGGATCTTCTGGCGCAGGGCTGCGGCTGGTTCAGGACTGTCAAACACACGGGCAACGGAAATCCGGGCGCCGTCAAAGGCGATCAGCAACTGCCTCTTGCGCAGCCCGGCAGCGGTCTGACCGGTTTCTTCTTCCAGCTCCCGCTCGATTGCGCCGAGTATGTCGACCTTGCCGTCCGCCGTGACATCATTCAGATCTAGATTTCCCCCCGGCGGATAGATTTGACCGGCTGTCGCCGTATGGGGTGCCATCACGCCGTAAAGCAGGGCACCGTCCCGTGAGCGGATAATCGCAGAGCCGAAGAGATTGAAGGCTGTGGCGTCCGGCGCGCCCCAATCACGCCAGGTCAAGTGCGCCGCATAGCTGCTTTCGCTCAAAGTCCCCTCAAAGATCCCGTTCTCAAAGCGGTATCCCGTCAATTTCAGGGTGCGGCCGTTCCAAAGGAGAGCGATCTTTTTTTGCGCCTCGGCGAAATGGGCGGCAATTTCCGCTTCGTTGTCCTTCTCGAAGCGCCAGGGTGTATTCGTGCGGCGCAAGGTGATTTTGGAAAGGACATGGACGCCGCGCGTCAACAGCTTTTCCATCAGGGGAACGGCCTTGCCGGGCACCATCTCGCTGAGCCGGGTGGTGAGGGTCTGAAAGCCGTTCTGCTCATAAAAGCCGACCGCATGGGGATCGCTTTCCAGGGTCAGGCGGGCCAGCCTCTTGGCCCTCGCGGCATCTTCGGCCCTGGTGAGCAACAGATTGCCAATACCCCTGCCTTGAGCCTCAGGGGCAACAAACAGGAATTCAATGTGCAAGGTGCTCGCTTGCTGTTCGGCAACGCCGGAGAAGGCCACCGGATGCCCGTTCTGCTCGGCCACCGTCACCTCAAGGCTTTGCAGCGTGGCCGCTGTGATGCGCCAATCCGCCATGAACGCGGTCATCCTGTCCTCCGGATAGCCCCAGGAGGCTTTGGAGCGGCAAAGAATGTCCGTCAGACGCGGCGCATCGGCAAGGGTGGCAGGTCGAAGTTTGAGAGGCATGGGGAAACCGGATGTGACAGATGCCTAAGGCTTATCCGGAATATGTGAATGTTCCAAGGCAGAAAGAACGCCTGGGCCTTTGACACTGGACCGTTCCGAGCAGGCCGGTCCTTGCCAGTTTTAGGGCCAGTTTTAGGGCCAGTATTTAGGGCTGGTTTGAGAGCCTGTTTGAGGACACGTCTCGCAGGTCCGGCGCTTCTCAGGGCTTCGTGCGTAAACGTCCTGCGCGCAGTCCTTTCAGGACAACGCTTTAGCGGATGAAGGTGCCGTTCTGGAGTTCACTCACAGCCTGGATCAGTTCGTCGCGGGTGTTCATCACAATGGGGCCGTGCCAGGCAACGGGTTCCTTGATGGGGGCGCCTGAGACCAGCAGGAAACGGATGCCTTCGCTGCCCGCCTGGACCACGATCTCATCGCCGGTGCCGAAAATCACCAGCGTCCGGTCGCCGGTCTCGTCCCGGATCTTGAGCTCTTCGCCGCCAAATTCCTTCTCCGTCAACACGCCGAAGGGATTGGACGCGCCCTCAAAGGAGCCGGAGCCTTCAAAAATATAGGCGAAGGTCTGTTTGTAAGTGTCGACCTTGAAACGTTTTTTCTTGCCTGCCGGAACATGGATGTCGAGATATTGCGGCTCTGCGGCAATGCCGTCGACCGGGCCTCGCTTGCCCCAGAAATTGCCGCAGATGATCCTTGCCGAGGTGCCGTCATCGTCGGTCACGACGGGAATGTCCTTTGCCTCAACGTCCTGATAGCGCGGTTCGGTCATTTTCATGGAGGAGGGCAGATTGGCCCAGAGCTGAAAGCCATGCATGCGGCCACTGGCATCGCCCTTGGGCATTTCCTGATGCATGATGCCGCGCCCGGCGGTCATCCACTGGACGTCGCCCGCGCCCAGGTCGCCCTTGTTGCCGAGGCTGTCGCCATGTTCCACGGTTCCGGCCAGCACATAGGTGATGGTCTCAATGCCCCTATGGGGATGCCAGGGAAACCCGGCCAGATAGTCTTCGGGCCTCTCGTTGCGGAAATCGTCAAGCAGCAGAAACGGGTCCAGCATCTCCGGGTCCTGGAACCCGAAAACCCGTTCCAGCTTGACGCCGGCCCCTTCCAGGGTGGGCTGCGTAGCACCGATATGGGTGACCGGACGGATGGACATGGGCTTTGCTCTCGCTTGTGGAAGTCGTCGTTCAAAAGATAGCGTAACCCAGGTCAAAACCTAGCCGGGCCCCGACGAACGCAGTGTTTCGCCAGATGAAACAATGCCGTCTTGCCACAAGGGGCCGGATCTGCTTCGAAGACGGCCTTGCATCTTGCCGTCCGCCGGGCCACATGCGAGGTTGCCCGCCTGCTTGACCAGATGGTCGGTCAAACGCTTCAACCGGTTGATAGTTTATGGCTCCGATATTGTCTGTCACTGATCTGGAAAAAACCTATGACGGTGGGTTCCAGGCGCTGAAATCCGTGTCCCTGGACATTCATGAGGGGGAGGTGTTCGCGCTGCTCGGCCCGAACGGGGCGGGCAAGACCACGTTGATCAGCACCATTTGCGGTCTCGTGCAGCCCACCTCCGGCAGCATCACTGTGGGCGGATATGATGCGTTCAAGGAGTTCCGGGCCGCGCGCCGTCTGATCGGTCTGGTCCCCCAGGAAATGCCAACGGCTCCGTTTGAGATTGTCGGCGATACGGTTGCCTTCAGCAGGGGCCTGTTCGGGCTGCCGCCTGACCGCGAGCTGGTCGAGACTCTCCTCAAGGATTTGACGCTTTGGGACAAACGCAAGAACCCGATCATGTCCCTTTCCGGTGGCATGAAGCGCAGGCTGCTGGTGGCAAAAGCGCTGGCCCATGAACCGAAGATCCTGTTCCTGGATGAGCCGACTGCCGGTGTCGATGTGGAGCTGCGCCATGACATGTGGCGCATTGTGGGGGAACTGAAGGACAAGGGCGTCACCATCATCCTGACCACCCACTATATCGAGGAAGCCGAAGAGATGGCCGACCGGGTCGGGGTCATCAACAAGGGGGAGATCATTCTGGTCGAGAAGAAGGCGGAGCTGATGCGCAGTTTCGGACGCAAGGTGCTTCGCCTGCAGTTGACCGAGCCGCTAGACGGGCTTCCTGACAGCTTGTCAGCCTATGATCTGGCCCTGGAGGAGGCCGGCACCTGCCTGACCTATACCTATGACACCCGCGGGCCCCGCACCGGCATCACATCGTTACTGGGGGATCTGTCGGCGGCCGGGGTCCGGTTCCAGGATCTTCAAACCCAACAGTCGACCCTTGAGGATATTTTTGTCGATCTCGTGAAGCAGGGATAAAGCGCCATGCACAAGATTTATTCCATCCGCAATGCGGTGCTTGAGGACCGGGACAGGCTGACGGATCTGTGTCTGCGGTCGAAACAGTCCAATGGCTATGATGAGGCCTTCATGGCGCAATGTGTGGAGGAATTGCGGGTTCGGGACAGCTGGATCACCAAGGAAGATTTCTGGCTGGCCGAGTCGGGTGAGGGCGACATGATCGGCTGCCTGCGCTTTTCCTCTGACGGACAGGGAACGGGGGAGCTTGAAACCTGTTTTGTCGATCCAGACTGGAAAGGCAAAGGCGTTGCCGCCGCCCTCTTCAAGCGGCTGCACGCCCGGGCGCTTGAACTTCGTGTTGCCCGGGTAGGTGTGGACTCTGATCCCTTTGCCGAAGGGTTTTACAGCAAGATGGGCTTTGAGACAGTTGGGCGGGTGCCCTCCGGTTCCATCCCCGGGCGGACGCTGCCCAGAATGGAATTGATTTTGGAAGCCGGGCGGCCCACGTCGCCGGGCGACGCAAGGGGGCAAGGGCCGGAATGAATTTTGGAGCGATCAAGACCATCTACATTTCTGAAATGGCCCGGACCAAACGCACGATTATGCAAAGCGTAATTTCGCCGGTCATTTCCACGGTGCTATATTTTGTCGTGTTCGGTGCGGCCATTGGTTCGCGGATCTCCGAGGTGGACGGGGTCAGTTACGGTGCGTTTATCGTGCCGGGGCTGATCATGCTGTCGCTGATGACCCAGAGCCTGTCCAATGCGGCCTTCGGGATTTATTTTCCCCGCTTCACCGGCACGGTGTTTGAAGTCCTGTCGGCGCCGGTCTCGTATCTGGAAATCACGATCGCCTATGTGGGCGCAGCTGCGACCAAGTCTGTCCTGGTCGGGGTGATCATTCTCATTACAGCCACTTTCTTCGTTGACATAGAGATTCAACATCCGGTCTGGATGGCCGCCTTCTTCATGCTGACGGCGATTACCTTTGCCCTGCTCGGCTTTATCATCGGCATCTGGGCCGACAGTTTCGAAAAACTGCAATTCGTTCCTCTCCTGATTGTCACGCCGCTGGCCTTTCTTGGGGGCAGCTTCTATTCGATCAGAATGCTGCCGGAAATCTGGCAGACGGTGACAATGGCCAATCCGGTCGTCTATCTGATTTCCGGGTTCCGGTGGAGCTTCTACGGGCAGGCGGATGTGAGCCTTTGGCTGTCCTTGAGCGCGACCATGGTGTTTCTGGGCGGCTCGCTCGCCATTGTGCACTGGATTTTCAAGACGGGCTACCGGCTCAGGGCGTGAGTGTCTGCCAAGGGAAGTTTTATGGGGTCACAAACTTTATTGAATAAAATCTGTGCGGTGCTGCTGGCGGTGTCCCTTGCAGCCTGCCAAACTGTTCAGGCTCCGCAGACCGGCGTGCAGTCCCCGGCAGAAGGGGTAGAGACCGCGCAGGTGGATGCCGCTCCGCTGCCGGTTGTGGCCTATGCGCCGTCAACTGCTGTTGAGCAAGGCTTTTCAGCGCTTGTGCTCAATGCTTCCACCGGTGAAGAACTTTATGCCGTTGAGCCTGATGCGCCGCGGTTCCCGGCGTCCCTGACCAAGATGATGACGCTCTATCTTCTGTTTGAAGCGGTTGCGGCCGGGCGCTATCAGCTCTCCTCGCCTTTGACTGTGTCCGCCAAGGCGGCCTCGCAGCCTCCGGCAAAGCTTGGCCTTACCGCCGGGTCCACCCTGACCGTGGAACAGGCGGCACGGGCGCTTGCGGTGAAATCGGCCAATGATGTTGGGATCACGGTGGCGGAGAACCTTGCGGGCAGCGAAGCGGCGTTTGCCCGTCTCATGACCCAGAAGGCGAAAGCGCTAGGCCTGACCCGCACCCGGTTTGTGAATGCGACCGGATTGCCCGATCCGGCTCAGGTGACCACGGCGCGGGATATGGCGGAGATGGGTCTGGCGCTCAAACAACGCTTTCCTCAATATGGATCCTATTACAGGGCCACTTCCTTCACGTATAACGGCCGCACCTTCCGGGCGACCAACAATCTCTTAGGCAAGGTCGCCGGGGTCGACGGTCTGAAGACCGGCTATATCCGCATGTCCGGCTACAATCTTGTTGCGACCGCCAAACGGGGCGGCAAGCGGTTGATTGTGGTGGTCATGGGCGGAAAGAGCGAGGCAGCGCGGGACAGGGAAGTGACAAGGCTGATTGAAGCCTATTCCTGATGGGGCCCGTGTGAGATCAGGGTCGGTCTCCTTTGCCTGCTGACATCGTTGGATCGCATTTGTGGTTGGGAAACACCACGGCGTGCAATCTGCCTCCTCAGCAGACAAAGGAATTCCGGTCAAATAGCTCATCATCAAGTGCGATTGGTATTAGCTGGCCGCAGGCTGCGGAATGGCAAAGGTGATGCAGTTGCGGCCTTTGCTCTTTGACCGGTAGAGGCTCTCATCGACGATCTGCAGGAGGTCGTCCATGACCAGGTGATGGCCGTCGCCGTGGTAGATCCCGGCCGATGCGGTCAGGCGGAACTCTTCCGGGGCAAAGTCGAATTGCAGCTCGGAGATGCGCTCGCGCAGCCGGTCAGCCACTTTGGCGGCGTTCTCCCGGGAGATATCGGGCAGCAGCACGGCGAATTCTTCCCCGCCCAGCCTTGCAAAACAATCGTCTTTTCTCAGCTGGGCGCGGGCGGCGGCGACAACCTTGACCAATGCGGCATCGCCTGCCGGGTGGCCGAACCGGTCATTCACCTGCTTGAAGAAGTCCAGGTCAAAATGAACCAGGCCGAAGGTGCGCTTTTCCGGGCCGTGGAGCAGCTCTTCCAGGCGGAGCTGGAACTCCCGCCGGTTAAAGGCACCGGTCAGGGGATCGCGGCGGGCGGCTTCCTTATGGCGCTGGGCCACCTGCTCGAAGGACAGCGCTGCGGAAAAGGCACCGGTCAGGCTGACAAACAGCATGGCGCTCATCAGGTGCAGATCCTGCATGCTGTCATTGATCATGCCGGGACCTGCCATGGCATCGCCGAACAGGCCGTGGAACAGCCGCAGCCCGCTGGCCGCCGCCAGAAAAAAGAAGGCCAGGACAAGACCGATCACCGAGATCAGCCCGTGGAAGCTGCGGGAGGTATAGGCCCTGATGGTCGCAATGCACAGGATCAGGAAAATGATGTTGCCGCCCACATAGGCAAGCGTGGCATTTGACAGGAGATAGGCTAGGATGCCGACCAGAAGATAGGCCACTGCCGGGGCGGCCACATCACTCAAGCGGGCAGGCAGGTGAGCCAGGACCTTTGCGGCATAAAGGTGCAGTGCAAAGCCGAGCAGCAGCAGGCTGTTGGGCAGTATATAGGCTCCGGGGCCGGGCAGGACGCGCTCAAAGGCAAAGCAGACCAGGGCGGCCGCGAACAGTGCATTGGCACCCGCCCAGCTGCGCCAGTGAATGTTGGAGGTCGCGCGCAGGGACATCGCCTGAAAGGAGATGGCAAAGATCGACAGCAGAAGCAGATTTGCCGCAAAAAGCGTCAAGAGATCCATTGAGACGCACTCCACACACTATTCGTCGAATTCGACTGGTAGGTCAGAGCTTATGTAGAAAACTTTTTAGATGCGTTAGATTTGATGCTGAGTTTTTCATCAAATTGTATTTGTGAGCGGAATGGGGCGAAAGTATCCCGCTAAAAAATATATCTAAGCTCGAGATAGCCTCGGGCGCCTTAAAAAAGGTTGAACGTCACTTTAGAAACTCAAGGGTATTAGACGAATTCAAGCCAATTTTCTCTAAAATGTGAAAATAAAATGAGAGAATCGGCCGGAACACTTGTTCCGGCCGACTCGACTCTGTGCGCGTTGCGCGCTTTAGTTCTTGGTCTTGTCGACCAGCGCGTTGGACTTGATCCACGGCATCATGCCGCGCAGCTTTTCGCCAACTTCCTCGATCTGGTGCGCGTCGTTCAGGCGGCGGGTGGCTTTGAACTTGGCGGCGCCAGCCCGGTATTCCTGCATCCAGTCGGAGGTGAACTTGCCGGTCTGGATGTCAGCCAGAACCCGCTTCATTTCCGCTTTGGTTTCGTCGGTCACGATGCGCGGGCCAGTGACATACTCACCCCATTCTGCCGTGTTGGAGATGGAGTAGTTCATGTTGGCAATGCCGCCTTCGTAGATCAGGTCCACGATCAGCTTCACTTCGTGCAGGCACTCGAAATAGGCCATTTCCGGTGCATAGCCGGCTTCTACCAGGGTTTCGAACCCGGCGCGGATCAGTTCCACGAGACCGCCGCACAGAACAACCTGTTCGCCGAAGAGGTCGGTTTCGCACTCTTCCTTGAAGGTGGTTTCGATGATGCCGGACCGGCCGCCGCCAACACCGCTGGCATAGGACAGGCCGAGATCGAGGGCGTTGCCGGAGGCGTCCTGGTGGACGGCCACAAGGCAGGGGACACCGCCGCCTTTTTCATATTCGCCGCGCACCGTGTGCCCCGGGCCTTTCGGCGCGATCATCAGGACATCAACAGTGGATTTGGGTTCGATCAGGCCGTAATGCACGTTCAGGCCGTGGGCGAACGCAATGGCGGCGCCGTCGCGGATGTTGGCGGCAATGTGATCCTTGTAGATGTCGGCCTGCAGCTCGTCCGGCGTAGCCATCATCATCAGGTCGGCCCAGGCCGCAGCGTCGGCAACGGTCATCACCTTGAAACCGTCGGCTTCGGCCTTCAGGGCAGTGGTGGAGCCTTCGCGCAGGGCAACGGCAATCTCGGTGCAGCCGCTGTCCTTCAGGTTCATGGCATGGGCGCGGCCCTGGGAGCCGTAGCCGATGATGACAACTTTTTTGGATTTGATCAGGTTGAGATCAGCATCACGATCATAATAAACGCGCATGGGTTCCTTTCTCCCGTTTGCAGTCCGTTTCTTCTTGTCGCCCGTCCGGTCATTTGCGCCGGTCCGGTTGGCTCAAAGGGGCCAGCGGTCTGGCTGGCCCGAAAGGGGGCTAGGCGCCGAACAGCCGGTAAAAGCGGTTCACGGCGGTTTCAGCCTGGGACGCAAGATCCTGTTCGGCGGCGCTGGCGGTTTCTCCCAGCAGCAAACGCACATGCACATCGCGGATGGCGAGCCCGTACAACACCTGATAGGCGTCTTCGGCGTCCTCGAATTTCAAAAGGCCCCGGCGGCGGCCGCTTTCCAGCATGGCGCGGGCGCGGGCGGAAATCATGTGTTTGCCGCGCACAAGCAGCAGCTGACCCAGCCGGTTCGAATTGGTGTTCGATTGGCCGATGGACAGGCGGTTGAGCGCAAGCGACGTTTCGGAAAACAGAACGCCGAGCAGGGCTTCTGCGAAGGCGGTCACATGGGCGCGGAACGTGGCCGCATCCGCAGTCGCCCCGGCCTCGGAGGGAAACTGAACCTGGCTCGCCTGATAGGCAACAACGGCGGCCAGAAGGCCGTCCCGGTCACCGAACCATTTATAAAGGCTTTCCTTGGAACAGCTGGCAGTGCGGGCCAGCCCGGCCGTGGTCAGCGCCTTTTCCCCGCCTTCCACCAGCAGCGTCAATGCGTGTTGCAGCACCACCTGCTGGCGCGGCGAGAATTCCGGCGCAGCGTCATGGCGGGAGGTGGCAATGTCATAGGCGGCTGCTGGCATGGTCTTCCGGTTTGGTCGGGTCTGGATCTGAAAGCGTCTGAACCGTACGGTACGGTTCGGTCGAGGTTATGGCACCGGCGGGCAACGAGGTCAAGGGGGAAATGCCGGGAGGTACGTGTCTGGGCAAAGGGCTGGCCGCAGCGCATCTTTTTTCCATGTGAAAGGATGTGCAAAGGCGCGGACACCGGTTCGCATTGCCATCCGTTGTCAGGACGGTTCCAGTTCCAACGCGCTGTTGCTGCCTCTGCGCCGGACTTGTTTTTCCTGCAAAAGTTCAGTTCTTCGGGCGCGGGAGCGGGCGGATTGTTTCGCTGAACCGATCGGTATAAATACGGGCCTGTAGTATCTGCCTAATACCCAAACCATGCCATTGCCTGCTACAACCCTGTGATCGCGGTTGCAGAACGGGAGGTTTGGCATGGGCGCGAAGATCCTGATGATCACCGGGGATTTCACCGAGGACTACGAGACCATGGTGCCGTTTCAGGCGCTGATTGCCATGGGACACAGCGTGGATGCGGTTTGCCCGGGCAAGGCCGCAGGAGAAACAGTTGCGACCTGCATCCACGATTTTGAAGGCGACCAGACCTATACCGAAAAGCGCGGTCATAACTTCACGCTCAACGCGACCTTCGCCGATATGGACGTGGCCAGCTATGACGCATTGGTCATTCCCGGGGGCAGGGCTCCGGAATATCTACGACTTGAGGCCGGGGTTCTGGATGCGGTAAGACATTTCATGGAGACGGGCAAACCGGTGGCTGCCATCTGCCACGGTGCCCAGATCCTGACCGCAGCTGGTGGTCTTGAAGGCCGCACCGTGTCCGCCTATCCGGCTTGCCGCCCGGAAGTAGAACTGGCCGGTGCAACTTATGCAGAGATTGCGCTTGATGCGGCGGTGACGGATGGCAACCTGATCACCGCCCCGGCCTGGCCCGCACATCCGGCCTGGCTGGCCCAGTTTCAATCGGTCGTGGCCGGGGTACAGGCCAAGGCAGCAGCCTGACCGTTTAGATCTCACCGATCTGCCAGGACGAAGGTCTTCCCGCAATTCAGGCCTCTGGCAGGCTACGGTTCCCCACCCGAGACCATCTGATCTCGGGTGGGGTTTTTCTTTGGCGCCAGAGGGGCGCACGATGCGCTAAAGTTGAGGATTAAGGCATCGCAGCGCCTTTTGTGCCCTGTTGTGGTAAGACGGAACGTGGCATTGGATACTTAGAGTTGTCCTAAATGTGCAAAAACGCTGTTCCGGAGACCGAAATGTGCAAGTTATTTGTCGAAGCCGACCCGGGCTGGTGGGAAAGCAGCACGAAATCCGTCCGCATTGGCGGCATGGTAACCTCTGTCCGGTTGGAGGCCTTTTTCTGGAAAGTGCTGGAAGAGATTGGCGCGCGGGACAGCCTGAATGTGCCGCAGCTTATTGCCCGCCTGCACCAGGAAAGCATTGAGGCCGGGCACGATTTGGGCAATTTTGCCAGCTTCCTGCGCGTGTGCTGCGGACGCTTCCTGGCGCTTCAGCTCTCCGGTGATGTGCCGGCGGATTCCAGCCTGCCGATTGCCGGGCTGGATGCGGACAAGATCCTGGAGGCCGAACAGGCCATGCATTGAACCGGAACGCATTTCCGTGGCATTTCCGGTTTGAGTCTGTAAACCGGAAAGTAGGTCCTCCACGATCTGCTTCGACGGCTCTTCCCATGGCGCGGCCCCGGCCCGGGAAGGCATTTCTTGTCTGATGGTAGAATACTGTTCTTGAGCGCTCGAGCCTGCATCGAAGACGACAGAGGGCTCCAGATCTGCTGAGATCTTCACATGTCAAGCATGTCTGCCACATGCCTACCAAGGGCCAGAGCGGATGTGAGGCCCGGAGATTCGATGCCGTAAAGTGCGATCAGGCCACTAAGACCGTGGGTCTTGGGACCATCGATGCGGAAGTCGGCCGCACGGGTGCCGGGGCCGGTGATCTTGGGCCGCAGGCCGGAATAGTCGGGCATAAGAGAACCGTCCGGCAGATCCGGCCAATAGGTGCGGATAGCCGTATAAAACCTCTCTCCCCGGGCCGGATCAACGGCATAATCCGTGTCCTCGACCCATTCCACATCCGGGCCGAAGCGGGCTTGGTTCTGGAGATCCAGCGTTAGGTGAATGCCAAGGCCGCCAGGTTCAGGCGCGGGATAAATGAGATGGGAAAAGGGGGCCTTGCCCTGCAATTTGAAATAGTTGCCTTTTGCGCGCCAGGCACGCGGCGGCTCAGCGCCGGGAAGTTGCGCCATCAGACCCGGGGCGCCATGTCCGGCGGAGACGATCAGCTCGCGGCAGGTGAGGGCGGTTCTGACCCCGTCAGGGTTTGCAACAGTCAGGCGGTATCCGTCCGCATCCGCTTCCAGCCCGGTGACCGTGCTGTTCAGCACCACCTGTCCGCCATGGGCTTCCAGCCCCCCCTGAAGAGCCAGCATGAAGCCGTGGCTGTCGACAATCCCTGTTGAGGGGGACCATAATGCGCCGCAGCCGGACAGGGCCGGTTCACGCTCCGCCAGCCGGGCCTGGTCATGGAACTCCAGATCTGTCAGGCCATTGGCTTCAGCTTTCCGCTGGAGCTGCGCCAGCTCTGGTAACTGGCTCTGCGTTGCCGCTACGATCAGCTTGCCGATGCGTTTGTGGGCAACGCCGTTTTCCGCGCAGAAGGCATAAAGCTGGTGTTTGCCCTCCACGCAGAGCCGCGCCTTCAGGCTGCCTGCCGGATAATAGATCCCCGCATGGATGACTTCGGAATTGCGGGCACTGGTTTCCGAGCCGATCAGGCCGTGCTGTTCCAGCACCATGACC
Source organism: Roseibium sp. AWQ4_254 (assembly GCF_056161025.1). Classification (NCBI taxonomy): domain Bacteria; kingdom Pseudomonadati; phylum Pseudomonadota; class Alphaproteobacteria; order Hyphomicrobiales; family Stappiaceae; genus Roseibium; species Roseibium sp. AWQ4_254. The sequence continues at coordinate 138,101 of NZ_JBSWYH010000001.1, forward strand.
TCACGGCCGCGCAGGGCCAGGTCCCGGGCGATGGCAAGGCCCACCACGCCAGCGCCGATGATGAGAGTTTCAATATCAGGCATGTTCTGTGCCCGTGCTCAAAAGAGGGACATGGGTCAAGCCAGGGCAGCTTACACCCTGAGCACCGCCCCGGCCTTGCGCCGGGGTCTGCTTTGGCGCCGTCGCGCCAGGGTCCCGGATCAGGTCCGGGACGGCACGAAAAGTTCCCGGATCAGGTCCGGGACGGCACGGAAAGCTCCCGGATCAGGTCCGGGAGGCGGAGCGGGGGGCAAGCATTCTGCTTAGCCCCACCATTTTTCCGGTTCGAAGGCACCGGCTGCGTCCTCGATCACTTGCCCGGCCTGGAACAGGGTGCTTTCGTCAAAGGGTTTGCCGATGAGCTGCAGGCCGAGGGGCAGGCCGTCCTTGTCGAGACCGGCGGGCACGGAAATGCCCGGCAACCCGGCCATGTTGACTGTCACGGTGAAAATGTCGTTGAGATACATTTTTACCGGGTCCGCATGAAGATCCTGATCGGCAACGCCGAAGGCGGCCGAGGGGGTGGCCGGGGTCAGGATCGCATCGACCCCGTTCTGCCAGGCGAGCTCGAAGTCGCGCTTGATCAGGGTGCGCACCTTCTGGGCCTTCAGGTAATAGGCGTCATAATAGCCGGCGGACAGAACATAGGTTCCGATCATAACACGCCGTTTGACCTCGTCGCCAAAGCCTTCTGCGCGGGTGTTTTCATACATCTCGACAATGTCCTTGCCGGGCACGCGCAGGCCGTAGCGCACGCCGTCATAGCGGGCAAGGTTCGAAGAGGCTTCAGCCGGGGCCACGATGTAGTAGGCGGGCAGGGCGTATTTGGTGTGCGGCATGGTGATTTCGACGATCTCTGCCCCCGCATCCTTCAGCCAATCCATGCCCTTTTGCCAAAGGTCTTCGATTTCGCCGGGCATGCCATCCATCCGGTATTCCTTTGGAATGCCGATCTTCAGGCCTTTGACGGACTTGCCGATGGCAGCTTCATAGTCCGGCACCTCGATATCCACCGACGTCGTGTCTTTCGGATCGACGGAGGCCATTGATTTCAGAAGGATCGCGCTGTCGCGCACCGTGTGTGCAATCGGCCCAGCCTGATCGAGCGAGGAGGCAAAGGCGACAATGCCCCAGCGGGAGCAGCGGCCATAGGTGGGTTTGATACCGACCGTGCCGGTGAAGGCAGCTGGCTGGCGGATGGAACCTCCGGTGTCGGTGGCGGTGGCACCCATGCACAGGCGCGCTGCAACGGCCGTGGCAGACCCGCCAGAGGAACCGCCCGGCACCAGATCCTGATTGGAGCCGGTCTTGCGCCAGGGGTTGATCACATCACCATAATAGGAGGTCTCGTTGGAGGAGCCCATGGCGAACTCGTCCATGTTGAGCTTGCCGAGCATGACGGCCCCATCGGCAAACAGGTTGCTGGTGACTGTGGATTCATAGGCTGGTTTGAACCCGTCCAGAACGTGGCTGCAGGCCTGGGTGTGCACGCCCTTGGTGGCGAACAGGTCCTTGATGCCAAGCGGAATGCCCTCAAGCGCGCCGCCATCGCCCTTGGCTAGCTTCGCGTCGGAGGCCTTGGCCATGTTGCAGGCCTGATCCCCGGTGACCGCCACATAGGCGTTGAGCTGAGAATTGGCCGCCTCGATGTTGCCAAGAAAGGCCTCGGTCAGTTCAAGCGATGTGTAGTCCTTGTCTTTCAGGCCCTTCCGGGCCTCGGCGATGGTGAGTTTGGTCAGATCGGTCATGATGTGATCTCTTTGTCCGCGACAAGCGGTTTTGAATAGAAAATGGAATAGGGACTGTCTGGATAGTCAAGCACCGGGCCGCATCGGGTGAAACCTGCGCGCTCGTAAACCCGCCATGCGGCATGGAGCGTTGCACCGGTCTCAAGGACCGCTTGCCTGAAGTTCTCCTGCTCGGCTTGCAGCAGAAGCCTCTCCAGTATCCTGCTGGCTAGCCCGTTGCCCTGATAGCCGGGTCTGGTGAACATGCGTTTGACTTCGGCAATGCCACCGCCATGCCGGTGGAGAGCACCGCAAGCCGCTGCTTCTCCTTTGACACGGGCGACAAAAACGGTGGTCTGCTCGCCAGCCATTTCTTCTGCCGTCATCTGAAAGCAGAATTCTGGCGGCGAAGTCCCCGCAAGCGCCTCATTGAGTTCTGCAATCAGGGCGCGCACGTCCTCAGACAAAGGGCTTTCTATGGCTATGGTGGCGGCTGTGCCGGTCATGTGACTTCAGCTCATTCAACCACCTTCGGCACCATGAAGAAGTGGTCTTCTGAGGCCGGGGCGTTCAGGGTGATGTCATCGGCCTTGTTGCCGTCGGTGACCCCATCGGCGCGTTTTTTCATGGTCTGCTCGACCACGGAGGTCATCGGCTCGACGCCGGCAATGTCCACTTCGTCAAGCTGTTCGACAAAGCCTAAAATGGCATTCAGTTCGCCGGTCATACGGGTGGCGTCGTCGTCGCTCACCTTGATGCGGGCCAGCCGGGCAACACGTTTCACCGTATCGGTATCAACAGACATGTTTTCCTCATTTTCTGAAGGCGGCAGTGGTCATCCTGCAGAACGACATCTGCCGTGAAGATCGCTCCTCTTTGCCGCGCTCAAGCCGCAGATGCAACCCCGGTGGCTTGCCAGCGTCCCGCTTTTCAGATAATACGGTTATCACTAGTACCGTAATATGAGTGTCGCCATGACCCAGCATGTTTCTTCACCACGTCCCCTGCCTCTGGTGGCCATTGTCTATCTTGCTTTCGAGCCTGCCTGGCTGGCGCTGTCCAGGCCGGAGCGCACCCAATATGCGGCGGCGATCGCGGCGATCGTGGCGCGCCATCCGGAGGTCACCCTGGAATGGGTTGATGCCGATGCGATGTCCGGCCAGTTTTCCGATTTTGTGATTTGCCGCTTTTCCGATATGCGCGCCTATCATCACCTTTGGGAGGAACTGCGCGACACGGAGATCTTCGCACGGCCCTTTGCCCGGATCGTCAGAGTCTCCACTGGCATTACCGATGGCTTCAAGGACTATGAAGACGCACTTGCGGCGGCACATCCCGGCAATGCCTGAACACATGCGCGGGCTGGCGGGACGGCCACAAGAAGAACGGGTGACGGCAGCGCTGCTTGAAGCAACGCTTTCAGAACTTGCGGAGAAGGGTGTCGGCAAGACAACCATTGCCGCGATTGCAGCCAGGGCACACACCAGCAAACAGGCGGTCTACCGCCGGTTTTCGGACAAGGCCGCGTTGATCGCCGCCGCCGTCGAACAGGCGCTCGCCCGGGCCAATCCATCGCCCCCTCAACGTGGCAGCGTGGCGCAGGACCTGCGGCAGTGCCTTGCCAACACCGTCTCGGCCCTGCAGGAAACCCCGCTTGGCGGGGCCATCCGGGCGCTGGTGCCCTACCGGGAAGACCCGGCCTTTGCCGCCGTTCTGGACGAGGCGGAGGCGAACCGGCGGCTGATTTTGCGCCAGATCTTTATCGTTACGCCCTTTGAAGCGGATATGGAAACCCGGATCGACCTGCTGCTGGGGCTGATCTATTTCCGCCTGCTGCTGCGCTCCCAACCGGTGGAGGCGGGGGACATTGAGACGGCCGTCGATCTGGTTCTGGGGCTGGTGGCGCCGAGAGATCCGCTCCATTCCGGGTTTCCGGGCACATGAAGACAGTGGTGCCCAGGCTGTTCACGCAATCTATCGCAGCAGTTGCGCCTCTGTGATCAAAGGTTATTGGCACTGGGACCGTGCAATCGACATCTTCTCCATAGAAAGGGGCCGGTCGCGCCTCTGGGGTTCCAAAAAGGGAGTGTGTCATGCCGCTTTATACGTCCAAATCTGTTCTTCTCGGGCTTACCGTCCTGTTCTCCGTCACCGGCTTTGCCGTTCAGGCTGATGAAATCACCACCTTCACCAAAAGCGGGGCTGCCATTGGCGGCACGGATCCGGTGGCCTATTTCACGCAAGGCAAACCGGTTGCTGGTACCGATGCGTTCACGGTTCAGTATGATGATGTAACCTGGAAATTCTCCAGCGCTGAAAACCGCGACAAGTTCGCTGCCGATCCGGCCAAATATGCGCCCCAATATGGCGGTTTCTGCGCCTTTGGCGCGGCCATGGGTTTCAAGGTGCCGGTCGTTCCGGAAGCCTGGTCGATTGTGGATGGCAAGCTTTATCTCAACAACTCGCTCACCGTTCAGGAACGCTTCGAGCAGGATGTTCCCGGCCATATCAAAAACGCGACCTTGAATTGGGAAATCATCAAGGACAAGAAACCGGAAGATCTGAAAGAACCGATAATCCGCAACTGATCACGTGACTGACCGGGTTAAGGGCCCGCCCTTTGGACGGGCCCGTGGGCGGCGCTTCAGCGCCCGGGCCTGGCGTTCCGGTTGCGTCTTTCTCTCTTTTCTGCCGCCTCGGTCTTCCATTTTGGCCTCGTCATCGCTAAATCCTGAAGAACATCTTCAGATTTTGAAAGGGCTTTGCCGTGGCTGTCCGTCCGAAACGCCGTCCCCGCTTCCTGACCGTGAAGGAAGCCCGTTTTCTCAGCGCTCACATGATCCGGGTGACTTTTGCCGGGCCGGAGCTGGAAGGGTTTCCGCTGAAACATGAAGGGGCGAATTGCAAATTGATCCTGCCCCGGGATGGGGAAAGCCGGGAGGATTTCGAGGCCTATTGGGCCCCTGAAGGCCCGGAAGCGAAGGTGCATCCGGTGCGTACCTACACCGTCCGCTCCTTCCGGCCGGAAACGCTGGAACTGGATATCGACTTTGTCGCCCATGGGGATGAAGGCCCGGCGACCCGCTGGGCGCAGCGGGCCAGGGCCGGCTCGTTTCTCGGCTTTCTCGGCCCAAGCCAGCCCAAACTCACCGAGTTTTATGCGGATTGGTATCTGGTTGCAGCGGATCTTTCCGCCATGCCGGTGGCTGAGGCAACCCTTGAAGCCTTGCCGGAGGATGCGTGCGGGGTTGCCGTTTTTGAGGTGCCGTCAGAAGGCGATATCCGCAGCATTGCCGCTCCGAAGGGCATTGAGATCTCATGGCTGATCCATGAGGAGGTGCATGAGCCATCCACAGCCCAGCTGGCATTTGTGGAGGCGCTGGACTGGCGTGACGGGGTGGTTCAGACCTGTATCGCAGGGGAAAGTTCGGTGATCCGGGCGCTGAGGGACCATCTTCACAATGACTGTAAGGTTCCCAAGAAGGACACCTATATTTCCGGCTACTGGAAAATCGGTCTTGTGGAAGACGAGCATCAGAAGATGAAACGGGCCGAGGCCGCTTGAGTGCGCGTGCGGCCATGTTCTGAACCGGTCCCTGTTCCTGAAACGAGCGGGGCAGGGATCCACGCGTGCGCCGGGGTCACACGGCGCGTTGCAACCCCTTGTCTGGAAGGCCTGGGGAGGTGAAGCGGCCCGGGTGCTTTTCAATGCCGCAGAAATAGACCATCAGACCCGTGCCCGCTGCAGGCAGAAGAAAACTCAAATACCAGAGCCCGCTTCTGCCCGACTCCCGCAGCCGGTTGAGACAGCTGCACAGGTTCATGTAGAGCATGGCCAGCAGGGTGGAGAAGATGCCCGCATTTTCCGCCGGACTGCGCCCGCCACTTGCAGCCACCGGGTCGGCAAAGAGAAACACGGTGACCATCAGTCCCAGAAATGCCGTCATAAAGATGACGATCTGAGAAAACCACCAGGTGCGGCGTCGAATTTTGCCATAGGCCGGATTGAGCAGTGCAAGCATAGGTGTCTCCCTCGCCTGTTCTCTATAATCCCTTGTGTTTAAATAGTCACTTAAATCTTATTGTTAATTTTACCATCGTCTGTATTGGTGGTGTTGCTTTTTACGTTGCTTGAGGTGCCGTCAGCGGCTTGCGGCCGCGAGTGCCGAGCCGAAGCCGACAAAGAGCCCGCCAGTGACCCGCCGGACCCAGCGGATGCGCCGGGCGGAGGTGAGAAACCGGCGCAGGTGGCTGCCCGCAAAGGCTATGGCCGCATGGTTGGCAAAACACAGGCTGGCATAGGTGAAGGACAGGATGGCGGTTTCGGTGAAGTCAATCGTCCGGGCGTGCATGAACTGAGGAAACAGCGCGGTGATCACCAAAATGGCTTTCGGGTTGGTGACCGATACAAGAAACGCTTCAAGGAAGAGTTTCCAGCTGCTCTTGCGCTGATTTGAGCCGGTTGCTGTGGCTTCAAAGCTGGATGCATCCCGCCAGACCTTGATGCCGAGATAGATCAGATAGGCCGCCCCGATGAATTTCAGCACAGTGAACGCCAGTGCCGAGGTGGCCATCAGGGCGCCGAAGCCGAACGCCACCGCATAGCCGATCACCACCAGCCCGGCCGCATTCCCGGTCGCGGAGGCGAGTGTTGCATTGCGGCCGAAGCGGAGCGTGTTGGAAATGGCCAGCATCACGCCTGGGCCAGGGCTGATCGCGGGCAGAAGAGACACGGCAACAAAGACGAGCCAAAGGTCGAAGGGCATGGATCGGCATCCTGAAACGGGCTGAGGATGGAGAGGGGAAACGTGGAAGGACCGGACTTTGACGGCGTGCTGGGCGGGGATGAGGCCCGGATCAGGAAGAGATCCCGTGAGGAAAGAGCTCAGATTTCTCCCATGGCTTGGCGGAACCGGGAGACGCTTGCGGCAAAGCCATGGATCAGCGCATCGGCGGTAAAGCCGTGGCCGATGGACATTTCTCGGATGAAGGGCACCTTGCCGATCAGCGCCGGAATGTTCTCAATCGTCAGGTCATGGCCTGCATTGACCCCAAGGCCGCAGGTCTGGGCAGCTTCTGCCGTTGCCACCACTTTGGCCAGTTCCTGTCCGGCCCGGGCCGTATCATCATGGCAGGCACCGTAGGGGCCGGTATAGATTTCGATCCGCTCGGCCCCGAGCCGGGCGGCCTGTTCCGGGGCGGCCGGGTCCGGATCACAAAAGAGCGAGACGGTCACCGCCCATTCCTTGGCAGCGGCGATGGCGGTTTCAAGCCTGGCGGTGTCCCCGGAAAAGTCCCAGCCATGATCGGACGTGCTCTGGTCCGGATCATCCGGGACGAACAGGACCTGTTCCGGCCTGGCCTCTTCTACCAGTTTTATGAAATCATCCGACGGATAGCCTTCCAGGCAGAGTTCCTTGTTGGGGAAACGCTCTTCGATCAGTTCCGACAGGTCGAAGACATCGGCTTTGCGGATGTGGCGCTCATCGGGCCGGGGGTGAACGGTAATGCCCTTTGCGCCCGCTTCCATAGCAAGTGCGGCAAGGCCGGTTACGCTCGGCCAGGGCAGGTCACGGCGGTTGCGCAGCATGGCGACAGCATTGACATTCACGGAAAGACGCGAGGCGGCAGACATGGCAAAGGGTCCGGTTGGGCGGTTTATTTTTTGAGTCAAGACGTTGGGTCAGGGTCGCAGAATTGAGAGAAAAGGCATTGAAGTCAAACAGGAAATTGTCACTAGGGACAATGTTTCCGGGTGCTCCAGCCTGGCAGGCGCGGACCGAATGTCAAACGGACGGTGGCTGGATCAGCCTCTTTGCTGCAGCTGGGGCGCCGGAAATTTACGGCGCAGATAAAGGGTCTGAAGGTGCAGGATCACAAGGCAAAGGAGCCAGATGAGCAGCGGCTGCCAATAGACAAAGCTGTGGAGGGCCAAATACGCCCCCAGTAAGGTGCCCACTACGGGAACAACAAGGGTTCCAGCAACGGCCCCTGCCAAAGGTGGGGACAGAAGCGATGCAAGAAGGGCATAGAGCCAACCGGCCTGTCCCGGGCGTCCGAACCATCCTGAAAAACAAAAACCGCACACCATACCGCCGATGGCGGACCGCAGCGCAACGAAGGTCGGGCTCAAGCTTGTAGGGGTGCCATCGGCTCCGATCCTAAGGCCATGTGCCAAGGCGAAGGCGACGAGGCCGCCCGCAAGGCCGATCTCAAAAGCGATGAGAAGCCGGAACCTGTCGTTCAAGAGCCAGGCTTTGGGCTGACCGTTTGTTTCTGGCATGGGGTCTCCTTTCAAAAGACCCTGTGTTGATAGCTGTCAGGTTGGGAGAGGGGGCGGAGAGGGGGTGCACTTTTTCTGCAAATGATGGAGGTGCCGTATCTTGCGTGGGGAGACAGCTTCCCCCGTGCCGTCCCGGCCCATGGGCCGGGACCTTCTGTGAAACTGTGTACGCCTGTGGGCGGTAGAAAATAGTCCGTCGTCCTTTTGGCCAAAACGCCCTACAGCGTGGGCGCCGCCCCCTCATCGGGGGCTTGCTCTGTCAGAAATCCCTGATAGCGCACCAGCTTGCCGATCATGGGCAGGGACAGCTGCACATCAAAGTGAAACCGGCCGTTTTTTTGAAATTCGCGCGCCTCGCTGACCGGAATCAGCCATTTGGGTAAGGGCACTCCGAGGGCGCGGCCCCGGGTCACCGGAAACGCCAGGCACCTGCCGTCAAAGGTGAGGTCAATGTCAAAGACAAGACCTCCAAATTGTTCGCTGATCTTGCCGTTTCCTGATCCGCGCCGGGCCAGGAGCGTGGACTTGAAGGTCTGGCTGCCGAAAACGCGGGTCCAGTGTTCCTTGCTGCCGCACCGCTCAAGTGTCACCTCAACGGGGACATCCTCGGTGGCGGGGGGGAAGCCGATCAGGTGGCAGATCAACTGGCCGAGGCGGGAAGTGCCGCGGCTGACCTTGGCCCGGCCGCGCCAACGGTGCAGGTCAAACGCGGTGTGCAGCTTTTGCACCTCTGGCGGAAGGTCCTGGAACGTGCGGCCAAGGGCGTGTTGAAACAGGCACGGGGCAGGGTGTGTCTCCGTCTTGGTATCGACTTGCAGGTGGGCGGTGGCTGCCTCAATATCGGACAGGCCAAAGGCGCCGAGGCATGGGCGGGCTCCCGGCGGTACGTTGCCATCCGCCAGTTTGCCGCACAGGATTGTGGCGGCGACGGCTGGAACATGGGGCCCGTCCCCGGCCCCGGCAATCAGTGTCCAGCTTTTGGCGAGCGGTTGCTGGTCCCGGCCGAGGCCGGAGAGGCGGACCTCCATGCCCCCTTTATCCGTGCCAAACGGCTCCAGCCTGTCGGCGATCCATTTCAAAGCGCCCGTAAAGGGAACGAGGGAGCGGAACAGGCGCAGGCGCACCAGCCAGCCGAGGACTGCAAGGCCCAGATGCATGAGGCTGAGTTCGAGCCCGGCCTTGAAGAGGACGGAGCGGGCGCCATAGTGATCCGGAAAGAGCTGGAGATCCGGTGCCCCGATCCAGCTGCACCAACGCAGCGGCAGGCTTTCCCGGTCCGTTGTCAGGCGGCGCCGGGCAAGGCCCGACCACCCCGGCACATGCCCCCAGCTCCCGTTCCGGTAGACCTGCATGGGCTGGCCGGTCTGGGCCAGAATGGCGCGGATCACCGCCAGCCCGCGCGGAGCCCGGTTGCCGGGCAGGATCACGGTGTCAATCGTGTCCAGACGGGAGAAGTCTCCCCGCAAGGCCTCCACGGCAGCCGAGGAAAGCGCCGGAACGCTGGAGACGCCGGACAGAACCGCGCGCCCTTTGGCCTTTGCCTGTTCGTCCAGTTGCACAATCCCCTTGGTGAAAGCAGCATCGTCGCACAGGTCCAGATAATGGCTGCCGGCCTCCAGCGCCGCGTGCGCGATCCGGTAGCCGTCTTGATCAAAAGCCTGAAATGGGCCTGTGGCGTCCACGGTGACAAAGGGAGACAGCGCTGCGAGCGCCGGGGCAGCCTCCGGCGATGATCTGTCCAGAACCGCAGGTGTGCCGCCATATGTGTCACAAAACGCTTCGGCTTTCGCCCGGCTGCGTCCGGCAATGATCACCTCATACTGGGGGCTGCGCAGCAGCGCCTGGGCCAGTTTGCCGCCGAACACCCCGTAGCCGCCAAGAATGAGCACGCGGGTCAAAGGTCTTCCGTCAGTCAATCAGCCGGTCCTTGAGCTCCCGGGAAGGCACGGGGCACTGGCTCTTGCCGAACACATAGCGGTTGCGGGCAATCCGGTCATAGATCCAGTCGGCCACTGGCCGGGGCAGGAGATCCAGCACACGGAGCCAGGACCATACGCCGCCGAGGCTGACCATGGCGGCGGTGAAGGCAGCCATCTTGAAATAGGTCTCGCCGTTCAGAACAACGATATTGGTCGAAAAATCCTGCGGATCGAGCTTGTTCCGGAGATAAAGCGACTGGCCGGTGGGAGAGGTGGCGCTGGTAAATCGGAACCGGGCTCGCTCGTCGCGTTTGGCGATAAAGCGGGCAAAGCCGGAGCAAAAGAGGCATGTGTCGTCAAAAACGATCAGATTGCGGGACTGTGGCACGTCCTTCACGCCTATCGCCATCCTTTGCTGTTTCAAGAACGGACCCTATTGCCCAAGTGGAGAATGCGCAACCGGGCCGGTCGGGTCCAGGCGCGTTTCGTCGCGCCGGGCATGCGTGCTGGCCGGTGCGAGCGTATTGGTGTGTCTTTCGAAGGGGGCTGGGACGGTTTGTTTTCGAAAAGGCCGGTGGATCACGCCTTGCACCGGCCGGAAAATGAGTTACATTAGTAATGTAATAACATAACAAATCTCAGATCCGGAGATCCCATGTCAGATACCCGATTGCCCGTGACCGTGTTGTCCGGCTTTCTTGGCGCGGGCAAGACCACATTGCTCAACCGCGTGCTCAACAACCGTGACGGTCTCAAGGTTGCGGTGATCGTCAACGATATGTCGGAAGTCAATATCGATGCCGATCTTGTCCGCTCCGGCGGGGCCGAACTCAGCAAAACCGACGAAACCCTCGTTGAGATGTCCAATGGCTGCATTTGCTGCACCCTGCGCGACGATCTTCTGATCGAGGTTCGCCGTCTCGCGCAGGAGCGCAAGTTTGACTATTTGCTGATTGAATCCACCGGCATTTCCGAACCACTGCCCGTGGCGGCAACCTTCGAATTCCGCGATGAAAACGGCCTCAGTCTGTCGGATGTGTCCCGGCTCGACACGATGGTCACCGTGGTGGATGCGGCCAATCTCCTGAAGGATTACGCGAGCCAGGACTTCCTGAGCGACCGCGGGGAAACCCTGGGCGAAGAAGATGAGCGCACCTTGGTGCATCTGTTGACCGACCAGATCGAATTTTCCGATATTGTTGTCCTCAACAAGGTGAGCAGCGCCACGCCTGCCGAGGTCGATGCGGCTCTCAAGATCATCCGCAGTCTCAATGCGGATGCGCGGATCATCGAAACGGACTATAGCGAGGTGCAGCCGTCAGACATTCTCAACACCGGCCTGTTTGATTTCGAAAAGGCCCATGAGCACCCGATGTGGGCCAAGGAGCTCTATGGTTTTGCGGACCATGTTCCCGAAACGGAAGAATATGGGGTGGCTTCCTTTGTCTATCGGGCGCGGCGGCCGTTTTATCCGGAGCGGATCCACGATCTTCTCAACGGGCCTCTGCCTGGGGTGATCCGCTCCAAGGGCCATTTCTGGATTGGCAGCCGCCCGGAATGGGTGCTGGAATTCTCCCTGGCCGGGGCGCTGTCCACCATTGGCCCGCTCGGCACCTGGTGGGCGTCTGTTCCGGTCAACCGCTGGCCGGATGATGAACGGGCCCATGCCTATGCGCGCTCGCGCTGGGCAGAGCCCTTTGGCGACCGCCGTCAGGAAATCGTTTTCATTGGTGCAGGGATCGACTGGCCGCAGCTAAAGAGCCGTCTGGATGCCTGCCTGATCGGAACGGAAGAGGGTGACGATCTGACGGCCTTTGCGGACTTGCCCGATCCATTCCCGCCGTTCCGCCGGGCGGATCAGGCCGCATGAGCCTCGCCCAGGTACGGGAGGGGGCTGGTCAGCCCCTGGCCCGGGACGTGCTCATGGGCCGGGAGCCGGATATCCTTGCCGATATCGGTTTGCCGGGCGTGGCCGCAGCCATCTGGACCCGCAGCGCCACGCCGGGGTTTCAGAGCTGGATCGACAGTCTTCCGGCAGACAAGCTGCCGGAACTGCGCACGGTCATTCCGGTGCATCTGGCCGAAGCGGCCGCCCGGGCGGCCTGTGAGAGGGCCGGTCTCGAGCCCTCAGAGGAGCTGGACCGGCTGGTGGGGGATATTGGCGCGCTTGCGCTGATGTGCGCCAAGTCTCTTGACGCTCGCCAGATCCGGCTGCGGCTGGATGTGTCTGACGAGGTGATGTGCCCGAAATTCCATGTCGATAATGTGCCCGCCCGGCTTTTGTGCACCTATCGCGGCGCCGGAACGGACTATGTGCCGCTGGGCCAGGAGGCGCAGTCCAACCGCATCCGCCAGGTCCGCCCCCACGCGGCGGCCCTGTTCCGTGGCGGTGCCTGGCCGGGAGCGGAGCGCACGGGCCTGTTGCACCGGTCCCCGGACCCGCAAGGCGCTGCGCGCCTGCTGCTGGTGATCGATCCGGTGGAATGACGGATTTGGTTATACGACACAGCCAAATAGCCGCGTCTGTTGTCAGACGCAGCTGTTTGTCTTAGTCCGGTTTCGCCAGCCTCGTCTTGCGGAAGACGGACGGACAGAATCAGACCCGGTTGAGTAGGCGGGCGCGGATCGTGTTGGGAAGGGCGCGGATTTCTTCCAGGATCTTCACCGGATCTTCCACCATGCTGTCCACGTCCAGAACCACATAGCCGATATCCTTGTGAGATTGCAGATACTGGGCCTGGATGTTCAGGTCATGCCGGGTGAAGAGATCGTTCAGGGTGCGCATGGCGCCCGGCGCGTTGTGATGCACCTGGATGAAACGGGTTGCCTCGGTGCCTTTGGGCAGCTGCACCTGGGGGAACTCGACGGCGCCCACAGTGGAGCCCACATCGGAATATTCCACCAGCCGCTTGGAGACTTCCTCGCCGATCCGGGCCTGGGCCTCTTCCGTTGAGCCGCCCACATGGGGGGTGAGGATGACATTGTCAAGGCCGCGCAGGGGAGAGAGGAACTCGTCCTTGTTGGATTTCGGCTCCACCGGGAACACGTCAATGGCCGCGCCGGCCAGATGGCCGGAGGTCAGCGCGGCGGCCAGCGCCTCGATGTCGACCACCTTGCCGCGGGCATTGTTGATCAGATAGGCGCCCTTTTTCATCTTGGCGATCTGCTCGGCCCGGAACATGTTGCGGGTTTCCAGCGTGTCCGGAACATGGAGGGAGACCACGTCGGCTTCCCCCAAAAGCGTGTCCAGGCTGTCGGTGGGCGCTACATTGCCGTGCTGCAGCTTGTCAACCATGTCAAAATACATCACCCGCATGCCCATGGCTTCGGCAAGATTCGAGAGCTGGGTGCCGATATTGCCGTAGCCGACAATGCCGAGCGTCTTGCCGCGCACCTCGTGGGAGCCGGCGGCGCTCTTCATCCAGCGGCCTTCATGGGCGGCGCTGGATTTGGAGAAGACGCCGCGCATCAGCATGACGATTTCGGCAACGGTCAGCTCGGCCACCGAGCGGGTGTTGGAGAACGGCGCATTGAAGACCGGAATGCCCCGGGTCAGCGTGCCCGTCAGGTCCACCTGATTGGTGCCGACGGAAAAACAGCCAACCGCCACGAGGCTCTTGGCTGCCTCCAGCACCTCTTCGGTCAGCTGGGTGCGGGAGCGGATGCCGACAATCTGCACATTCTGCAGCTTTTCAATCAGGGCATCCTTTTCCAGCGCCCCGGCCAGAACCTCCACATTGGTATAGCCATTCTTTTCAAGAACCGCCTTTGCGGTCGGCGAGATGCCTTCCAGCAGGAGCCAGCGGATTTGATTTTTCGGCCGGGAGAGACCGTGGATCATGAGTTTGAAGCCTTTTTTCTTGGAATGCATTGGCGCGGGGCGGCGCGCAGGTGTCGTATACGCGCTGATCCGCGTCGCGTCTAGGCCGTTCGCCGGGAGGGGATCTTTCTTTCCCGCACCGCACGCAGCGCTTTCAGAAAGAGGCGTTGAGGGCGCGCGCCGGTGCCGCACTGGTGCCCTCATCACCTGTCAGAAAGAGAGGCAGGTCAGGAAAACCAACAGGTGCAGATGATCAGGGGTCATATGAAACGTCTTTTTCAGATTTTGGCATCCGGTATGCTGTTTGCAGCAGTCTTTGTATGGCCAACAGGACCGTCTCTTGCCTTTTCACAAGCAACACAGTTTTTGATGGCACAAGCCATTGCCGACGGCTGCGGCGGCCGCGGCGGGCATTTTACCCAGGAAGGGGTGTTTGAGTTCGATCTCAACGGGGATGGCCGCAATGATCTTGTCCTCTCCCATCAGGGGATCGAGTGCAACGGCCAACCGGGGATGAGCATGATGTGCGGCACACAGGTCTGCTCGATCCAGATCTACTTGCGCAAGGGCGAGCTGCTGAAGCTGGAGGAAGAGTTTCTGGGGCGGATTGTCGGCGTCACCTGGCTGCCCGACCTCCGTTTTCAGATCATGAGCCATGGCGGCACGATCAGCGGCTGGCGTCCGGACTATCCGGGAACGCCCTGATCCTGCCTCCGTTGCCGTTCCGGCCCAAGAGCCGGGCCCCAGTATACAGTTGCCCTGGAACGATCAAAGCGGGCATTGTTTGCTGGGGCCCCATCTGCTTTTAAAGCCCATGGAAAGGGGCAGGTCTAAAGGCCTTCCGGGCCCCTTTGAACCGCAGCAACACCGGTGCGGGAGACTTCCACAAGGCCGAGCGGTTTCATGATGGCGATGAATTGCTCGATCTTGGAGGTGCGGCCGGTGATTTCGAACACGAAATGCTCCGTGGTTGCGTCAATCACCGTGGCGCGGAAGGCATCGCCCAGGCGCAGGGCCTCCAGGCGCTTGTCACCGGACCCGGCTACCTTGATCAGGGCCAGCTCCCGCTCAAGCGGCTTGTCCTGACTGGCCCGGCGGGCGCGCACGGTCAGGTCTGTCACCCGGTGCACCGGCACCAGCCGGTCCAGCTGGTGGCGGATCTGCTCGATGATCATCGGCGTGCCGGTGGTCACGATGGTGATCCGGGACAGGTGCCGCTCATGCTCGGTTTCCGACACGGTCAGGCTGTCAATATTGTAGCCGCGTCCGGAAAACAGCCCGATCACCCGGGCCAGCACGCCCGGTTCGTTGTCGACCAGAAGCGATAGGGTGTGGGTTTCGATTTCATTGCTCATCTCGGCCAGGAAATAGGCGGAGGGCGCATCGACATTCTGTGCGTTCATCTTTCAAATATCCTTAGCCGTGGCTCAAACGAGGGACTTGCCTTCAGCGCTGATCGCGTTGGCGACCGCCTCGTCATTGGCCTCGTCCGGCAGCAGCATTTCATTATGGGCCTTGCCCGAGGGGATCATCGGGAAACAGTTGGCGAGATTGGCCACCCGGCAGTCGAACAGGACCGGCTTGTCGATGGCGATCATCTCTTCAATCGCCCCGTCCAGATCCCCCGGCTTTTCCACCCGGATGCCGACACCGCCATAGGCTTCGGCCAGTTTGACAAAATCGGGCAGGCTGTCGGTGTAGGAATGGGACAGGCGGTTGCCATGGAGCAGCTGCTGCCACTGGCGCACCATGCCCATATACTGGTTGTTGAGGATGAACACCTTGACCGGCAGGCCGAACTGGACCGCCGTCGACATTTCCTGAATGTTCATCAGGATCGAGGCATCGCCTGCAATATCGACGCAGAGCGCGTCCCGGTGGGCCACCTGGGCGCCGATGGCGGCGGGCAGGCCATAGCCCATGGTGCCCAGGCCACCGGAGGTCAGCCAGCGGTTGGGCTCTTCAAAGCCGTAGAACTGCGCTGCCCACATCTGGTGCTGGCCCACTTCGGTGGAAATGAAGGTCTTGCGGTGTTTGGTCAGCTCATACAGCCGCTGGATCGCATATTGCGGCATGATGACATCGTCATTGGGCCTATAGGCCAGCGAGTTGCGGGCGCGCCACTGATCGATCAGGGTCCACCAGTCTTTCATGGCGGCCGCATCCGCCTTCATGGAGGAACTGCGCCAGATCCGCACGAGATCTTCCAGAATATGGCCGACATCGCCAATGATCGGCAGATCCACATTGATGGTCTTGTTGATGGATGAAGGATCAATGTCGATATGGATCTTGCGGGAATTGGGCGAAAACGCATCGGTCCGGCCGGTGATGCGGTCGTCGAAGCGGGCGCCGATACAGACCATCAGATCGCAGTCATGCATGGTCATGTTGGCTTCATAGGTACCGTGCATGCCCAGCATGCCCAGCCAGTTGTCGCCGGAGGCCGGGTAAGCGCCCAGGCCCATCAGGGTGGAGGTGATCGGAAAGCCGGTCAGCGAGACCAGTTCGCGCAGCAGTTGGCAGGCCTGCGGGCCGGAATTGATCACGCCGCCGCCTGTATAAAGCACCGGTTTTTTGGCCGCCGCCATCAGCTCTGCCGCCTGGCGGATGGAGGCCGCGTCCCCCTTCAGTTGCGGGCGGTAGCTCTTGTGGGAGGCCGCCGGGTTCGGGGTCGGGCCCTGATAGGTGCCGGTGGCGAACTGCACGTCCTTCGGAATGTCGACAACAACCGGGCCGGGGCGGCCGGATGTGGCCACATAAAATGCCTCATGCAGGACCCGGGCGAGATCTTCCACATCGCGCACCAGCCAGTTGTGCTTGGTGCAGGGTCGGGTGATGCCGACCGTGTCGCATTCCTGAAAGGCGTCATTGCCGATCAGATGGGTGGGCACCTGGCCGGAAATGCAGACAAGAGGAATGGAATCGAGCATCGCATCGGTCAAGGCCGTCACCATATTGGTGGCGCCGGGGCCGGAGGTGACCAGAGCAACGCCCGGCTTGCCGGTGGACCGGGCATAACCTTCCGCTGCGTGGCCGGCACCCTGTTCGTGTCGAACCAGGATATGCTCCAGCCCTTCCTGCTGAATGATCTCGTCATAAATGGGAAGCACAGCACCGCCCGGGTAGCCGAAGATCGTGTCAACTCCCTGGTCTTTCAGCGCCTGGAT
Organism: Roseibium sp. AWQ4_254; assembly: GCF_056161025.1. Lineage (NCBI taxonomy): Bacteria > Pseudomonadati > Pseudomonadota > Alphaproteobacteria > Hyphomicrobiales > Stappiaceae > Roseibium > Roseibium sp. AWQ4_254. The sequence goes on from NZ_JBSWYH010000001.1 coordinate 155,059, forward strand.
GACCATTTCGGCGCCGGTCATTTCCCGTGTCATTCTGTCTGTCCTTGCAGTTCGCGGCCCGGTTGCCGGGCCCTTGGCTCTTTAAGATCGTTTTTCTTGCGTCTTGTCCTGCGGCACGATAGGCGGGAGGGGAAGGGCGGCATCGTCAGGCGGCGGATACAAAAAAAGGCCCCTCGGGGAGCCTTGGTCGCGCGCCGTCTTGATCCGTACGGGGGCTATCCCGCGTCGGAGGCGCGCTTTCCTACCACTACTAGAATGAGCGACATCATCATGCCGTCCCGGTCCTTTGATGCTGCAGGCCGTCAAGACCTGTGTCCGGATATGGGGCGGTCAGTCCCAAAGGGCTGTCCTTTAAAGTCCGTCAGGCCCATCATATCCGCCGGTCCTGACGCCGCGCACACTAGTGAGGCGGCCGGGACCGGTCAAGTCCCAATTTCGATTATTGCGCAAAACAATGGCAAAGTTTTTAAAAGTTGCCTTTTGCCTCTGCGGAACCGCCCGTCCGGCCCTCTGGCGCACCAGAGCGATGGCTGCCGCGCAGAGGGCGCAAAGACGTCCCCCGGGCTCGAGGAAGACCCTGCGTGCGCCTTTTGCACGAGCAGGACACTATGCTGGGGAGGGGCATCCACGGCCCGGTGGACGCTCGGATCTCCGCCGATGCGGGCGGTGTTTCCCCGGCCTTGCGAAAAGCGCATGGCGGCCGTGACAGAAAAATGTCACAATAGGAGTTGCCAGCAGCCGGTGCGCCCTATATACGAAGCGCTCTCCGGCGGGCCACATAGGCACAGCGCTGGCAGGTTGGGTGTGTAGCTCAGTTGGTAGAGCAGCTGACTCTTAATCAGCGGGTCTGGGGTTCGAGCCCCCACTCACCCACCAATCACATCTCTTTGATTTTAAAGATGAAAATTCGCTAAGGCGCAATTATTGCGCCATGAACAAGGCGGGAACATACGAACGCGTGCGACGACTGTTCGCCGGCGCCCTGGTTCTCGGGGCGATCTATCTTGTCTACCGCCTGGAGCGTGAAAGGGGCGCCGGATGATCGGCCGGCTGCTCGACCTGTTCGCTGGCTGGAAGCTCAAGCTGGCCGCGCCCGGGGTGGTGCTGGCTGCGCGACAAGCGGTAACTTCTGTGATGTTGCCTCGCCGATCCTGCCCTCCGTTGAGGACCAGGTTACGGGCATGACCAAGGCTCAAATCACGGCGCATAACGAATACAGCGCCGCAGTGTGCGGGTGGACAAATTAATGGCGGATCAGAAGTTGGGCTGGATACAGCCGGGGATCTCCGTTGGCAACGTGATCGTGCTTGGCACTTTACTTGTAAGTCTGGCGGTCGGATGGACGGGCCTTGAAGCTCATGACGGCCGGATCGTGAAGCTGGAGCAAAGCGCCCAGACGCAGATCGCCGAGCGGGTGAAGCAGAGTAGCGACATGGCGGACATGAAGGCTGACATGCGCTGGACCCGGTTGACGCTGGAGAGACTGGAACGAGATCTGAAGGTGAATTGAAGAGGGGGTATCGTTGAATTGACTTCAGTGTGCTCGTTGCTAATCCTCACGGTACTAATCTTGGTACAACAGCGCTCAGGATTTATTGTTCATGTAAATCTCTAAATGCATTAAAATAACTCGAAAATTCAGACTGTATAAATTGATCAACATTAGATATTACATTGTGAATCGATCCACGTGTTTTAAGATCGGTTTCTTTTTTTATTTCTTCAAAGAAATTGTCCAACGCATACTCTCGTAGATATTTGCAGTTTCCATCGGTGGGGATATCCATGACTACCCGTAGAAATTGCTCTAATCTTTCAGCACGAAAACGCGTGGTCAGTTTTTCGTTTCTCAGCAATTCGCCCGTAGCTTGATAAAGGGTTCTGGTCGCCCAATAAGGAATATTTCCAGAGCTTTCAGCCTGTCCAGCTGTCTCTGGAGCCAAATGGATGTTTTCAGGGGGGAGACGTTTCGACAATCGCACCCAATCCCCTAAACAGAGTTGAGCTTCAAATATTAGCTTGCAACCAAGATTGGGAAATTCAGCGTTGATATCTATAACTTCAGAAGTACAATCTGAGTTTTTTGACAGTTCGCTGATTATATAGCCTAGGTACATTAGCCACATGTGGTGTTCTATACCTTTTTCGGCAGCACGTTTTACCAGAATGTCAAAGAAGCGAATGGTGCAAAAAATGGGGTCTGAGTTTGTTTTAGATTCGTCCATCGGTATTGCTGAGTTTAAGGTATCTCGATAGACTTTATCTTCCTGTATTATTCTAAGTGCTGCGTCGCCGATTGGTTTCCAAACTCCAATTCTCTCTGCGAAAGACATATCTTCAAGAAGGCCGTAGAGAAAAACATTCTTTTCGTCTAAATAATAATAATATTCGATGGTGTTATTTTTTTGTAGATCAATTCTGAGATGGCTCTCGCTCGTTGAGATAGAGTCGCGCAAAAAATGATCTATATAATCAGAGGTAGATACACTTGGAAGCTTGATGAACTCAATTGCAAATTTAGAACTTCTTGTAAGTAAGATTTTGCGAAATTCAGGTGAGTTTGTTAGCAATGATATGATTTCTTCGGCAATTTCTCTTTCGTTGTTAAGCGATGGAGTAATTGATATCATTCCTTTGTATAAGCGCCTGATTTGCTTTGAAGGTGATTTTTTGTTTGCGTTCGCCAATAGTTGCGCGAGACTTCCGATTCCTGCCTTGTTGGCGAGCCAAACATATGCTTGTTGCCTAACAAATTCTCGGGCAAGTAGTTTTCGAATTATGGGTAAATACGAGTCTACAAGAGAAATGATTTCGTGAAACTGTTTCTGGTCGGCGAGAGTGTAAACAAGAACCGAAAGACTTTTTATTTTTCTCAGACGCGGTTTGCTTGTTTTTATCATATAAAAAGATAAGATTCCCCAAAATATAACGACCAAAAATGCTAAGTCTTTATTATTCAACGGATCATCGATTCCACCGAATGGAAATTCGATGAATTTATTTTCCCACTCTTTTGGTAGTATCGATAAAATCGGTAATTGAGATTCGAGTAGAAAAATAAGTAAAGCGAAGGCCGCAGCGATAAATACTTGTAACTTAAGGTCAAGAGATAGGCGAAGTCGAGAAGTTCGGTCTGTAATTGCGTATGCTGCAATAATAAGTCCTATGAAAGTTAAAAATCCATCCAAGCTCATAATCAAAATTCCACAGAGTTGAACTTTCGAGGTATTTTTCCTCGTTCAGAGACAGATAGCACGATTCACGTAGCTACTTTAATAGTTGCAATTCTATCCCGCTGCGCGTCTATGTTTTGTTCTGCACAAATCATTGCGACGCAATTTCTTTTTGGCTTTAGGTGATTGAATTGATTTAGGAAATGTATAACTCTTAATCAGCGGGTCTGGGGTTCGAGTCCCCACTCACTCACCATCAACTTACCATTGATTTTACAGAATAAATTGCGATAAAGCGCAATTCGTGCGCCATGAGCAAGGCGGGAACATTCGACTGTATCCGACAACCATCCGACGTCGCACGCTTTGTTCTGTTCCTGTTCTGTCCGGGCAGGCGCGGCGGGGGAAGGGCGCGGTCCTCTCAGGTTCCCTGGCTGGCCTGATCGGCCAGATGCAGGACTTCCAGGGCGGATCTGGCAATAATGTCTGCGCCGATCCTTTGAAAGTCATTCGGGTGGGACACCACGGCGGCGCCGCCCAGGGCAATGATCGTCGGCCTGGTTCTGACATCCGACCGGCAGCGCTGGATGGCGTGTGCACAGTCCTGGATTTCCTCAAGCTGGCCGATGGACAGGCCGAGCAGCTGATAGGGCCGTTCCGACAGGCGCATGAACAGCGTGTCGCCTATTTCCAGATCCGCGCCGCCATCCACGATCCAGCCCATATCGCGGAAACACATGCGTACCAGTGTCACCCCCAACGTGTGCTGGGTGCCTTGGGAGCGGGCCAGCAGAACCCGTTTGGCGGACGGGTGCGGGTTGGCCAGCAGGCCGCCGGCATGGGTCACATGATTGACGATTGTGTTGAGGCGTGTCGAGGCGACGGTGACCTGTATGAAGTCGGTTTCATCATTGCACCAGTAAACGCCAAGTTGGGTGGCCACGGGGCAAAACAAATGGATCGCGAGGGTCTGCATGGGAATGCCCGCCTGCAGCAATTCCTCGATAATGTCCCGGTGATGCCGCGGGTCCGGGTCGATCAGGGAGGTCAGAAAGGCCTCCCGGAAGCCGATGGCCTGGTCGGCGGAGGGCAGGGCCCGGGCCCGCCGGTCATGTTCAGGATGCAGGCGCATGTCGATATCGGTTCCGGACAGCAGTGCCGGATCGGATGCGGCTGGATCGAGGTGCTGGGAGGAAACCAGTTTTGACACACGCTCCCGGATGACAGTCTCCAGAACACTCATATCCTGCGAGGTCAATTGGGTGTCTTTTTCAGGCTTTACAGTCTGGCCAGTGTCTAGGGTCGAAAACGGCGGCTCTGTTTTTATTGCCGTTGTCTCACCGGTGTCTTTATAGGCCAACTCCCCCTCCCGATAGCTCGGCCCAGGCGGTCAGGCGCTCCTCCGTTCCTCACCGTACTACACACGTGTGTGCGGGCCAAAGACGTTTCGTTCTTCCGTAGCGGCATAAATAGATTGGGATTTTTACCCTTGAAGCTTTCGACGCTGCGCTGTGGTCTCTTTCCGGGGACCGGCCTGAAGCGTGTCTAGCTGCCGCCTGCGCGATTCCCCCTTTCTTTCAGCGCTTCACAGACAACGCTGCTGATCTGGTTTGCAGTCAGCCCGGCGTCCTCATACATGTCCGCTGGTGACGCCTGATCAATGAAGCGGTCCGGCAAGGTCATGGTCCGGATGCCGCAGCGCCCATCCAGAAGGCTGCGCCCCGCCAGGTGGTGGAGAACCAGTGCGCCAAACCCGCCAGTCGCCCCTTCCTCGATTGTCACAAGAAGCCTGTGTGTGTTGAACAGGTGCTCGATCAGGCCGGCGTCCAGCGGTTTGGCAAAGCGGGCATCGGCGATGGCCGCCGATATGCCGAGCGTTTCAAGCTGGGCTCTGGCTTTGAAACATTCACTGAGGCGGGCGCCAAAGGACACAAGGGCAACCGTGGTGCCGTCCGCCATCATCCGGCCCTTGCCGATTGCAAGCGGCTCTGCCGTGCCCGGCAGGCTGACGCCTGTGCCTTCGCCGCGCGGATACCGGAGCGCAATCGGGCCGGTGTCAAAGCGCGCGGCCGTGGCGACCATGCGCACAAGTTCCGCTTCGTCGCTGGCGGCCATGACCGTGAAATTCGGCAAGTTCGCCAGATAGCCGATATCAAACGCGCCCGCATGGGTTGGCCCGTCCGCGCCCACCAGCCCGGCCCGGTCGATGGCAAAGCGCACCGGCAGGTTCTGCAGGGCAATGTCGTGCACGACCTGGTCGTAGCCCCGTTGCAGGAAGGTGGAATAGATTGCGCAGAATGGGCGCAAGCCTCTGGCGGCCAGGCCCCCGGCAAAGGTGACCGCATGCTGTTCGGCAATGCCGACATCGAAGGTCCGCTCCGGAAACTGCTTGCCGAAAATGTCGATGCCGGTGCCCGCCGGCATGGCCGCTGTAATGGCCACGATCCGGTCATCGGTTCTGGCTTCGTTGACGAGCGCATTGGCAAAAACCTTGGTGTAGCTGGGCGCCGTGGCGGCCGCTTTGGACTGCTTACCGGAAGAAATGTCGAATTTGGATACGCCGTGATACTTGTCGTGGGAGGTTTCGGCAAAGCTGTATCCGGCGCCCTTGCGCGTGAGCACATGCAGCAGAACCGGGCCGGTGCTGTCCTGCTTAAGGCTGTCCAGTGCCGCAATCAGCGCCTTCACGTCATGTCCGTCGACAGGACCGTGATAGGTAAAACCCATATGCTCAAACAGGCTCCGGTCCCTGGCACAGGAGCCCGAGCGGGCGGCCAGATCGTTCAGATGCCCCGACACGGCGCCGGTTGGGGGAGAAATCGACATGTTGTTGTCGTTCAGGATCACAAACAGGCGCCGGTTGAGCCCACCTGCATTGTTGAGCCCCTCGTAGGCCATGCCGGCGGTGAGGGCACCGTCGCCGACAACGCAAATCACGTCGTCCGTTTCCTCCAAAAGATCGCGGGCCACGGCAAATCCGAGCCCGGCTGACAGGGAGGTTGAGGAATGGGCTGCCCCGAACGGGTCATAGGGGCTCTCGCTGCGCTTGGTGAAGCCCGACAGCCCGTCTTTCTGGCGCAAGCTGCACATCCGGCTGCGGCGGCCGGTCAGAACCTTGTGGGGATAGCACTGGTGGCTGACATCCCAGATCAGCTTGTCATGCGGAGTGTTGAAGACGGCGTGCAGGGCGACTGTCAGTTCAACAACCCCCAGGCTGGAACCTAGATGGCCGCCTGTTTTGGAGACGATGGAAATGATCTCGGTCCTGAGTTCGTCCGCTAGGGCTGCGAGCGTGTCAGGGGACATGGCCTTCAGGTCCTGGGGGCCCTGCACCCTGTCCAGCAGGGGCGTCGAGGCAACTCTCTTTGATATGAAGCTCATATCATCTCCTCCCGCGCCAGCTGCCGCCCTTGCGGCACCGGATGGTCCATGCTGCCTGGCACCGGTCCCAGCGCGGTTCAGGAAGCAGATCCGGTTTCACCGAAAGGCGGCGAAGCGACTTTCATTCTTGACGATACGGAAGAAAGTGTAAACTTTTTTTTACACATTCTTCCGGAAAGAGGCCGGGCCGCTCCGTTATGTGCGGAGTCCGCGAGGTGGAAGGCCTTGCCTTTCCAGGAGGCGTTCTGACCGGTTTTGAGGGCAGGTGTGGTTCCGGAGGTGCGTTGGTGCGGGTTGCCTTGCGGCGCTGGCGGAGCATACTTGTGTTTGAGCTAATGTTCCCAGGTGCAGGATCTTGATGATGGCCGCCGTAATGATTGCAGTCCTTGTGTTGCTGACCGCCATGAGCGGCGCCGTTTTCAAACCCGGCCCCTGGTATGAAACCTTGAAAAAACCGAGCTGGACGCCGCCCAACTGGGCGTTTCCAACTGTGTGGACGCTTCTTTATATCATGATTGCCTATGCTGGCTGGGAGGTCTGGACCCAGGCCGGATGGTCTCTGGCCATGGCGGTCTGGGGGCTCCAGCTTGTCTTGAACGGCTGCTGGTCCTGGTTCTTTTTCGGACAGAGGCGTATGGATCTGGCGCTGGTTGATGTCAGTGTGCTCTGGCTGGCCATTGTCTGTTTTATGATCGTGGCCTGGCCCGTATCCACGCTCGCCGCGCTGCTGTTCGTGCCTTATTTTCTCTGGGTCAGTGCTGCTGGGGTGCTTAACCTGTCGGTGCTGCGCCTGAACCGGGCGGCGTGATCTCTCAGTCTGGTTGACACGTCAAACACATGGGAAATCAGCGACAGGGTGAGCAACAGGAGGATCCAGATCAGCGCGTCCCCGCGCAGCGCGAGGCCGAGGGCAGAAAGCAGGAACGTGCCTGCAAACGCGCCGCCCGCTAGGGCCTTGAACCGGGGCCATGGCCGCCTGGAGAGCGCGCAGAGAAGCCCCGTTTCGAGCCACAGGAAGGCCAGGGCAGCAAAGGCGAGCCAGCCGGTTTCCAGAAAGGCGAACAGGCTGCTCATTTCTGGTCCACCGGCAGCCGTAGCAAGTGGCCGAGATCCTTGAAAAAGACCCGCAGATGAGCCATCGGATCGCGCCGCACCAGTTTTTTGTTCAGGTAGGATTCCCAGGTCAGGCGCTGGATGTCGGGATCGGCGCACAGGGCGACAAATTTCTCCCGGAACCGGTCGTTGCGGTACCACACACGCTGCATGATCCCGAGAATGAGAAAGATCCTGCCATGGCGGCGCATGAACGCCCGCCGGGCCTCCTTGAGACAGGCGCCCTTGCCGGTGGCAAGACAGGCTGCGGCGGCCTCCGCGCCCAGCTGGCCGCACAGCATTGCATAATAGATACCTTCCCCAGAGGAGGGGGCGACCGTGCCGGCCGCATCTCCCAGCAGCAGCACATTGCGGCCATTGTCCCATCGCCGCATGGGTTTCAAAGGCAGCGGCGCACCTTCCCGGCGCACAATGCGCTGCCCTTCAAGAGCAGACGCCTGGCGCAGGGCGGCGGTTGCGGATCTGAGATTGTGGCCTTTTGCGGCGGAGCCGCAGCCCACCGAGGTCAGATGGCCATGGGGGAAGACCCATCCATAAAAATCGGGCGAAATCCGGCCGTCATAAACAACATCGCACCGGTTTGTCTGAAACCGGTCCGGGGCTGCCTGCTCAGGACTTTCGACAATCTCATGATAGGCAAACACATAAGGCGGTTTCTTGCGCTTGGGGAACATGAGGCGGCGCACGGTGGAATTTGCCCCGTCCGCGCCGATCACGAGGCGGGCGGTCCGGGTCACCGTGTCGGCTGCGCCCGCCAGTCCGGCTGCAGTGTCCGGTCCGGTGGGGGCGATTGTGAGCGCAATCCGGCCGTTTGCGGTTTCTTCCAGATGGATCAGTTTGCCCTGGAGGCGCTTTGCACCGGCATGCGCGGCGCGGGCACGTAAATAGGGATCGAAGGTCGCCCGGTCCACCATGCCCACAAAGCCAATGTCTCCGATACGCATCTCGACCGCGTGGCCGGAGGGGGCAATGATCCGGGCCGCGTTCGCCCTTGAGACGAGCATGTCTTCGGAAATGGCAAAGTCCTTCAGGGCTCTGGACGGAATGGCGCCGCCGCAGGGTTTGATGCGGTTGCCCGGATCAATGAGCACAACGGACCGCCCGGACCGGGCAAGGGCTTCCGCTGCAATTGCCCCGCACGGGCCACCGCCGATCACGGCAACATCGAATGTGGTTTCCATAGCAGGCCTCCTTGCTGTCCGGTCCTGTTCCGGCCGTTCTGTCTATTCTGCGGCCACCACCGGAGCGGTTGGACCTGGGGACTGTGTGTTCTGTGTGCCCGTGCGAATACCGATGCGAAGCGCGACCAGGGCGGATATCAGAAACAGCAGGGCTTCCAGGGCGAACACGAGGGTGAAGGCGGTGTCATCGCGGCCGGTCGACCAGCGGCCGAGGGTCAGAACAATGGTGCCGGCAACGCCGCCCAGGCCAAAAGAAAGCGCCTGGGCCGCCCCCCAGACCCCCATGCGCACGCCCTCGTTGGAGGCTTTGCCCGCGCCTGCCAGAACCATCATGGTTCCGACCGCGGCGACCGCGAAGGCGCCGTTCATGCCGCCAAGGGCGAAGATATTGGCCTCCAGCGGCCAGTTGGGCGCAAAGGAGGCCGACACCGCCAGAAGGGCAAGCGCCAGCCCTGAGCCAAGACAGCCGCAGACGATAAAGGCCTTGATCAGCCCGGGTCGACGCTTTGAAAAGAGCCCGCCAGCGATGCCGACAGCAGCCATGCCGAGGAAGACGCCTGCATGCTGTGTTCCCGACAATTTGGTCGTTTCGCCCGGTGTCATGGCGAACAGAAGACCGGCATAAGGCTCCAGCACCAGGTCCTGGGTGGAATAGGCAAGCATGGACAGGAAGATGAAGAGGGTCAGCAGGCGGGCCTCAGGATCGCTCCAGACCTCTTTGATGCTGTCTTTAAAACTGGCTGCGGGCGCTCGGTTCTGCGGGTTCAGAACCGTGGGGCGGCGTTCAAGGCCTGCAATCGCAAGGGCTGAGACAGCAAGGGCAGCGAGCCCGGTCAGCGCGGTGACCGCAACAAGCCGTGTGTGCGAATACGGATCCAGATTGTGGCCAGTAACGATCGACGTCACCACAATACCGGCAATCATCAGCATCCATGTGATTGTGGCTGCGGAGGCCCGGCGTTCCGGGGCTGTCTTGGCGGCCATCAGGGCCAGAAGGCAGGTTCCGCTGGCCCCGATTCCGGTCCCGATCAGGGTATAGGCGGCAACCGCTGCCAGGAGACCGGCCCAGACGTGGTGGTCAAACAGGAAGGTTGTTGCGGCGGCGGCCGTGCCGCTGAGGGCGAGCACGGCAAGACCTCCCAGGATCCAGCTTGTGCGGGAGCGGCCGACATCCGAGCGGTGGCCCCAAAGCGGCCGCGACAGCTGCACCCCATAATGAACACCGACCAGTAATCCGGGGATGATGGCTGCAAGGCCAAGTTCCACAACCATGACCCGGTTGAGCGTCGAATTGGTCAGCACCACAATCGAGCCGAGTGACGCCTGAACAAGGCCGAGCCTGACAATGGCCAACCAGCTGAGCCCCTGGACGGTGTGCCCTTGTGCCGGGCGGCTGGTAGCTTGGGCGGTCATGGGACAGCTTCCTCACAGGGTTTGAGAAACGGGGGCTGCAAGTGTCCGCAGGCCGAACGCGGCAATCATCATGCCGGTGACATAGAGCCCGACACCGATTGTCGAATACCAGACCGCAAGCCGGACGGGATCGCGGACGAAGCGCACCATGCAGCCGATCTGCAGGACGAGCAGGAATGCGACTACAAAAGCGGTGACCGGAAGCCCGAGATAGAGGAGCAGCCCGGCGACACCGGCCTGGGCGAGCGCCATGATCAGGCAGGCTATGGCTGCGGCGGGCCGGGCGCCGTGGAGAACGGGCAGGGTGCTGATGCCCATTTCCCTGTCCCCGGTGATCGCCTTGAAATCATTCAAGGTCAGGATGCCGTGGGCTCCGGCCCCGTAGAGCAGGGCGGCGATCCAGACAGGGGCCGCCGGGGCCGCGCCTGTCATGACCGTGGCAGCGGTCAGCCAGGGCAGGGTTTCGTAGCTGAAGCCGACAACACCGTTGCCGATCCAGCCATTTTGTTTGAAGCGCAGAGGCGGGGCGCTGTAGCACCAGGCAAAGCACAGTCCGATCAGCGCCGCCGCAAAGATCAGGGAGCCGAGCGCGGCCGCTATCAGCATGGACAGGGCGGACATGAGAAGGGCGACATAAAGCCCCCAGCGCCCGGGCATGCGTCCGGAAGGGATGACCCGGTCCGGTTCGTTGATCGCATCCACATGGCGGTCGAACCAGTCATTGACCGCCTGGCTTGTGCCGCAGAGCAGCGGACCGGCCAGCAGGACGCCGCACAGAACAAATCCCCAGCGGCTGGAAAAACCTCCGCCAGCGGACAGGGCACCACAGGCATAGGCCCACATTGGCGGAAACCAGGTGATGGGCTTGAGCAAGGCAATGAAAGCGCCCGGAGAGGGCCAGCTGGCTTGCGGTCTGTGCCGGATCAGTTCCATAGCTGGAGATGCTATGCCTGAGCCGGGAAAGTGTCAATTTAAATTGACACTTTCGGCTGGTGCCAGCCGTGCGTCATCGGATTTGGCTGCCGCTGTCTGAAATCCAGCATCTCATTGCAAAAGACAAAATGAATTGAACCCATGGGAAAATGGCGCTGAAGGACCGGCTCGGTCTGACAGGCGGCGTTATCAGCTGAGGCGGGTTTCAGGAGCCGGGGCGGTAGTTTTCAAGGCCGTGTCTGCGCAGCTTGATATAGAGGCTTTGCCGGGACAGCCCGAGCATTTCCGCAGCGCTGGCGCGGTTGTTGTTGGTCTGGTCGAGGGCGGCTTCAATGCAGATCTTCTCAACCACGTCCAGGGATTCCCTGATCAGCTCTTTCAGCGGCACCTTGCCGACGAGGGTTGCAAAACCTTCCGCCTGCTCTGGGGTGGCAGGGGACCGCAGCCCGAGGCTCTCCGTCTTCGTCTCCTGGGGAACCAGAAGCAGCTGGACGGTCTGGGATCCGGCCTCATGGCGTGCGGACACCGTGACGGGGTGCTCTCCGCCAATCGTGTCCGTCACTACGGTGGCGTATCCGCGAACGGTGGTTTCTTCCCGGGCGCGGGCATAAAGAACGGTCAGGTCAACGACCGACTTGCCAAGCCAGCTGCTGGCGTTTCTGCCGAGTACCTGATTGAGGGTTGGCGCCTGGACGAGGTCCAGAAAGAGCGCGTTGGCCGCAATCAATGCGCCGTCCTTGTCGGTCTGAAGGGCTGCTTCCGGCAGGGCGTCTAGATCGAGTGCGGGGGGCTGGGCGGCAGCTTCCCGGTCCGCGCGCACAGGTACGTCCGGGCCGCCTTCGGACCAGAAGGTCAGGATCAGGTTCGCAGCGCCATTGTCCCGGAAGGCCCGCAGTTTGGCCTCTAGGGCATGTCCCTTGGCGCTTTTCAGGGACTTGAGGCGTACGGGCTCGCCGCTGTGGCGGGCTTCGCCGATGGCATCTCCCAGCCGGTCCCGGTCCGGCTTGCTGACCAGATCGCGGACCGGCTTGTTGATCAAGGTGCCGGAGGCTCCGGAAAACAGGGCGATGGCCGCAGCATTGGCCTCAAGAATGGTCCGCTTTTCGCCGTCAAGGATGATGTCGGCGGTCTCGGCAAGTTTGAAGGCCACCCGGTATCTGGCTTCGGCCTGGCGCAAATCCCGGTAGTCGGCCTCCATGGCGATCTGGGCTTCGACCAGCCGTTGCTGATCGCGCATCTGTTGCTGCATCTCGCGCCCAATCACGATCGTGAAGGGCAGGTCCTTTGCGGAGAACGCCGCATAGGCAACCGGCAGATCCGGCTGTCCCGGCGCGCTGTGGTTCACCTGATACCCGCGAGGTGGCCGCTTTGGAGCGGGTTTCAGCATCGCGTCGATCTTGGCAATAGACTCGCTTGTCACGCAGTCCCGCAAGGGTTTGCCTGCGAAGTCCGGCAGGTTGTAAACTTCCAAATCGGGATTTTGAACGGATGTGTGGGTGACTGTTCCGTCTGTGCTGACGAGGAAAACTATATCTGCGCCCAGGCCGATCAGCGAGATCAGGTCATCTGCCTTGAGTGTTTTCTGTAATACACCGGCGACCTCAATACCTTGCTGTCCGCTTTTGGGGGCGCTTAGGGTCATGGGATTCGCCAATCAATCCTTTTTGAAACGCAGTTCGATATGCAGCCAGAAGAAGGCGCTTTAAAACTCATTTTTTCCAGTTTGGTGAAAATAACTGCGATCTTTACCGCTGAATACGCAGTATCGCAAACGCAGTCAATCCCCATTTCGACAAGGAAATCAACAGAATCGAGCGCTGCAAATCCGCCCGCTATCACAGGTTGTTTTCTTTCGGGTCTGTTCAACTTTATCTCGTCAAGAAGATGTCTGACCTGGGGTTTCAGGCGTGGAGTGCTCCAGCCGATGCAAACCGCATTTGCTCTGCGCATGGCCGTGGCAAAAGACTGAGCTGGAGCCTTGCGGTGGGAAAGCACCTGATGCTGCCAGCCGAAGGCGTTGAACAGTGCGCCCGTCAAATAGGGCATAAGAGTGTGTTGCTCACCTTCAGGTAGAAGGATGGCGGCAAACGGAGCATGGGGCGCGGTGCCCGGTGCAGCCGCTTCCTGCGCCAGTGCCTGGGCAAGCCCCTGCAACCGCGCGGCGGCTATAGCAACGTCAACGAAACTGGTTATGTCGTCGGACCATTCCCGGCCAAGCTGCCTGGCGGCGGCCTCCAGGATCAGGATCTTGACCAGAGGCGGAGATTTGGGGGGCAGGGTCTGCTCAAGGCTGGACAGCAGGTTCTCAAGACTGCTGCCGGTGTCCAGGACAAGCGAGCGGAGGTTCGCGATGGCCTTTGTACACCGGGGGTGCTTTTCAAGCCCCGTGTCCAGATCGGTGGACAATTGCACGGCCATCCTGGCGGCCACCGGCCCCTGGATCAGATGGCGGAGCGTGTCTCTTTCCGTGCTGAACAGCCGTTCCCGTTTTCGCATGCGCACCCCTGAAGAGGCAAAGGGGGCCTCACAAGCGGCAGGCGTGTGCTGGCCGTGCTTGTTTTTTGGGGCAAAAGCACTGGTGCCGGTCGTCCTCACTTTTCATCAAGCCTCCCTGACCGCTTCGGGTGGACACGTTCCAGAAGGCGGCCCGTGTTGCCTGTTGCACCTGAGGGCCGACCTAGCATGCCTCTCCTTTTGATAAGTGTAAATAAAAATATACGTCATGTTTAGTTGACACTTTTACGCCTGTGGCGTTACGCTTTCCTATCTGCCGTTTCCTGATGTCCAGGGGCGGGGGGAGGAACAAATGTCGTTTGGTAAGCCAAGGAAAACGGCAAAGGCCGGAGGTCTTTATACCGAGGACGAGCGGAAGCGGCGCGACTCCAGCCTCTGGACTGTGGTGCAGGGAATATTGGCCCCGGTCCAGTTTCTGGTTTTCCTGATCAGTCTTGGATTGATCCTGTCCTTCCTGGCCACCGGCACCGGGCAGGGGGCTGCCGAGATCTCGGTGATTCTGAAGACACTCACGCTCTATGCCATCATGGTCACCGGGTCGGTCTGGGAAAAGCATGTCTTTGGCTGCTATCTGTTTGCGCGCCCGTTCTTCTGGGAAGACGTGTTTTCGATTCTGGTGCTGGTGCTCCACACCGCCTATCTGGTGGCGCTTTTCAGCCGCAGTCTGGCACCGGAGGCGCTAATGGGGCTCGCTCTGGCCGCCTATGCGGCCTATGTGGTCAATGCGGGCCAGTTTGTCTGGAAATTGCGCCTGGCCCGTCTGGATCAGGCGTCCCGGGCCAGCCTGCTTGAAGACGGGGGCTTGCCTGCCGGGACTTCGGAGCTGCCCCCTGCGGAGGTGGCCCGATGAACCAGCCTCTCCCAACCTGCAGCCCCCCGGCAGCTCCGATCAAGGAACGCGGGCAACACGCGGTTTTCTGCGGGCTGACGTCGATTATCTGGTTGCACCGCAAGGTGCAGGACGCCTTTTTCCTGATTGTCGGCTCCAGGACCTGCGCCCATCTGATGCAGTCCGCGGCCGGGGTGATGATCTTTTCCGAGCCGCGGTTTGCCACCGCGATCATGGACGAGCGGGACCTGGCCGGTCTGGCCGACATGCATGATGAACTTGACGCCGTGGTGGAAAAGCTGCTGGCGCGCCGGCCGGACATCAAGATGCTGGTTCTGGTCGGCTCCTGCCCGTCCGAGGTGATCAAGTTTGACCTGGCCAAGGCCGCAGAGCGCCTGAACCGCCACCATGCGCCCCGGCACCGGGTGGTCTGTTATTCCGGCAGCGGGATCGAAACAACCTTCACACAAGGGGAAGACAATTTTCTGGCGGCACTTGTTGCCGAGGCGCCCAAGCTGACGGATGTGGGCAAAGAGCCCGCTCTCATTGTTGCCGGATGCCTGCCGGATATCGTTGAAGATCAGTTTCAGCGGCTGTTTGCCGATCTCGGCCTGCGGAATGTGCAGTTCCTGCCCGGGCGGACCAGCACTGCCTTGCCGCCTATAGGCCCCTCAGCACGGTTTGTGCTCGCCCAGCCCTATCTCGGGGCGACCGCGCAGGCGCTGGAAGCCCGCGGAGCCTGCAGGATCAACGCCCTCTATCCGCTTGGGGAAGAAGGAACCACGTCCTGGCTGAGGGCGATTGCGGCATCGTTCGGGGTTGCTGATGAGCGGTTTGATGCGGTGACGGCGGCCCCACGCAAGCGGGCGCGGGCGGCCCTTGCGCATTATCAGCCTCTGCTGCAGGGAAAACGCCTTTTTTTCTTCCCCGACAGTCAGCTTGAGCCGTCCCTGGCCCGGTTCCTGTCGCGGGAAGTCGATGCCGACATCATCGAGGTTGGCAGCCCCTATCTGCACCGTCAGCACGTTGCGGGCGAGCTGGCGCTGCTGCCGCCCGGCACAGCCCTCTGCGAAGGCCAGGATGTGGACCGGCAGATCGACCGGTGCCGTGCGGCGGACCCGGACCTGATCGTATGCGGCATGGGTCTGGCCAATCCGTTTGAAGCGGAAGGCCGGCTGACGAAATGGTCGATCGAGTTCGCCTTCACGCCGATCCAGGGATACGAGCAGGCCGGTGATCTGGCCGAATTGTTTGCGCGCCCTTTGGCGCGCAGACAGGCGCTCGGCGATGCACCTGCAGCGAAGGAGGGCGCGCCATGCAGTTGAGCATGTGGACCTATGAAGGCCCGCCCCATGTCGGCGCGATGCGTATTGCCGCCTCCATGGAGGGGCTCCACTATGTGCTGCACGCGCCCCAGGGGGACACGTATGCTGATCTTCTTTTCACCATGATCGAGCGGCGCCAGTCCCGGCCGCCTGTGACTTATACAACCTTTCAGGCCCGTGATCTCGGGGCTTCGACGGCTGATGTCTTCAAGGTGGCCTGCCGGGAGGCTGCCGCACGCTTCAAGCCCGAGGCCCTGATGGTGGGGGCGTCCTGCACGGCCGAATTGCTGCAGGATGACCCGGGCGGACTTGCCAGCACCCTCGATCTTGAGATCCCGGTGGTGCCGCTCGACTTGCCATCCTATCAGAAGAAGGAAACCTGGGGCGCGTCGGAAACCTTTTACCGCCTGGTGCGGACCTTTGCCGCCAACCGGACACGGCCGCAGACCCTCGCGCCCAACAGCTGCAACATTCTTGGACCAACATCCCTGGGGTTCCGCAACCGGGACGATATCCGCGAGATCACAACATTGCTTGAAGGCGCCGGTCTTGAGGTCCGTTGTGTTGCTCCTCTTGGGGCCCGGCCTGCAGATCTGGCACGGCTGCCGGAAGCGGCCTTCAATATTGTTCTTTATCCGGAAATTGCCGAACCGGCGGCCCGCTGGCTTCACAAAACCTATGGCATGCCGATCTTGTCGACCGTTCCGATCGGCGTGGAGGCGACGCGCCGTTTCCTCAGCGAAGCCCGTGCCCTGGCCGGTCTAGAGGACGGGCCTTCAGAGGCGGTGCCCTTCAGGGCGGCGCAGGCCGACCGGGCAAGCTGGTACGCAAAATCGATCGACAGCACTTATCTGACCGGCAAACGTGTCTTCATCTTCGGCGATGCCACCCATGCCCTGGCGGCTGCCCGCATCGCCAGCCGCGAACTTGGCTTTAAGGTTTGCGGCCTTGGCACTTATATGCGCGAGTTTGCGCGCGATGTGCGCGCTGCGGCCCGGGAGTACGGGGTCGAGCCTCTGATCACCGAGGATCACCTAGAGGTGGAATCGGCCCTTGTGGAGGCCCGGCCCGAGCTGGTTCTTGGCACCCAGATGGAGCGCCATATCGCCAAGCGGCTGCGGGTTCCGTGTGCGGTCATCTCGGCCCCGGTCCATGTGCAGGACTTTCCGGCCCGCTATTCGCCGCAAATGGGCTTTGAAGGCGCTAACGTGATTTTCGACAGCTGGGTGCATCCGCTGATGATGGGGCTGGAAGAACACCTTCTGTCGATGTTCCGTGATGACTTTGAGTTCAATGATGACGCAGCCGCCTCCCATCTGCATGCGCACAGTCCGGTGGCAGACCACAGCCAGTTCGTGGGGGCGGCGGAGCCTGCTCCAAATCCCGCCCCTGATGCATCAGGCAGGGCGGCGCAAGCGATGGCGCTCTGGACCGACGAGGCGGAGCGCGAGCTGAAGAAAGTGCCTTTCTTTGTGCGCGGGAAAGCCCGGCGCAACACGGAAAGCTTTGCTGCCGGCAAGGGCATTCATCCCATTACCGTGGAGACGTTGTACGATGCGAAAGCCCATTTCGCCCGATAGCGGCCACGCCATCCAGGTGGTCTTCATTACGCTGGACAATCATGTTGCCGCAGCTGTCGATGATGCGCGTGCCCTTTTGAAAAACGATCTTCCTGGCCTGACCCTCACCGTGCATGCGGCGACCGACTGGGCGGAGGACCCGGCAGCCCTGGCTGCGTGCCGGCAGGCGATCAGCACGGGCGACATCATCATTGTTTCGATGATCTTCGTGGAAGAGCACGTCAAGGCCATCGCCGATGCGCTCGAAGCGCGCCATCTGGACTGCGACGCCATGGTCTGCTGCATGTCGGCCGGCACCATCATGAAATACACGGCCATGGGCCGGTTCCGCATGAGCGGCGAGCAGAAAGGTCCGCTGGCGCTGTTGAAACGGCTGCGCGGCAGCAGTTCCCGCAAGGGCAAGGAGAGCGGGCGCACGGCCGGAGAACGGCAGCTCGCCATGCTGCGGCGCTTGCCGAAGCTCTTGAAATACATTCCCGGAACCGCCCAGGATGTGCGCAACTATTTTTTGACGTTGCAGTACCGGATCGCGGCCTCGGACGAAAATATTGCGAACATGGTCCGGCTGCTGGTCAGCAAATATGCCACCGGCAACCGCAAGCCTCTCAGATCTGCCATCTCCGCAAAGGCGCCGGAGGACTATCCGGAGGTGGGCCTTTATCATCCGCGTTCGCGCCCGCGGGTGATCACGCAGCCGCAGAAACTGGTCAGGGTCCGGGGCGCGCAGGGCACGGTCGGTTTGCTGTTGCTACGCACCTACATCCTGTCCGGTGACACGGGCCATTATGACAGCGTCATTGCCGCCCTTGAGGCGCGGGGCTTCAACGTGGTTCCCGTATTCTGCTCCGGACTCGACATGCGCGCGGCCATTGAGCGCTTCATGAGTGGCCAGAACGGGGGCGCGCAGATTGACGTGCTCTGCTCGCTGACGGGCTTCTCCCTGGTGGGCGGCCCTGCCTATAGCGATGCGGCGGCTGCGGCGGAAACGCTGCAAAAGCTGAACGTGCCTTATCTGTCGGCCTGTGTGACCGAATTCCAGACACGGGATGGCTGGCAGGCCTCCACGCAAGGGCTGACCCCCATAGAGACCACACTGATGGTGGCCATCCCCGAACTGGATGGCGCCATCGGCTCGATGGTTATTGGCGGGCGCAGCACGTCTGGGCCGCAGGCGAAGAGCTGCATTTGCGCCCGCCAGCTGGGCTCCTGTCCTTCGGGCCGGGCCTGCATGCGCCCGGATGATGAGCGCGTGGGGCTTCTTGCGGACCGGATTGCCTCCATGGCCCGTTTGCGCAGCACACCCCGGGCCGAACGCAAGATCGCCGCGACCCTGTTCAACTATCCGCCCAATGGCGGCAATATCGGCACCGCTGCTTTTCTGGCTGTCTTTGAGAGCCTGCTGGAAACCATGAAGCGGCTGAAGGCGGAAGGCTATGAGGTCGAGGTTCCGCCCGATGCCGAGACCTTGAGGGACATGCTTCTGTGCGGCAATGCGGACCGGTTCGGGACAGAGGCGAATGTGCATGAGACCGTATGCGCCGATGATCATGTGCGTCAGGAGGCGTTCCTTGCCGAGATCGAAGCCCAGTGGGGCCCGGCCCCCGGCCGCATCCTCAGCAATGGCCGCGGCATTCACATTCTCGGCCGCCGCTTCGGCAACCTGCTGATCGCGCTCCAGCCCCCCTTCGGCTATGAGGGCGACCCGATGCGGCTTCTGTTTGAAGGCGGCTTTGCGCCCAACCATGCCTTTGCCGCCTATTACACCTATCTGCGCGAGACGTTCGCAGCCGATGCGGTTCTTCACTTCGGCACCCATGGCGCGCTGGAATTCATGCCCGGCAAGCACACCGGCCTGTCGGGAACCTGCTGGCCCGACCGTCTTCTGGGATCTCTGCCGAATTTCTATTTCTATGCTTCGAATAACCCGTCCGAGGGCTCCATTGCCAAGCGCCGGTCAGCGGCCACTCTCATTTCCTATCTGACGCCGTCAATTACCGAGGCGGGGCTCTACAAGGGACTGCACAGCCTCAAGGCCAGTCTGGACCAGTACCGCTCGACCGCGCCGGAGGTCCGGACCGAGCGGGAACGGCTGCTGGAGGTCATCCGGACCCAGGCGGAGGCCCTGGATCTTGCCAGCGGTGCGGCCGGTCTTTCCACAGAGGGGTTCATCGAGCATCTGGTTTCGGCGATCACGGAAACGGAATATGCGCTGATCCCGCACGGTCTTCATGTGGCGGGCCGTGGCATGGGGCCGAGCGAGCGGGCAGAAACGCTGGCCCATATCGCCTCTGCCATGCCCAATAGCGGGTGTCTTGGTGATGCCGGTGCCCTCTGCCAGTTGATCGTTGCCGGTGACGGGAAGGTGCTGGCGGCGGCGGCTGCGGATCTGACGGCGGAGGGGCAGGAAACCGTCCGGCATCTTCAGGCGATCAACGCCAATCTCAGCTCCAACCAGGAACTGGATGGCCTGGTGCGGGCGCTGGATGCCCAGTTTGTTCCCCCGGCGCCCTCCGGCGACCTCTTGAGAACGCCGGATCTGCTGCCGACCGGGCGGAACCTGCATGGTTTCGACCCCTTTGGCATTCCAAGCCGTTTTGCGCTGGAGGACGGCGCCAGACAGGCCGCCCGGATTCTGGACAGGTATTTGCAGGGCGATGGCAAGCTGCCCGAAACGGTTGCCCTGGTGCTTTGGGGGACGGACAATCTGAAAACTGGGGGGGCGCCGCTCGCCCAGGCCCTGGCGCTCATGGGCGCCCGGCCAAGGCTGGATGCCTATAACAGGGTCTGCGGGGCGGAACTGATCCCGCTTGAGGATCTGAACCGGCCACGCATTGATGCGGTCATGACCCTGTCGGGTATCTTCCGCGACCTGCTGCCGATCCAGGCCAGCATGCTGGCTGAGGCCAGTTTTCTGGCCGCCACCGCAGACGAGCCGCCGGAGCAGAATTTCATCCGCAAACATGCGCTTGCCTATTGCAAGGCCAATGGCTGCGATCTGGAAGCTGCGGCCTACCGGGTCTTTTCCAATGCGGATGGGGCCTATGGCGCGAATGTCAACATGCTGATCGGCTCTTCGGCCTGGACCGATGACGAGGAAATTGCCGACACCTATACCAGCCGCAAAAGCTTTGCGATCAACCGCAAGGGCAAGGCCAGCCGCCAATCTGCACTGCTCGACGCCATTCTGGGTGATGTCGACATGGCCTATCAGAACCTGGAATCGGTCGAAATCGGCGTCACCACCATTGAACAGTATTTCGACACGCTGGGTGGGCTGTCCAAGGCGGTGTCGCGGGCCAAAGGTGGGAGCAGCCTGACGGTCTATATTTCGGACCAGACCCAGGGAGAGGCGAAAGTGCGCACCCTTGGCGAGCAGGTGGCGCTGGAAACCCGGACCCGCACCCTCAATCCGAAATGGTTCGAGGGCATGCTGCAGCATGGCTATGAAGGGGTGCGCCATATCGAGGCGAATGTGACCAACACGCTTGGCTGGTCGGCAACCACCGGAGGAGTGGCGCCCTGGGTCTATCAGAAAATCACTGAAACCTATGTGCTTGACGAAACCATGCGCCGCCGCCTGGCGGAGCTCAATCCGGCCTCGGCGGCCCGGGTCGCCGCCCGGCTGATGGAGGCGCAGGAGCGCGACTACTGGCAACCGGATGCCGAAACGCTTGAGGCCTTGCGGCAGGCCGGTGAGGAACTGGAGGACCGGCTGGAAGGCCTGGTGACGGAGGCGGCCGAATGAACATCTATACCCACCCGAAAACAGCCGAGAGCGAGGCCCGGACGGCGGCAAAACTGCTTGAACGCGCGCAGGACGATGGCAGTGTCCAGGTGCATCTGGATCCGGAAATGGACATTGATGGCGCCAAGGTCTTCGCCATTTATGGCAAGGGCGGGATCGGCAAGTCGACAACCTCGTCCAACCTGTCGGTGGCTTTTTCCAAGATTGGCAAGCGTGTCCTCCAGATCGGCTGCGATCCAAAACATGACAGCACCTTCACCTTGACCAAAAGCCTGATCCCGACCGTGATCGACATTCTGGAACAGGTAGACTTTCACACCGAAGAGCTTCGCCCTGAAGACTATATGGTCGAGGGCTTCAACGGGGTGCAGTGCATTGAGGCCGGCGGCCCGCCGGCGGGCACAGGCTGTGGCGGATATGTGGTTGGCCAGACCGTCAAACTGCTGAAGGAACATCACCTTCTGGATGATACCGACGTGGTGATCTTTGACGTGCTCGGGGATGTGGTCTGCGGCGGCTTTGCTTCGCCTCTGCAGCATGCCGAACGCGCGGTCGTGGTCGCGGCCAATGACTTTGATTCCATCTTCGCCATGAACCGCATTGTTGCCGCGATCAAGGCCAAGGCAAAAAACTACGAGGTCCGCCTGGGCGGGGTCATTGCCAACCGGTCTCGCGAAACCGACCAGATTGACCGTTACAACGCTTCCGTCGGTCTGAAACGCCTGGCCCATGTGCCCGACTCCGACCAGCTCCGTCTGAGCCGCCTGAAGAAATCCACCCTGTTTGAGATGGAGGGCACGGCGGAGATCACCGCAATTCAGAACGAATATCTCCAACTGGCCGAGCAGCTTTGGGCAGGCACCGAGGCCTTGAACGCCGAGCCGATGAAAGACCGGGAAATCTTTGAATTTCTCGGCTTTGAGTGACAGGAGCGCGACGGCCATGACACGCGGAACCTATCTGGAACGGACCGGGGAAATTGAACATTATTTCGACCGCACTGCGCTGGAAGCATGGAAAAGGCTGACGGGTGATCAGCCGGTGAGCGGGATCCGGGCAACTGTCCGTCAGGGCCGGGAAGACATGCGGGCGATCCTGTCCGGCTGGCTGCCGGAAGATCTTAAAGGCTGGCGCATTCTGGACGCGGGCTGCGGCTCGGGCGTGCTGTCGCTGGAGCTGATGGCCCGTGGGGCGGATGTGGTCGGCATTGATCTGTCCGCCCAGATGATCACCTTCGCCCGCCAAAGGGCCGCCGAACATGGTCCTGAAAAAGGGGAGGCGGGCGCCGGAACCGTGGAGTTCCGCAGCGGTGACATGCTGGACCCGCATTTGGGACGTTTTGATGCGGTTCTGGCCATGGATGTCCTGATCCATTACGCTCCGGAAGACGCCAGGCGGGTTCTGGAAGCCTTTGCCACCCGCACGCGCCGGGCACTTCTTTTCACGCTGGCGCCAAGTTCCCATCTGTTGCGCGCCATGCTGATGATCGGCAAGGCCTTTCCGCGCGCGGACAGGGCCCCGGCCATCTATCCGGCCAATCCGGAGCGGGTCGTGCATCAACTGGTGCAGCAGCCCCATATGATGGACTGGATCAGCGGCCGCACACACCGGATTTCAGTCGGGTTCTACACCTCCCAGGCCATGGAGGTGATCCGCTCATGACGCCTGGCGCCGCCAACCGGAAAATGATCCAGTTCTGGCAAAAGGCCGGACCGCGCTTCATGCCGTTTGCAGACGCGGCCTCCAGCCAGGTGCCGCTGTCCAGATTGCTGCGCCTGGCCCTGTTTCAGGTGTCCGCAGGCTGTGTTCTGGTGCTTTTGACGGGCACCTTGAACCGGGTCCTGATTGTGGAGCTGGGCGTCTCGGTGGCCCTTGTCTCGGCGGTGGTCGCCATTCCGGTGCTGGCAGCGCCCCTGCGTCTTTTCATCGGCCACAAGTCGGACACCTATAAGTCGGTTCTCGGCTGGCGTCGGGTTCCCTATATCTGGTTCGGCAGCCTGCTGCAGTTTGGCGGGCTGGCTATCATGCCCTTCGTCCTGCTGCTGCTCCATTCCCAAACGGTTGGCCCTGCTTGGGCAGGCCCGGCCGGCGCGGCGTTGGCGTTCCTGTTGACCGGGTTCGGGCTGCACACGGCCCAGACGGCAGGTCTTGCCCTGGCGACCGACATCGTGCCCGTTGACAAGCGCCCCCGCGTGGTGGCGCTGCTCTATGTGATGCTGCTGGCCGGGATGATTGCCGCCTCCGGCTTTTACAGCCTGGTCCTTGTCGATTTCTCCCACAAACAGCTCATCCAGGTGATCCAGGGCACCGCGCTGTTCACCCTTGTGATCAATGTGATTGCGATCTGGAAACAGGAGGCGCGGAATCCGGGCCGCACGGCCCTGGACCGCAAGGTGGCAAGCTTCTTCAGTGCTTTGAGGGAGTACCGTCAACATCCGGGCACCATGCGTCTGCTCCTGGCGGTCGCGGTCGGGTCGGCGGCCTTTTCCATGCAGGACATTTTGCTGGAACCTTATGGCGGAGAGATCCTGGGGCTGAGCGTTGCGCAGACAACGCTGCTGACCGGATTGTGGGCGGCCGGAACCATGACCGGGTTTGCATGGGCGGCCACCAGCCTGAACAGGGGCGCGCATATGTACCGTGTGGCGGCACGTGGCCTGCTGATTGGAATTGCGGCGTTTTCCGCCATTATTCTGGCCTCGCCCCTCGGGCTGCACAGCCTGTTTTTTGCAGGCGCGGCCGGGGTTGGCCTTGGGGGCGGGCTCTTTGCCGTCTGCACCATGCTGGCGGCCATGGGCATTTCGAAACAGGCCGATAGCGGACTTCTGGTCGGCGCCTGGGGCGCTGTTCAGGCCACGGCGGTCGGGGTCAGCCTGCTTTTGGGTGGCGTGATCAAAAATGCTGTGAACGCGCTGGCCCTGACCGGTGCGCTCGGTCCGGCAATGGACACGGTCGGAACCGGATATATCTTTGTTTATCATATTGAAATCGCTCTTCTTTTTCTCTGTTTGGCGGTGCTGGGGCCTTTGACCGGCGCCCGCTACAGCCAGACGGAGGACCGGGAAATGCGGTTTGGGTTGGCCGAATTGCCGGGCTGAGCCCGGTTGGCCGAGAACGGGAAGGAGAAAGTGTCATGACCGGTTCCCTCGGTGGCAGCCTGGATGTCGCACAGGTTGTGCTCTACGCATTCTGGATCTTTTTTGCAGGTCTGATCTGGTACATCCGCCAGGAGGACCGCAGGGAAGGCTATCCTCTGGAAGACGATGTCTCCGGCCGGTACAGCAAGGATCCCTGGCTCTTTGTTCCAGACAAGAAGACATTTGTGCTGCCCCATGGGCAAGGCACCAGGCAGGTCCCGGATCTCAAGCGGGATGAGCGCCCGCTCAACGCCAGGCGGATGTCCAAGTCCCCCGGATATCCGATCGAGCCGGAGGGAAATCCCTTGCTGGCCGGTGTCGGTCCCGGGTCCTGGGCCGAGCGCTCCGACACACCGGATCTGACCGCCCACGGCGAGGCCCGCATTGTTCCCATGCGCCTGGCGGACGGCTTTGCCATTGCTGAAGGGGAAACAAACCCGATTGGGCTCAAGGTGATGGGATGCGACGGCAAACCGGCTGGCACGGTCAAGGACGTTTGGGTCGACCGGGCCGAGCATCTGATCCGCTATTACGAAATCGACGTTGACGCTGGGTCGCACAGCTCTCTGCTACCGAATAATTTTGTTGTCATCAAGCGCCAGAACGACCGGGTCCGGCCATATCTCTATGTGCATGCGATCACGTCCGGCCAGTTCGCGGATGTGCCGTCGCGGGCCAAGGACGGGGTTGTAACGCTGCTGGAAGAGGACAAGATCGCCGCCTATTTCGGCGCCGGGCTTCTTTATGCGCTGCGCGACCGCAGGGAGGCGTTCCTGTGAAACAGTTTGTCACCCGCGAGCATGAGATCGAGCCTGTGCCGGGCCTGCCAGGGCATCTTCCCGATGGGGAGCAGATGGTGTGGCAGGGCCGTCCGTCCGCCCGGCTTGTGGCACGCCATGTACTGAAGAACCGCTGGATTGCCGGCTATTTCGGGCTGCTGGCGCTGTGGGCGGTTGCAGGCGGTCTCTATGACGGCCGGCCGGTGGCCGGCATCGTCTTTTCCGTTGCGGTGCTGACAGCGCTGGCGGCCATCGTGATCGGGATGCTGGAACTGTTCGCCTGGGGCGTTGAAAAGACGACGCTGTACACAATCACCTCAAAACGGATCGTGCTGCGCTTTGGTGTGGCCTTTGCGATCACGCTTAATCTGCCGTTCAGGCAGATCAGCGCGCTGGCGCTGGGGGATCAGGGCGGCGGCGCAGGAAATCTGGCCGTCCGGCTGTTGCCGGGGCACCGGCTGTCCTGGCTGGTTCAGTGGCCGCATGTGCGCGGATGGCGGTTTTCCAATGTGGAGCCGAGTCTGATCTGCCTGCCGGAGGCCAGACCGGTCGCCGATCTGCTGGCCCTGGCCATTAGCCAGTACACATCTGCCATGTCGGGCCATGCCCGGCTCAAAGAGGTCTCGCCAGAAGATGAACCAGCGGCGCCAAGCGCCGTCGCAGCTGCGGAATAGGAGCGGGGGAATGGGGACGGTATCCCATCTTGGATATTTCGGGTCGCGCGAGGGCAAACGCACCAACACGTTCCCGAAAGGCATTTTGATCGGAGCTGTCCTGCTCCTTGTGTTTGCCGCAGGCGCCGTTGTGTTCGGGCAGACAACCGGGATCGGGGTCATCAAGCACCGGGCCGGGGTGCCCGTCGCGATCCGGGACATCATCATCACCCGGTCCGGTGCAGACGAGGTGATTGTCGCCGACGCCCGCTCCGGGGTCCGCATAGCGGTTTTTGAAAAGGACACGGGCGGGTTCGTGCGCGGATCGCTGCGTGCGTTTGAGCGCATGCGCTTGGTCGCCAGGGTGCCGGAGGCCGCCCCGTACCGGATTATCAGATGGGAAGCGGGCACTGTCAGCCTGTCGGATACGGCGACGGGTGAGCGCATCTATCTGGAAGCCTTCGGCAAGGACAATGCCGCAGCTTTCGAACGACTGCTTGGTCAACAGGGAGGAGCAAGCCAATGAACCCGATTTTCGCACCCCTGCGGCGGACGGAAACCGTCAGCTGCACCGTGGAGATCAACAACACCTTTGATCAGCTCGGCGCGCATGTGCGCTTTGACAACGGCATTGTCGTGCAGCCGGGAGACGAGGTGTTTGTGCATGGAGCACCGATCTCGATCCCCTATGGCCAGAGCCAAAGCTTCCGGCGGCAGGCCACGATCCAGCGCGCAGGCGCGCTTGAACGTGCCTGGACCCGGGCCACGGGCGACTTTGAATTTATGGAACTGTGTGAGTTCAGCTTCACAGAAAGGGCACTGTCATGAACAAGACCGTCACACCGGCCAGCCTGGCCGCCAACGAACCGACCCTTGAAAAACGTACCGCGGCCCAGAACGACACGACGCGCAGCGCCCTAGTGTCCACCATGCTGACACCGCGCTTCTATACCACCGATTTTGACGAGATGGACAAGATCGATGTCGAACCGGTGCGTGCGGAATGGGACGCCCTGATCGCGCAAATGCGCAGCGATCCGAACAGGGGGCATTTCAAACGTAATCAAGACTGGGATGAAATCGATATCGGCGCGCTGCCGGAAGATTTGCGCGAGGAATTCATCGATTTTCTCGTCTCCTCCCTGACCTCGGAATTCTCAGGCTGTGTTCTTTACAAGGAGATGAAACGGCGGGGCAAGAACAAGGAAATCTGTGAGCTGTTCGGCTATATGAGCCGGGATGAATCGCGCCATGCGGGCTTCATCAACGATGCGCTGAAAGATTTCGGCATCGGCGTGAATATGGGCTTTCTCGCAAAGGCCAAGAAATACACCTATTTCAAGCCGAAATTCATCTATTACGCGACCTATCTTTCAGAGAAGATCGGCTATGCGCGCTACATCACCATCTTCCGGCATCTGGAAAAGCACCCCGATCAGCGGTTCCATCCGATTTTCAAGTGGTTCAAGCAGTGGTGCAATGACGAGTTCTCCCATGGAGAGGCGTTTTCGCTGATTATCCGTTCGGACCGGCGCCTGCTGGAGGGGCATAACAAGCTCTGGATCAAGTTTTTCCTGCTGGCAGTCTTTGCAACCATGTATGTGCGCGATCACATGCGCCCGGCCTTTCACAAGGCTCTGGGCGTTGAGATCGACGACTACGACATGAAGGTGTTCCGGTTGACGTCGGAAATCTCCCGTCAGTGTTTCCCGCTGGTGCTGGATCTGGACAATCCCGCGCTGGTGGAAGGCTTCCGGCGCATGGAGCGGATCAACCGGAACCTGCAGGCCGCTGGCGAAAGGGGCGGAGTGGCAGGCCGGCTGGGCAAGGCCTGGTGGGGGCTGGCGGCGGGAGTGAATTTTCTGCGCATGTATGCGATCCCGGCGAAAAAGAACACCTTGCCGGACACCTCCCGCCTGCAGCCCGTGTGGTGAGGAGCGTTCGATGACCCTTGCGAGCCCGCTCACGGCAATCCTGACCGCTATCGGCGTGTGGTGGCTGTCGACCGGGCTCGTGCTGGCTCTGGTGCACTGGTCCACACGGCGCCGTCTGGAGCCCTGGCAGCTTCTGCCCGTGGTCACGGTGATCGGGGTCGCTGGGTTTCTGCTTTTGTATTACGGCAGCCGCCACCTGACGCCGCTCGGTTCCTATGCGGGATTTTTCGGGGCGCTTCTGGTGTGGTCCTGGCACGAGACCACATTCCTCACCGGCATGGTCACGGGCCGCCGGAAGGAGGACTGCCCTCCCGGGCTCACCGGGTTTGCGCGCTTCAAGGCGGCCTGGAAAGCCGTGTGCGATCACGAGATCGCCCTGGCCGTGACCGGGCTTTTTCTGTGGCTGACGCTATCCGGCGGTGGCAATCTGTTCGGTTTTGCCACATTCGGGCTTTTGTGGGGGATGCGGATCTCCTCCAAGGTGCTGATCTTTCTGGGGGCACGCCATGCGGTCAGCGGGTTGATGCCGCCAGCAGTCCTGCATCTGAAGACCTATTTCAACACCGGGCGCACAACCCCGCTGTTTCCCGTCCTGCTGGCCATTGCCGTCGGCCTGTTCGGGGGACTGGCCATAGCGGCGGCACGGGCGGACCAGGACTATAGCGTGGTCGGCCATATTCTGCTGGCCACCTTCATGGCCCTTGCGATCCTGGAACATCTCATTCTGGTGCTTCCGCTCTCGGACATGGCGCTGTGGCGCTGGGCCCTGCCCAGGACACGGCCAGCCGGAGCGGTGTCCACGTCAGCCCATCGGGGACTGCCCCCAGTCGGCAGGGCAGCCAAGCGCCAGCCGGATGCACCTTAGCTGCAGATATTGAGGGAAGAGGAGAGACTGATGAACGTTTTTGAGCATATGGAGACTGCTCTCTCCGAATTGCACAGCGCAGGAAACTACCGTGTCTTTGCCGAACTGGAACGGCACTGCTCGGCCTTTCCGAAGGCGCGGTTCTACGGGGACGATGCCAGCACCCGGGAGGTCACCGTCTGGTGCTCAAATGATTATCTGGGTATGGGGCAGAACCCGGTTGTGACGGGGCGCATGACGGAGATCATCGCAAAATGCGGTGCTGGTGCCGGTGGCACGCGCAATATTTCCGGCACGAACCACTATCACGTTCTTCTGGAACGTGAACTTGCCGACCTTCATGCCAAGGAGGCTGCCCTGATCTTCACCTCCGGATATGTGTCCAATTGGGCCTCGCTCGGCACGCTGCTGGCGAAGATCCCCGGGATCATTGTCTATTCCGACGCGCTCAACCACGCCTCGATGATTGAAGGCATCCGCCATGCGCGCTGCCAGAAACGGGTGTTCCGGCACAATGATCCGGACCATCTGCGGGAGCTGATGGCAGCCGATGATCCGCGGGCCCCGAAACTTGTAGCGTTCGAAAGCGTCTACTCCATGGACGGGGACATCGCCCCGATCCGGGAGATCTGCGATGTGGCGGACCGGTTCGGAGCGATCACCTATCTGGATGAGGTGCATGCGGTTGGCATGTATGGTCCCCGGGGCGGTGGTGTCGCCGAGCGGGAAGGGCTCATGGACCGTCTGACCGTGATCGAGGGGACGCTTGGCAAGGCCTTCGGCGTTCTGGGGGGCTATATCACCGGCCCGGCCGTCCTGATCGATTTTGTCCGCTCCTTTGCCTCCGGTTTCATCTTCACCACGGCCCTGCCACCCGCGCTGGCCGCCGGGGCGGCTGCATCGATCCGCTATCTGAAGACCAGTTCGGCGGAACGGCATGCGCATCAGGAGAGGGTTGCCCAGGTGCGGGACGCCCTGGATGCACGCGGGATCCCTCATATGGACAATCCCAGCCACATCGTGCCGGTGATCGTGGGCAATGCGGCGAAATGCAAATGGATTTCCGATGTTCTTTTGAGCGATTTCGGCATATATGTGCAGCCGATCAACTATCCGACGGTGCCGGTGGGCACGGAACGGCTGCGCATCACGCCGACACCGCTGCACAGCGATGCGGACATAAGGGGCCTCTCAGAGGCGCTGTGCGCACTCTGGTCGCAATGCGCCCTGGCCCGCGCAGTTGCGTGACATGTGAAAACGGACGCTGCAATTCATGAACAGGCATATCATTATCCCGGCGGTGGCCGGTGACGGCTCTCTGTTTCCGGTCGAGAAAATGGCCGCGCATGTTCAAGGGGTCCTGCATCTGGCCGTCTCCGTTTTCGTCTTTGACGGGGACTGCCTGTTGATCCAGCAGCGGGCCAGATCGAAATACCATTGCGGCGGGCAGTGGGCCAACACCTGCTGCAGCCATCCCCATTGGGATGAAACTGTCGAAGCCTGTGCTGAAAGACGCCTTCAGGAAGAGCTCGGTTTCACCCTGCCGCTGACCCGGCACCGGACAGTGGACTACCAGGCCGATGTCGGCGGCGGGCTCCGCGAACATGAGCGTGTGACGCTGTTTTCCGCCCAGGTGGACCGGGCTGCGCTGTCCATCCGGCCAAACCCGGACGAGGTGGACGCCGTGCGTTGGATCCGCCCGGATGAGCTGCACCGCGAAGCCGCCGCAACACCGGACGCCTTTACCCCTTGGTTCCGTATCTATCTTGACCGTTTTCCACAATTGCGGGCCGACATCCGCTGACCGGCGGCAGCCGGCGGGAGACCGCCCCGTAACGGCCTCTGCCTGATCCGAAAAAGCTGTCCGCCTCTTCACGCAGACGATTTCAAAAAATGCCAAAAAACGGGAGCCCGAAAGGCTCCCGCTCAGTTTACGGTCCTGCCGGCCGTTGTCAGTCCTTTGCATCCGCAAGCTTGGTCTGGGGAGGGAGTGCGGATGAGGACGCTGGCAGGTCCGTTTCGAGAACCTGGGTTTCTCCGGGCACGTAGGTGGAGAAATCAGGCACACCGGCCGGCCCCTTCTTGTCGAGGGCATCGACGTAGTCCTGAAGCATGGAGACGCCATAGAGCGGCTTCTGCACGCCATTGTGGCAGGTGGAACAACCGATCTTGAAGACATCGCCTTCCGGCCCCAGGCGGTTGTCCGGGAAGACCGGGGTCAGCCCGACCATATAGTTGGTGTTGAGCGCGCGCGTCATCTTGATACCATGCCAGGCGGTGACCCGTTGCGGCGGGCTCTGATCCCAGTCGTTGAAGGCGCGCGAATTGTGGCAGGTCACGCAATTGACCCCAAGACCTTCCGACATGTGCATCATGAAGGCCCATGTGCTTTCGGTCTCCTTGGTTCCGGCTGGATTCGGGTTTGCCGGATCGGGCAGGGCCGTCAGCGAATGCACCCGGATCGGCTTGTCATCCAGCAGATAATCCATGAGGGCATTTTGCGGCATAGAGGTGTTGCCGACGAACTTGCCAACACCCCCATCGCGGCTCATGGCGCTGGCGGGTTTGGGTTCCTGGTCGTCATACCAGTAATTGACCGGAATATGCTGGCCCCGGTGACAGGTGTAGCAAGTCACCCCGACACCACCGACATGGTCCGCCCAGTCCACATTGATCGTCTGGTTCATCTGGATCATGCGCCGGGCGACGACTTTCGTATAGACCTCGTCGGAGGCGAAGTTCTCAGCATTGTGGCAATATTCGCAGCCTTCCTCCGGGGAGATCCATTCGGTGATGGCCGCCATGAACTGGTTGAACTGGTCGTCGGACAGATCCCCGAGCACCTGGACATTCTCGTAAAGCTCACTGGCCCGGTCCCCTTCAGGGTCGGCTTCCCAAGGCGCTTCGGGCACCTCGTTCGCGGCCCGGAGCGCCCGTTCCTTTTCAATGTCCTTTTCCAGATACATGCCGGTGCCGCGGTAGCCGATCTGGATCGATTCCACCGGTGGTGCATCCCAGTCGGTGCCGACAAAGCTCGCGATGGCAAGGAGGGTGCCAGCGGAGGCTGCAAATGGTATCCAAAGCTGCATTTTCCTTCTCCTTACTGAACGGCCGGGTCAACGACATCCGGATAAATGTCCGGCAAGGGAGCAACGATGCCGTGCTCTATGCCCCACAGGTACCAGTTGTCGACAACGGTGCCCGTCAACAGGATGCCGATGCCGCCGGTCAGGGGGGTCAGAATGGCGAACCACCAGGCCCATCTGTGGACAGATTCCATGGTGGCGTTGAAGCCCATGGTCCAGCGCCAGAACAGGGCCGCCCGTTCCGAGGCCGTGCCGCGGTCCGTGATCTGTTCCAGCTCCCGCTCGCCGCCATATTTGCCGACAGCCAGAATGGTGGCGCCGTGCATGGCAAACAGCAGCACCGAGCCATAGAGGAAGACAATGGAAAGGCAGTGGAACGGATTGTAGTAAAGGTTGCCGTAGCGGATCGAGAATGCTGCCGTCCAGTCCAGATGGGGGAAGATGCCGAAGGGCACGGCTTCCGAGAAATTGCCCATCAGGACCGGCCGGATGAACCCGAGCACCAGGAACAGCCAGATTGCGGAGGCAAAGGCCCAGGCCACATGGGTGCCCATTTCCAGCTGCCGGGCCCGGCGGTAAACGCGCACCCACCACAGCAGGATGGACAGGGTCAGGAAAAAGCCGGCAATCAGCCACCAGCCGCCCTCATTCAGGGGGGGCAGCACGGTCAGGCCATATTTGGCCGGGGGCGGTTCCAGCCCGAGCCAGAACAGCTGGCGCACGAACTGGATGGGGTCCCAGCCGACGGAGGCCCACATGTTGAGGCCGATGATCTCGAAGGCGATCAGGCCGAAGACCAGTGATAGCGTGCCGAGAAACCCCAGATAGATCGGGCCGATCTGCGCGTTGCCGATCCAGCCCAGCAGCCGGGACATGACTGGCGTGCCGGTGCGCTTGCTGTCATCCTTGGGCAGCGGCATGCCCTCCTCGGCAGGGCCGCTGATTTGAACGACAGTCAGAATGTTCTGGTATTGGGTCATTGCTTTTCCCCTCAGTTCCAGATCGGCAGGTTGAGCCACCAGTTCCACCATTGCGGCCAGCCCTGGTTCCAGAATGGCCCGCTGATGACGATGCAGACCGCGCTCCAGAAGCCTGCATTCAGGGCAAGGATCAGACCCAGTCTGTGAATGCCGAGCGTGCCGATGGAGTAGCCGATGATGTCCCTGAAAAACGTGTCTTCATATTCGGGGGTCTTCACCTCGGCCTGCTGGCCGTTGCCGTCCATGGAGGCACCGGGATTGGCCGCCGACAGGATGAGGCCGCCGTGCAGGGACAGGGCCAGCGTCGTCGTGAAGAAAAACGTCACGGCGATCATGTGGGCCGGATTGTAGTGGAAGTGCAGATACTGGTAGCCGACATTCGACACCCAGTCGAGATGGCTGAAAATCCCGTAGGGAAAGCCGTGGCCCCAGGCGCCCAGAAGCAGCGGGCGGATTACCACCAGGGTGACATAGGCGAAGATTGCGAAGGAGAAGGCGACCGGCACGTGATAGCCCATGCCGAGCTTGCGGCAGATCTCCACCTCGCGCAGCGCCCAGGAACCGAAGGCTCCGATCGCGCAGATGGTGATGATTTGCCACAAGCCGCCTTCCTTCATCGGCGCCAGGGCCAGGCCATAGGACAGGTCCGGCGGGGCAATGGAAATCTGCCAGATGTTCCAGGTGGGGCCGATTGCTGCGCCATACAGCACCAGCCCTGTGCCCAAAATGATGAAAAAGGCCCCGGTTATGCCAAAGAAGCCGACATAGAACGGACCGAACCAGAAATCGAAAAGATCTCCGCCAAGCAGTGTGCCGCCCCGTACACGGTATTTTCTCTCGAAGCTGAGCAAAGCCATGAAGTCCTCCCTAGCCGCCGCGGAGCGGTGCGTCTGCTGCTGCTGAGTTTATGAAGCAAGGCCTGGTGGCGGAGAGCGCCGGACTGTGCGCAAGCGGACGCCGGAACAAGGCCTCCGCCACCGGTGATGTTGAACCGTCCGGGCCGCTCAGGCCAAGGCGGTGGTCTGGCCCGGGTGATGCAGTTCGATCTGCAGTCCCGGTCCCCAAAGCGCGGCGTTGTCCAGCCAGTTGTACCTTTCCGAACTCAGCAGGATGAAGTGAATCAGCACTGCCAGGGTGAAAAGGAACACCGCGAGGCCGACGAGCGCCCGGCGTGGATCGAAGAGAAGCCAAACTCTCCACATGTCTTCACATCCTTGTTCTGCGTCGGCCCTAGAGCCACGGTTTGTAGAGCCACATCGAGATGTGGGCGAGGAAGGGGAAGAGCGACATCAGAATCGCGCTTTTGACGAAGTATCGATGAAACTCCTGTGCCTCCCCATGTGAAAGCCCGGTGAAGGACTCTTTGTCTGAAGCCATTGCAATGACCTCCAACGCTTGCCTTTCGGCGGTTACCGCGCACAACCCTCGCGGCGGGGGTCCAGAAAAGCCGGGGGACCGGCCTGCCTGGTCTTTGCCGGCGTAAAGCTCCGGCAAAACACGGGATCACACGTGAAATGCGTATCCCAAGGCGGCGTAGGCAGACGCCTTGGCTTCGGAAAACACCGAACCTTCCGCCCGCGCATCGCGCGCGCTGAACACCGTGCTCAGCCGGGTCAGGGCAATGGCTGTCAGGCAAAGCGGGTAAACGAGGAAAAACAGGCGCTTCATCATGAGGCGGTCGGCTTCCCGTTCCTGGTGGCGGCTGCGGGCCGCCGCATCCTGGGCTGTCATCAAAACCATGCGTTCCTCTCCTTGCTCACGTGAACCGGAATATGACGTCTTGAAGATCATGCGGGCGCTCCCGCCGTCTTTGAGGCGCGTGCGACATGGGCGAAGCTGACTTCACTGACATTGTCAGCCCAGGCCTCAAGCTCGGCCGCCTCCCGCAGACGTTTTGCGGCGGAAATGCGGGCCAGTACGGGTTCTCTGTTGATTCTGGCGTCGAGCGCGGCGAGCGCGTCCGGATGCCATTCCATCTCGGTGTGCCGGCGGGCGGCGGTCGCCTCGATCGCGTCCAGTTCCCCGGCGCGGGGCAGAATTTCAAACAGCACATCGAACAGCGCGTTGCAGATTTCCTGGATCAGCCAGCAGGCGCCGGAATACCCCATTACCGGCGTGCCTGTGTGGCGGCGGACCACGGCCCCCGGATAGGACAGCTGGATGAACTTGCCCCGCCCTCCGGCTTCGGCCATGTACATGCGCTCGTTGAAAGACCCGAACAGGACCATCGGCGCCTTGCTCGCGGTCAGCTCCGCAATTTCGCGATTGTCGGTCTTGGCCCCGGCCTTGCGGGCAACGGCAAAAGCGCAAGGCAGCCCCATCTCCTCTTCAAGGAAGTACTGCACGCCACGCACATAGGTTTCATTGGCGGCAATCGCGAAATTGGCCGTGGCAAAGAAATCCTGGGTCACCGAGCGCCACAGATCCCAGAGCGGTTTCAGCGTCGTGTGCTTCTCCTGTGCAATGAACGGCTGCGGGTCGAGGCCGAGCATTGCACCAAGGGTTTCCAGAAAGGCGGTGGTGGAGTGGATGCCGATGGGCGCCTGCAGATACGGCCGGTCCAGGGTTTCGCACAGGAGGCGGCCAAATTCGCGGTAGAGGCAGATATTGGCATCGGCATCGGCAAGCTTGCGCAGATCCGCAACATGGCTGCCAAGCGGAAAGACCATGTTGATTTCCGCGCCGATCCCTTCGACCAGCCGGCGGATTTCATGCAAGTCCGAGGGCATGTTGTAGGTGCCATAGACGGGGCCGATGATATTGACCCGGGGCTTGCAACCATCCTTGCGTTTGCGCGGTTTTGGGACCCGCTTGGGTCCGAATTCGCTCCAGAGCCATTTCAGGGCCCTGTCCGTGCTCTGCCACTGATCCTCGTCAATGGTGCGCGGCAGGAAACGTTTGATGTTGGAGCCTTCAGGCGTGACGCCGCCGCCGATCATTTCCGCGATGGAGCCGGTCACCACCACGGCGGGAAGATCCGGATCCAGCACCTGGCGGGCCCGTTTGATGGCACTTTCCGTACCGTGCTGGCCAAGCTCGTCTTCCGATAGGCCGCTGACCACGATGGGCAGTTCGTGCGGGGGCAGGGCATCCGTATAATGCAGGACCGAGGTCACCGGCAGGTTTTCGCAACCCACCGGCCCGTCAATGATGACCTGAAGCCCCTTGATGGCGGTGAAGGCGTAAACGCTGCCCCAATAACCGCCCGCCCTGTCGTGATCGAGGATCAGCATCCGACCGACTCCCCGTTGTCGACCGCATTTTGCGATCTTTTGAGGCGTGCTGCGTAGGCCTGCCGGTAGCCGGACTTGTCTTCGGGAACCCCTTGCCAGATCCCGGCGGTGTCGCCCTGGCCAACCCCTCGGAAAAAGTCCTGCATCTTCAGGAACCGGTCCTTGTTGGCAATGGCTGCTGAGAGAACGCCAGGCAAAGAGGCCGTTCCGGCCGGTCCCATCAGGGGCCGGGCCGAAATGAGGTTGGTGAAGTAAAGGGCGGGGGTCGCCGT
Source organism: Roseibium sp. AWQ4_254 (assembly GCF_056161025.1). Lineage (NCBI taxonomy): Bacteria > Pseudomonadati > Pseudomonadota > Alphaproteobacteria > Hyphomicrobiales > Stappiaceae > Roseibium > Roseibium sp. AWQ4_254. The sequence continues at coordinate 191,185 of NZ_JBSWYH010000001.1, forward strand.
TTCCTTGGCTTTCTGGACGATGGGGGTCGTGCCGATGGCCAGATCGGGCTCAAACGCCTCGAATGCCGCCAGATCCTCTTCAAGCGACGCGCGGAACCGGACATCGACCCCATGGGCCTCCAGCCAGTCCGCATCGGCTGCGCTGTAAGGTGTTTTGGGGCAGGCGGTGCCGACATAACGCAGATCCGCGCCCAGCTCGACCAGAAGCCGACCGACCAGAAGTTCCGAGCCTTCATAGCCCGACAGCGTGATGCGGCCGTTGATCCGGTTGCCGGTGAGGGCGGCGGATATGGCGCCGCGCATGGCATTACGGCTGATATTGGTTTTCCCGGCCGCAATTCCGCAGGCTTCGCCAATGGCTGAAAGCCAGGCATCCGTCCCGTCCAGCCCAATGGGGGCGGAGCCGACAATGTCGCGGCCTGCGGCTTTGAACTCCCGGAAACTGGCGGTGTAAAACGGATGCAGAGCAGCCACAACGGCGCAGTCGAGGGCCGAATAGAGCTCGCGCCATTCCCGGACCGGAACGGTGGGGCCGGCGGCCAGGCCCATGGGCTCCAGCATGCTGCCGATGACCACCGGATCGGCCGGGAAGACCTCTCCGGCGAGGGTGACGGTCGGCTTGTCCTTCAACCCGTCGCGCGGTGGCAGAACCGGTCCTTCCAGAGCTTCCTGGCGCGCATAGGCGAGCATGGCGCTGGACAGGACGTCCTTGGCTTCTGCGTGAGTGGGGACCCCGAACCCCGGCACGTCAATGCCAACAATGCGCACACCGTTGATCTGGCGCGGCAGCATTTGCAGCGGCACACCGGAGGCCGTGGGGACGCACAGATTGGTCACCACGACAGCGTCGAAGCTCTCCGGGTCCGCCATCTTGTGGACTGCGTCCACAATGTCTTCGAAGAGCTTGCCGGTCACCAGGGTTTCGGAGTTGAACGGCACATAGCCGACCGACCGTTTGGCTCCGTAGAAGTGGGAGGTGAAGGTGAGGCCATAGACGCAGCAGGCCGATCCAGACAGGATCGTCCCGACCCGGCGCATGCGCAGGCCAACTCTCAGTGAGCCAAAGGCCGGGCACATGGACTGGGGCTGGTCGTGGGGCCCTTTGGGATAATCCGCCTCCAGCCGGTCCATCAGCGCGCCGTTGCCGGAGGTGCGCGTGGCTGCTTTTGAAAAATCGGCCGTGTTGTGACACCCGGCGCTCTCGGCCTTGGGGGCAGCGGTCTGACCGGTGGGCGGCAGAGCGGCGGCGCCGGCGGGATCTGTCCCGCCGGTCTTGTCCGGCTCGCGTTCCTTATGATGCGTTTTCATCGTCCTGTCCGGTCGTTAAATGGTGTCGTAAACCACCTCAAGTGAGGGTTTGTCGGTGGCGCCAGCGGCGCACATGTCTTCCCGGGTGGCCGGCTGAAGCTGGATTCCGGCTCCGGTTTCACTGGCGGAAAAGAGGTTCAGCAGGCCGTCCTGGTCGAGCGGGGCGGGCAAGACCGGCGGCGCATCGGCCAGATTGACGGACAGGGACTGAAAGAGCGGTCCCCAGTCTCCGCCGGGCTGGCCGATGATCTGGTAATTTGCGCTTTTGCGGCGGATATCCTCATGCTGTGGGATCGAGGCAAGCACCGGAATGCCGACCGCCTTGGCAAAGGCTTGGGCTTCACCGGTGCCGTCATCCTTGTTGATCACCAGACCAGCGACGCCGACATTGCCGCCTAACTTGCGGAAATATTGAACGGCGGAGCAGACATTGTTGGCGACATAGAGCGACTGAAGGTCATTGGAGCCGACAACAACCACTTTCTGGCACATGTCCCTGGCAATCGGCAGGCCGAAGCCGCCACAGACGACGTCGCCCAGAAAGTCCAGCAGCACGTAGTCGAAATCCCAATCGTGAAAGCCAAGCTTTTCCAGGGTTTCGAAGCCGTGAATGATACCGCGGCCGCCGCAGCCGCGGCCGACTTCCGGTCCGCCTAGCTCCATGGCAAACACGCCATCCCGCTTGAAGCAGACGTCTGAAATCTCCACTTCCGCCCCGGCTTCCTTGCGAGCGGAAGCGGTCTGGATAATGGTGGGGCAGGCCCGGCCGCCAAACAGCAGCGATGTCGTGTCGCTCTTCGGATCACAGCCGATCAGCAGAACCTTCTTGCCGAGCTGAGCCAGCATGTAGGACAGGTTGGCCAGCGTGAAGCTTTTGCCGATGCCGCCCTTGCCATAGATCGCGATGATCTGTGTTTCCTTGGTCACCGGGCCTTTGGCCGGTGCGTCCGGCTCCATGGCTGCTTCCTCGCGGAGGAAGTCCTGCATCCGGTAGCTGTGTCCGGTGGGGTGTTCGCGGATCATGCGGCATTCCTCCAGTCGATGACCATTTTCAGGCAGCCGGGATCGCCGAAAGCGGTCTGATAGGCTTGCGCGGCGGCCGCCGGACCAGTGCGATGGGTGACGAGCCCCTTGAGCGACAGCCGGCCGCGGGCAACCAGGTCCAGCACGGCGTGGATGTCGTCCGGTTTGAATTCGGCGGACAGGGCGACGGAAATCTCGCGCATGAAAGCGGGCGGGAATGCAAAGCTGATGCGCTCGCCATAAAATCCGGCCAGTACCAGCTGCCCGTTGCGGGCCAGTTTTGCGGCCGCTTTGTCGAGGACGGACGGATCTCCGCTGGCGTCGATGATAGCGGTGCAGGCGGTTTGGGTCTCATCCTCTGACGGGTCGAGAACCGGATATCCGTCCGCGCCGCTGCGCCGTTTGGCCTGCGTTTCCAGAACACTTGGCGGCTTTTGGCCGAGGGCGATGGCAATGCGGGCGGCCAGGCGCCCCAGGACCCCGTGGCCGATGATCCGTTGCACCGGTTGCGCGCAGCGTTTCACGGCCCTATGGGCCGTTGCGGCCAGGGCCAGCAGAACGGCGTCCTCTGCCTGAACCGGGCCAAGGGGGATCGTGCGCTCGCCCGGCAGGACCAGCCGGCCGGCGGTGGCGCCGAACAGGCCGGCGGCGTCCGTGTAGCAGCTGGCGCCCGGAACAAACACCTTTTGTCCGATCGTGCGGCCGGAGTCCGGCCCGGCTTCCACCACTTCGGCAACGGATTCATAGCCTGGCACGAGTGGATAACCCAGGCCCGGAAACTGCGGCATAGACCCTTGAAACAGCATTTTCTCGGTGCCGGTGGAGATCCCGCTCAGGAGAGTTTTGACCACGACGTCGCGCGCGTCCGGGGCGGTCAGCGTCAGGCGCTTCACACCCAATCTTCCCGGTTGTTCGAATACGACTGCCGTGGTGTCCATCTGTGTGCCTCCCGCACATTGGATCCAGGTGGTAGGTATGTCATTTTAGATTGACACTATAAAGTGTCAATTATTATTTACATATATTTGCCGGTGCCGATCGCGGAATCAGCGGACCGCAACCACGAGTGTGGCCAGAAGCGGGGTGTGAGTCTTGACGGTGCGCGGCCGTTTGAACCCGGCTTTTGACAACAGGGCCTTGATCTCTTTGTCGCTGCGGCAGCGGCCGGATCCCATCGCGAGAAAGTAGAAACTGAAATAGACGGCCGCGAGCCGGGCGCCCTCGGACGGGCCGGCCATTGCTTCGGCGACCACAACCTGTGTGCCGGGTTTGAGCGCGGCATGAAGGTTGTTGAGAATCAGCACAACCCGGTCATCGTCATGGTCGCACAGAATGCGCACAAGGCAGGCGCAATCTGCCATGCCAGGCAGGGGGCTCGACACAAAGTCGCCTGCATGGATCCGGGCTCGGCCAGCAAGGCCCTTGTCTGCCAGGTTCTGGCGGGCCAGTCCGGCAACGGCCGGCAAGTCGAACAGGTGGAGGAAGAGGTCCGGATGGCGGCTGGCGCAGGCGGCCAGAAAACTGCCATCGCCGCCGCCGATATCCAGCACCGCCGTGTGGCGGCTGAAATCATGGGCATCCAGAATACAGTCTGCCAGCATGCTCTGGCTGGTCTGCATCAGCGCGGAATAGGTCTGGGCGGTGGCCTCATCCAGATCCATAGTGCGGTGCCCGTGGGCATAGGCCCAGAACGTCTTCAGAAGGGTGTCTTTGCCTGGGGCTTTCAGAAGCTCCAAGGGGGCCTCAAGATCCCGGTAGAACATGTCATGATGCAGGATCATCTGGGTGATGCCTGGATCTGCGGCTACAACCGCCCCGGCATCGGCAAGCATCCAGGCGTCCGGCCCGGTCTGGATCACCAGATCCAGGCGTTCAGCCTGCTCCAGCAGAAGCTGCATGGTTTCAGGGGCAATCCCCCTGGACCGGGCAAGCTGGTCTGCCGGAAGGGGGCCGTTCTTAAGCGCGTCAAACACTCCCAGCCGGACACAGGTGCTCAGCACCTGGCTGAAAACGAACCCGGCTGTCAGACGGAATAGTGCTGCCGCTTTTCTGTTGGAGAGGCGGCGCAGGAAGGGCAGCCGCATGGCCCATTTGCGAAAAGAGGCCGAGGCAATGATGCGGTTGCGCCAGGTGCGAAGCCTGGCCCGGGACCAGAACAACTGGGGTACGCCTTGCCGGGGAAAAGGGCTTCCGCTTGGCAGGGGCGTTTGCGGGAGTGTGCGCCGGTTGTTGCTGCTTGCCGCCATGTGGGTCCGCGTCCTTGAATGGGGTCAGGCGGCGCTGGCTGCCAGCTTTTTCGGCATCAGACGCTTGGCTTCCTTATGGATCATGGCCCTGAGCATGTCCGCGCCCCGGCAGTCCGGCACCGCGTCCGCCGCTTTCAGAACCAGGCTGTGCAATTGTTTCAAGGCGCCTTCCACGCCCCGTTCGGCAACCACGTTTGGCTTGCCGTTCAAGGCGTCCTGACCGGCGGGTTTGCCCATGCTGCTGGTCTCATCCAGGGCGTCATAAAGATCATCGGCCACCTGATAGGCTGCGCCGAGCGCATCTGCGAGTGCATACCAATCGAGCGGATTTCCCCGGGATGACAGGGCGCCTGATGCGACCGCGCCGGTAAAGAGCGAAGCTGTTTTGGCTCGGTGATAGGCGGAAATGTTGATCTCCGGTTCGCTCTCCCAGGCCTGGCCCGCAACAAGTCCATAAGGCGAGCCGACGGCCTTGGCGATGGTAGACATCAGCGGGGCTGCCAGGTCAGGGGCGTGCTGGGTCCCGCGTGCAAGGGTTTCAAAGGCATTGACAATGAGGCCGTCTCCCACAAGCAGGGCGATTTCCTCGCCGAATTCGATATGGACGGATGTCTTGCCACGCCGTGTCTGAGCGTTGTCGAAACAGGGCAGATCGTCATGCACCAGCGAGGCGCAGTGCAAAAGCTCAATGGCGCTTGCAGCTGCCGTGGCCGCTTTCGGGTCCCGGTCTCCGCAGGCAAGGGCAACGGCAATGCACAGTCTGGGGCGGATGCGGGCGCCGCCTGGAAAGACCGCATACCGGAACGCATTGGCAAGTTTTTGAGGGCAGCCATTCGCTGTGGCATAGCGAATGGCTGCTTGCATCCCGGTTTCGATACGCTCCGACAGGTCCATCGCGCCACTCCTCAATTTTGCATGGATGTCTATTTAAGTTGACGTTATACTGTCAATTAACAGTGACATATTGCGACAGAATGTCAACTTGAAGGAGCGCATTTGGGCACCCCGCCGCAAAATCGGATCATCATCATCGGCGCCGGCATGGGCGGGCTTGCGGCTGCGTTGCGTCTGGCTGGCGCTGGAGTTCCGGTGCTTGTGCTTGAGGCGGCCAAGACGCCGGGCGGCAAGCTGCGTGAGGTGCTTGCTGGCGGGCGCGCTTTTGATGCGGGGCCGACAGTCCTGACCATGAAATGGGTGTTTGACGACCTGCTGGCCGCCTTTAACACCTGTCTGGAGGATGAAGTCGCGCTGGAAAAGGCGGAGCATCTGGCAAGGCATTACTGGACCGGCGGCCTCTGCCTGGATCTTTATGCGGATCTTGATAGAAGCGCTGAGAAGATTGCCGCCACCTTCAGTGCGGGTGACGCCGCCGGTTTCCGGCGCTTTGCGGCGGACAGCCAGCGGGTCTTTGAAACGCTGAAGAACACGTTCATCTCCGCCCCAAAGCCAAATCCCCTGACCTTGTCCAAACGGATCGGCTTTAACAGGCTGGGGGACATGCTGGCCTTGCGCCCGTTCACAAGCCTGTGGAAGGCTCTGGGTGGATATTTCTGCGATCCGCGTCTGCGGCAGCTGTTTGCCCGCTATGCAACCTATTGCGGCTCTTCCCCCTTTGCCGCCCCTGCCACGCTCATGCTTGTGGCCCATGTGGAGCAGGCGGGTGTCTGGATTCCAAGCGGTGGGATGCACGCGATCGCTCGGCGGTTTCAGTCTCTTGCGCAGGAACGGGGCGCATCGTTCCGCTTCAACGCCCGTGTGGAGCATATCCAGACCGGAGAGGGCGGCCGTAAGGTGACCTCCGTGCGGCTGGAGACCGGGGAGGTGATTGCGGCGGATCAGATCATCTTTAACGGCGATGTCAGTGCGCTTCCGGCCCTTTTGGCGCCACGGGACGGGTCCGGCCAGACCAGAGCCCACAGGATCAGCCCCGGCCATGCCAGTACCGGCCATGCCAGTCGCTTTGGCACCCGGTCCCAGTCCGCGCTGGTCACCTGCGGCCTGGCCCGGGCCGAAGGCGTGCCGCTGGCGCACCACACGGTCTTTTTCTCAGATGATTATGAAGCCGAGTTCCGGGCTGTTTTTAACGAGTGCCGCGCTCCGGCCGACCCGACAGTCTATGTCTGCGCGCAGGACCGGGATGGGGGCGGGCGAATGCGTCCGGAAGGGGCGGGGCAGCCTCAGGAACGGCTCTATTGTCTGATGAACCTTCCGGCAGATGGCGACCGGCACCCATATACAACAAGCGAGTTGGATCGATGCCTCACAGCGATGGACCGCCGGCTGGCGGCAAACGGATTGCGGCTTCAGCGCGACCGGGAGGCACAGGTGCTGACGGCGCCGGACGGCTTCAACCGGCTTTTTCCGGCAACGGGCGGGGCGCTCTACGGTCAGGCCTCCCATGGCTGGATGGCCTCGTTCAAGCGCCCGGGAACACATCTGGGCACATACCTGGGTCCGGGCGCGGGCCCGAAGGGGCTCTATCTGGCGGGGGGCAGTGTACATCCGGGGCCGGGGCTCCCGATGGCGGCCCTGTCAGGGCGGCTGGCGGCGGACCAGATGCTGGCGGAATTGGCTATGACCGGCCAGTCCCGCCCGGTGGCTATCAGTGGTGGTATGTCGACGCAACAAGCGGCTGCGGGCAGTTCGCCCTCACGGTCATCGCCTTTATAGGCTCCGTCTTTTCCCCCTATTACCACTGGTCCGGCAGGCAACGGCCCGAGAACCACGTCGCCTTTAATGTCGCGCTTTATCAGCCATCTAAGAACATCTGGGCCATGACGGAGCGCGGAGCGCGCAGTCTGGTGCGCAAACCCAACGGGGTTTGGATCGGAAACAGCGGATTGACCTGGACCAGCGACGGATTGGAGCTTGAATTTGAGGAACTGGCGCTGCCTTGGCCCGGCCACCGCCTGTTTCCCAAACGCGTCCGGGGCCGTATCTTCTTGCAGCCGGATGCGGTGAACAGAACATCCTATCACCTGGATGCGGCGGGCCGCCATGTCTGGTGGCCGTTTGTGCCGCAGGCGCGGGTGACGGTGGAATGTGATCTTCTGCCTGGGGGCGGCTGGACCGGCGCAGGCTATCACGATCTCAATTGCGGTTCCCGCCCGCTGGAAACGGATTTCCAGGCTTGGGATTGGGCGCGCGGGCGCACGCGGGACGGCAGAACGCTGGTGCTTTATGACGCCCGAATGCGCGGGGGCGCGCGCACAACGCTCGGTCTTTCCTTTTCGGCAGATGGGGGCGCTGAAACCATTTCCCTACCGCCAAGCATGCCGCTGCCGCCGGGCGTCTGGGGTGTGCGCGGCGGGATACAGTGTGAGGAGGGAGAACGTCCGGCCCGGTTCAGATGTCTGGAAGACACGCCCTTCTACACCCGGTCCCTGGTGGACACAACGCTTCAGGGGCAGTGCGTGCACATGGTGCATGAGACCCTGGACTGCGACCGCCTGCAGAGCCCGGTCGTGCGGATGATGCTGCCCTTCAGGATGCCCCGGCGCGGCTGATCCGGGTGCCCTTGTTCTGTCTCACAGCAATCTGGCTGCCCGCTGGCGGGCCTCAAGTTTTTGAAAGCGCAGGTTCTGGCGGCTTTCGTTCTGCAATCGGATCAAGAGACACAATAGCCGTTCTGATGACGAGGTGGCAGGAGTCCCGTCTGCTGCCAGTTCAGCCTGCATTTGTGTCTGCGTTTGGCGCCTGGAGGTGGAAAACGAGCGCGCTGCGGCAGCCACAAGATCCGCTGCGGCCGGGTCTGCAGGCAGGTCTTTGCCGCGGTCCTCTTTCGGGGCTGGGAAACAGGCCGGGCGTCGCGCCCTGGCCAGAAGCGCGGCCTTGCGCCAAAGGCCCGTACGGGCTCTCCGGGTCACGCTGTCATAGCCATTGGCAGCGATCTCAGCGCCGATTTCTTCATAGACAAGCGCTGCGGAGCGGATGGCGTGGCGGCACCCGGCGGGAAGCGCGGCAATCCCGGCATGGCCGAGGCGGTAGTGGTGGTCTGCTTCGTGAAGCAGGCGCCGGACGACCCCGCCAAGTGCGGGTGAAAACCGGGGTGAGCGCAAGAACGGCTCTGGTTCGATCCCGGCCTGCGCCAGCCAGTCCAGCGGCAGATAGAGCCGGCCGTTTCTGGCATCTTCTCCCACATCCCGGGCGATATTGGTCAGCTGCATTGCGATGCCGAGATCAGCGGCCCGAGCCAGGTGCTGCGGCGCGCCGGTGCGCATGATCAGCGACATCATCAGGCCCACTGTGGCCGCAACCCCTGTCGCGTAGCATTTGAGATCGTTGAGGGTCTGGTAGCGCCGGTTGGCAATGTCCATGGCAAAGCCGTCCAGTAGTGCCAGGGGAATGCATTTGGGAATGGCGTGATCTGTCACCGTCTTTTGAAACGCCCGGTCACAGGCATAGTTTGCGGGCGTGCCCTGATAAATCAGATGAAGTCTTTGTTTTAACAGCTCCAGCGAATGCCTGTCTGAGCGCGGATCGTCAATCACGTCATCGGAATGGCGGCAAAAAGCATAAAGGGCAATCGCTGCCTTGCGGGTGTCCGCCGGGAGCAGCAGGGAGGCCAGGTGAAAGGATTTCGAGCCCTTGCGGATGGAGGCAGCGCAGGCTTTCAGATCCTGTTGGGGATCCGGCGGGGCGCCGGAGGCGCCTTGCGGCGGACGAGGCTGATCCGCGTGAAGGGCGAAAGGTTCAAAGCCGTCCAGGGACCGTTGGCTGACTTTTTTCATGAGGCTCCCTCCATGCTCCGGGATGTCTGTGCGAAGGTGGCGGGGTCTGGAACCAGATCCGCCACGATTTGCGCCGAGCACACAACCCCCGGTAAACCCGCGCCTGGATGGGTTCCGGCGCCGCACAGATACAGATTTTCAAGTTCCTCGCTCTTGTTGTGGGGACGGAACCAGGAACTTTGCAGCAGCTTCGGCTCAAAGGAAAACGCCGCACCTTGCCAGGACAGAAGGCGCTCGCGGAAATCGACCGGTGTCAGCACTCTGGAACTCACGATATGCCGGGACAGTCCGGGCAGCACGGTTGCTTCCAGCTGTGCGGCAATGGCCCGGCGATAAGTCTCTGCAAAGGCCTCCCAGTCAGTGCCGCTGGCCAGATTGGGGACGGGGCTGAGGACATAAAACGCATCGCAGCCTGGTGGGGCAACGGACGGGTCATTTGCCGTGGGACGGTGCAGGTAGAGGCTGAAATCCTCCGCCAGATGTTTTTTGATGAAGATATCGTCCAGCAGCCCCTTGTAGCGGGCCCCGAAGAGCATGGTGTGGTGGCCGAGATCGTCATATTGACGGTCGGTGCCGAAATACCAAACGAAAAGGCTCATGGAAAAATCGCCGCGCTTCAGCTTGCGGTCCGTCCAGCGTTTGCGCGGGTGATCCTTCAGCAGCGTGCCATAGGTCATTGCGGAATCGCAATTGGACACCACGATGTCGGCCGGAACGGTCTCACCGGAGGCAAGGCGCACTCCGGTTGCTTTTCTGCCGTCTGTCAGGATGGCGCTGACGGTTTCCTGCAAACGGATCGTGCCGTTGTTTTTCTCCACCAGGCGGGCGATGCCGCAAGCCAGTTTGTTGGTGCCACCCATGGCGTAGTGAACGCCGTGTTTGCTCTCCAGATGGGCGATCAGGCAGTAAAAGGAGGTGGTGGTGAACGGATTGCCGCCAATCAGGAGCGGGTGGAAGGAAAACACCGAGCGAAGTTTGTCATTCTTGAAGTGTTTTGAGACGACACTGTAGACCGAGCGGTAGCCGCCCAACTGGACCAATTTTGCGAAGGTTCCCAGCGTGAAGGCCAGACTGTGAAACGGTTTGTCGGCCAGTTGCAGAAAGGCATATTCATAGATCCGGCGGCTTTCTTCCATAAAGCTGCGGTATCCGGCCACGTCTGCAGGGTCAAACCGGGCAATCTCTGCTTCCATCGCTTCCGGGTCTGCGGAATAGGTGAAGACCGTACCGTCGGAAAAACGGATCTTGTAGAACGGGTCGTTGCCGCGGATGTCCAGATCGTCCGACAGGGTGCTGCCGCAGTCTTCCCAAAGTTTTTCGAACAGCCAGGGCGCTGTGATGATCGTCGGGCCCGCATCGAACACAAAGCCGTCCTGATGGTAGGCATAGGCGCGTCCCCCCGGCCGGTCGAGCGGGTCAAACACCGTGACCCGGTAACCGCGTGCGCCCAGCAAGGCTGCGGCCGCCAATCCGCCAACGCCTGCGCCGATCACCACGGCATGCGGCGCGCCGGCCCTAGCGGAATGGGTGATCGGGGATGGCATGTCCGGGGCAATGTTCACGCTCGTGCTCCTTTCCCCTTCAGGCGTCAGACCGGACGGCCCCCAGGCACGCATGTGGAGGCGGGAGGCGCTGACCGGGCCGGGCGTCAAATGAAGCTCTTCACTTGTGTAAAAATTAGTTTACACTTTTCCGCCTGAGAAAGAAGGCCTGTTTCAGATTATTCTGCGGCATCCAGGTCGAAAGGCCGTCTGCTGCGGGCATTTGCGGTCCGGGTCACAAAGCGGCGGCTGACTTGATGGCGATGGTAGAAGATCAATGCGAGACCGGTTGCAAGGGGAATGGCCCACAGGCCCGGCGCCAGGGCCAGCTCCGGCATCAGCCGAACCGCCCCGAAGGCGAAAAAAGCCGTGTAGACAGAGATGCCGGTGCCGACAATTGCCTTGATGTGTTCCAGCAGCCAGTCAACGGGCCCCGGGGCGCGTTTGAGCAGGAACCAGAGATTTGTTGCCACGGTGGCAAAGCCCACCATGGAGATACCGGTCATCATGGGCTGGGCAATCAGAACCCCTTGAAGGGCACAAGCGGACGAAGCGGCCAGAAGAGCGGCCTGCAGACCCCAGTTCAGGGGCGTCCGGTTCTTCAGGTGATCCCGCTTGTTGACGGCGCAACGCCAGCCATACCAGGCCAGATTGACCGTCAGCAGCCCGAGATAGACCATCATCCAGCCGAAGATCCCGCGCACCAGAACCGGATCGGAGAAGGTCTCATGCCCGGCAAGGTGTGGATGGGTCGCCATGGGAGCCACAAGCGTCAGCGCCGCCATCATCATGGCAACCGTGCCGGTGATCAGCATGGTCATCGCGAACAGGCGGCCCCACCATCTGTGCCGGCCGCCGCCCTTTTGCGCAAAGACCGGCACCCAGAAGCCGATGAGCCCGGGGGCTCCTGTCGCGATGTGAAGTGCAATCAGCACCTTGAAGAGGTCATGGACCGTCATGGGGGCAAGTCTCCGGGAAAAGGATTTGGCCTGATGCAGAGCGGAGGACGGAATGGCAGTGTCTGAGGTCTACGAACCCCCGCGCCCCTCGCGCTTGCCGCCCGTGATGGCGCTGCTGCGCACGGTCTGGCATGGGCAAGGGGATCTTTTGAGCCTGCTGCCCGGATCTGCATTTGCCATGCAAGCGGGCGAACTCGGGTACTCGCGCCGGTCGATCAAGCTGTTCAACGATCCGGACCTGGTGCGGCATATCCTCCATGATCAGGAGGGTATTTTCCCCAAAAGCGACTTGATGGTGGGCGCTCTGGAACCGCTGATCGGCGATTCCATGTTTGTATCCGATGGGGCGAAATGGCGCCGTCAGCGGGCGATGATCGATCCGGCCTTTTCCAAAATGCGCCTGACACATGCCTTCACCGCCATGCAGCAGGCCGTCGATGCCTGTCTGGAGCGGCTGCAGCTGAGTGCGGACCGGGGGGAACTGGTCTCCCTGGACCGGATCATGAGTGAGCTGACGGCGGATATCATTTGCCGGACGGTGTTTTCGACCTCCCTTGCCAGCCGGATCGCCCAGGATGTGTTTGACGATTTCGAGGTGTTTGAACGCGGTGTCGCGCAGGTGAAGATCTGGCGGCTGATCCTGGACCCGGCCTGGACGAGGGTGCCGCAAACCGAAGAGGTCCTGTCCGCCTGCAAGCGGATACGCCATCATCTGGGCGGCTTGATCGACACGCATACCGGACCGGGGGCGGGCCGGTTTGATGACATTGCCAGCGCGGTCATGGCCGCGCGCGACCCGGCGGATAGACAGCCCTTCACACGGGAGGAGCTGATTGACCAGCTTGGGGTTTTTTTCCTGGCAGGGCATGAAACAACCGCAAGCGCGCTGACCTGGGCGTTTTACATGCTCGCCATGTGCCCCGATGTGCTGGCACGGCTGCGTGCGGAAACCGGGCAGGCGATGGGGGGCGGAGAGCTGCCCTTTGAAGCGGCGCGCGGGCTGACCTATACCCGTGCGGTTTTCAAGGAAACACTGAGGCTTTATCCGCCGATCACCTTTCTGCCTCGGGTGGCGCTCAAGGCCACGCGGATCGGCCGCTACAAGGTGCGCAAGGGCGCGCTGTTGATGATCGCGCCCTGGACGCTGCACAGGCACACACGCTACTGGCGTGAGCCTGACCGCTTCGACCCGGAGCGGTTCCTGCCCGGGCGGGACCGGGACGTGGTGCCCGGGAGCTATATTCCCTTCGGCTCCGGCCCGCATACCTGTATTGGCGCCGGATTCGCTGCGGTTGAAAGCGCGCTGATCCTGGCGCGCCTGACGCGGGCCTTTGATTTTGTGCCGGAAGGAACAAGCAATGTGCGCCCGGCAGCGCGCCTGACCACGCGGCCCGCCGAGGAGATCAAGGTGCGTATCAAGAACAGGAGCCATGGACGTTCAACGGGTTAGCGGTCTGTGTTGAGGGGCTGGTTTGGGACTTTGCATCCGGTGGCCAGGCAATGTCGCGGGTTGCAGCTTCTCCAAAGCTGCGGCCCTGAAAAAGCACCTGTTTCAGAACTGGCCAGGAATAGGGCGTCATGAGCGGAAACGGCAGGCGATCGTCGCGGGACCACAAAACATCCTTTGAGGTCAGCATCGCCCGCAGATGCCGCAGGCTGGTTCCAGGCCGCAGGAGATTGCCGTAAACCTGCAAAAGGGTGGTGTGCCCCTCCTGAAAGCGGCGTTCTCGTTTCAGGCCGATGCTGGAGGCGTTTTTGAGATCCGTCACGGCCCGGGCGATGCCGTCCGCTGCCATAAAGTGAATGCCGCTGGTCAGGCGCGGATTGCATTCCAAGGGCCATGGGGTGCCCGTTTCGTCGACCATGAAGTCGAAGGCCAGAAAGTGGGAATAGCCGCCCGCGCGCACAAATTCCGATACCCACTCGTCCACCCGGGGCAGACCGTCCACCCGCTCAAAGCAGACCGCCACTGTTCCGGCAAAGATGAGCCCTTTATATGTCACATGGGCAAGCACTTCGCCGTTGCGGCACAGGGTCAAGGTGCTGACTTCCCGCCCGCGCACCCGCGACTGGACAAGTGTTTCAGGGCCTCCCAGGGGCGTTGTTGCGGCGGCTTCAGGCGACAGCAGGCGCAGGTGCTGACCGGAACAGCCCAACCTGGGTTTCAGGACCGTTTCCCGGGTTCTGGCCAGTTGCACGGCCCGTCTGTCCGAGGCCAGATAGGTCTCGGGGCAGTTCAGCCCGGCTGCTGTGACGATACGGGTAAAGGTGTATTTGTCGTGAAGACCCTGGAGGGTGCGGTTCGGGAGCGAGAACAATCTTGTTCCTTCCGGCAGCCTGTGCTCCAGAAGGCTTACATGCAGGGCTTCTTCAGAGACCGGCATGATCAGGTCGACCTTCTCGCGCGCGGCAAGATCAAGCAGACAGGACAGATAGAGCGCCTGGTCCTTGTGTGGTGAGGGCGTTTGAAACGATTTTTCAACGGCCTTGGAGGCACGGCAGAGATGCCACTTGAACGGGTCCGCCACCAGAACGCGGCAGTCCGCCGCCCGCAGCGCACGGGCAATTTCCAGAGCCTTCGGCAGGCGCCCGAGGGTCAGGAGGACTGTTTTGGGTTTGCCATCTTGCATGACACATGCTCCTGGCCCTTGTGGCTCAAAGCCAGCCGACGGCTGATCCGAAGGCCCTGAAAACGGGCTGACTGGTGCTTCATGCCGCGTCCATTCCGTTTGTCCGGTCCTTGCACACAACGCTTTCCATCCAGTCTTCAATGAGATCCGGAGACGTTTCATGGACCAGATGGCCGCCTGTTGCCGTCAAGGTCAGGCTGCTGTCGCGGGCAAGGCGCGCGGCTGTCTGCGAATGGGATGAAGGCACCATCGGGTCGTCCTGTGCGGCAAACAGATCCAGTGGTGCGGACAGGCGCCGGAGCATGGCGTTGAGATGGCTGAGATCCCAGGACGCCATCATGCCGAGGGCGCCGCGCACATGGCCGGAGGCCCCCAGCAACAGCCGGTACAGACGCTCTCCGTCCGCGTCGATCTGAGATCCGGTCGTTGCAAGGAGGTTGCTGCCGAGCGGTGTTGCCGTCGCCAGCAGGGAAAACAGGGAGGCCGATAGCGGATTGGCAAACAGCGCCTTGGCCATCGGCGATAAAATTCTGCTTCCCCGGATCGGTTTGAGGGCGCCATTGATCCCCAGAACGCGGCGGGGCGTTCCAAGCGGACTGGACGGCGACTTGAAGGCCGCGGACACCAGAGAGACGCCAATCACCGCTCCGGCGGAATGGCCCAGAACCCATTTGGGCTGGATTTCCATCTCGTGGAGCAGCCCCCTTAGCGACACCGTCATGCCTTCCAGCGACAAGTCAGGCGAAGCCAGCGGCTGCGTGAAGCCATGACAGGGCAGATCCGGCACGATCAGCCGGTAGCGGTCCATCAGGCGGGGGATCAGCGTGCGCCAGGAAAAGGACGCCGCCCCGGTCCCGTGGATCAGTAGCAGGGGGGGCGCGTTGCCGGGTCCCAGAAGCTGAACATGCCAGCGGTAGCCGGAGACTTTGACAAACCGGCTGGCTGCGCGATGGGGCCAGGTGCGGCCGACGGTGTCCCAGTCCAGCCAGTCGCCTGCGCGGGTCACCGGCCCGCCTCCTGAAGGGAAGCATGCACCACGCCGGCCATGGACCCGGCATCCGCATGCCGCAGGACATGCAGGTCCGCTCCCATTGTATCGGCCAGAAGAGCGACGCTTTCCCGTGGACGGCGGGCAATGTCGATGCAGATCGATCGCATCCGATGGGCCCGGTATTGACCGGCAATCTGAGTGAGTTCCGCCTGGGCGCGGGGCCGGTCCGGCTGCCCGTTGCGTGCAATGTTGCCGCGCCCGTCCGTCAGAAGCACAAGAACCGGCGTGCTGCCCTGCCTGCGCACGGACAGGGCAAGCGTCAGCCCCTTTTCCAGACCGGACACAAGCGGGGTTGGGCCACCGCCTGGAAGGCCCGCAAGTTTGCGCTTTGCAAGAACCAGCGAGCGGGTGGGGGGCAGCACGGTTTCCGCGCCGGTGCCGCGAAAGGCGATCATGGCCACTTCGTCCCGGCGCACATAGCATCTGGACAGCAGTTGCTCAATGGCGCCCTTGGTTTCCCCCAGCCGCTCCAGCGCTGTCGACCCTGAGGCATCCACCATGAAAATGGCCGTTGAAGGGGTTTCGTGGCGCAGCCGCTGAAAGCGGTAGTCGTCCCGCGTGATCAGTGCCTTTGGCTGCCGGATGGGGTCCTGGTCCCGACCGGACAGGCGGGACAGCAACAGGGCCCGGTTCCGGTTGCGGATACTCTGCCAGGGGGCGGCCGCCCGCAAGGTGGCAATCAGATGAGGCCGGGCGTCCGGGAACGGGGCTGTCCGGGAGATGGCAACGGGCCTGCCCCGGCGGGCATTCTTGTGCGCAGCACCGGCTTTACCGCTCCGGCTGGGGCTGGAACGTGCCGGGCTGCTGGCGGCGAGCTCGGGCAGACCGGTAATCGTCCCGGCTTCCACGGCGGCCAGCATGTCGGAAAGTGCCGCCAGATTTTGCTCAGGCCGCTGCGGGGTGTCTGTTCTGGTGTCCTGAGTGCCTGATTGGGGCGTGGGCGGTGCCTGGGCCGGATTTGGTGCCGGGGCTGGCGCGCTCTCGCCGCTGCCGTCCTTCACTGCCGTGTCTTCCGGCCGGGCGTGGGCCTCGGGCCTGATCCCAAGGCACAGACGGGCGGCTGCAAGAGCGTCCGCGCTGTCCACGCAGTCCCGGCCTTCCATGGCCGCCAGCAGGCGGCTGACAAGGGTCAGATGGCGCAGCCGCCGCAAAGACGTTGCGCCGGCCGCTTGAGCAATCCCGGACAAGAAGCGGGTCACGGGCGCGCTCAGGCTGACGCTTTGCCAGTCCGGTGCCGCGTGCTCATTCAGGGGCACTTCCACAACAGTGACCGCGCTCCAGGAGACTGCGTTCAGATCCACAATCAGTCCCAGACGGTCGGCAAGGGCAGGGGGCAGGGTCTCTTCGGGGGAGGCGGATTCATCCACCGCAATCAACTGAAACCGCGTGTTGCAACTGTCCTCACTGTCCTGTCTGGTCTGCCCGCATTGGGCGCCTGCGGCGGCTTGCGGGCGGGTTCGGCCCGTATCCATAACGGTGCCGATGAGGGCCGCCGTCGCAGGGTCTAGCCGTTCGGCCATGGGCACCTGAAGAGCCCCCTTGTCTGCGCGCGCCAAAAGGCCGGACCTGGTGACGATCCGTCCCATCCTGGCCGTGGCAGGAATATCAAGACTGCCCAGAAGCGTGGACGGACCGGCGGAGGCAGGCATCCGTATCCAGGGCGTTCTGCGACCAAACAGGCGCTCCAGGTGGGTAAGATAGGCCTCGCGCACACCGCCAGCCCGCGCTTTCAGCCATAGGCCGCCAAGGGCCGGGCCTGCGGCTTTCAACAGGCCCGCGGCCAGAAGAGCATCCTGCCAGACGTGCGCAGAGTGAGGATCGGGGGCAGGTGGCAGGAGAGAATTTTGTGCAGGGTCTTGCGCCCGGATCGGCACCGGGGTCGGGGCCGCATCGGCGGCCATCGCGTCGGCCTTGGAGGGACTGCAGACCTTTGTTGGTTTTACGTCATCCATAGCCGGCCCCGGCGCTGACGGCGGCAATGGCGCGTTCCACGCGCGGGACGCTGCCCGCATCGTCCAGCGGATCGCGGCGGAGGCGGTGGCACAGGACCAGAGGCGAAATGTCCGACACGTCGTTCCAACCGACACGCGCGCGTCCGGCAAGCGCGGCGGCGGCCCGGCAGGCGCGCATGAGGGTCAGTTCGCCACGCATTCCGTCAATGCCGAGCCCAAGGCACAATTGGGACATGCGGGTCAGCACATCCTCGGGAATGTCGATCTTGCGCAGCATCTTGCGGGCCTTGACGACCCGGTTGCGGATGGCGGCGTCTTTGCGGGCGTAGCTCTTGCAGAAGGCGTCAGGGTCCGCTTCATAGGCATCCCGGCGCCGGATCACCTCGATCCGCTGTTTCAGGTCCTCAAGTGTCCGGATTTCTACGGCAAGGCCAAACCTGTCGAGCAGTTGCGGGCGCAGGTCCCCTTCTTCCGGATTGCCGCTGCCCACAAGGGCAAAGCGGGCGGCATGACGGATGCTGAGGCCTTCGCGTTCGACCACATTCACTCCGGACGCGGCTGCGTCCAGCAAGAGATCAACCAGGTGGTCTTCCAACAGATTGACCTCGTCAATATAAAGAAAACCCCGGTTAGCGGCGGCCAGTAGCCCCGGTTCAAAATCCTTCTCACCGGCAACCAGCGCCTTTTCCAGATCAAGCGCGCCGCAGATCCTGTCTTCCGTGGCGCCAAGCGGCAGATCCACCATGGGGGTCCGGGTCTTGATCTTTTTTGCCTGGCTGGTCCCGTTCTGCGGCGAGCACACAGGGCAGGCGTCCTGCGGGTGGCCGGGGGCGCAATTGAACCGGCAGCCCTCACGGGTGTCAATCTTGGGGAGCAGTTCGGCGAGGGCGCGCACGGCCGTGGATTTACCGGTGCCCCGGTCGCCAAAAATGAGAACGCCGCCAAGAAGAGGTTCCACCGCAGCCATCAGCAGCGCTTTTTTCATGTCCTCCTGGGCGACGATGGCCGAAAAGGGAAACGGTGTGGACATGGGACCCGCCTGTTTTGAGTGTCAACATAAATTGACACATTTTCAGCGCGGTTTGAAGCCCATTCTTTCAAAAGCAGCGTCGGAGGACGGACGTCGGGTCTTGCCGAGCCAGAAAGGGGGTATTGGCCGCTCATGAGCGAGGACCGGCAAATCCACCTGGGGCATATCTTTCGCAGGAGCGTTTCCGCGCGGCGGTCTTCCGTGACAGCTCCTCTCAGTCCAGCCCGTCCCTCAGGTCCACAAAATACCTGTCCGTGCCGATCTGTCCCCCCTTGAGGGCAATGTCCAGACTGCCGCCATCTGTCCGGTGGGCCGTGCAGACCGGGGAACCGGGAGTGGCGGGCAGGGGCGCGCGCAAGGTGAGGGCGGCAATGGCAAGTTCGCTCAAGGCGTGGCTGGACGTGTCGCCCCCGGCCACGGCAATCCGGTCCAGAGCATGGCGTTTGGTGAGGGCCGCGAGCAGACGGCCGAGGGTCTGCCAAAGCCCGAGGTCGCGCCAGGAATAGAAATAGCCACGCACGATGGAGGCCGGCGGAAAGTCCTTTGGCAGCGCCCGTCACTGACAGCCGCTGCCCGCGATATAAAGGACCGCGTTCACAACTACCCGCATGTTGGTCGTCCGCGGACGTCCGCTGAACTTGGCCGGAGGGATCAAAGGCGCCAAAATCGCCCATTCCCCGTCCGTAAATCGCTTAGAAATCGAAGAGCGTCCCGGTTATGTTGCTTGCGAGTGATATCATTCCTGGGCATTCGACCCTCCATCTTCTCGACAATGACGGTTGCATCAAAAGCCCCACATTTCTGCTCTAATGTAAAATTTTGCCCAGATATATAAAACGGCAATTATTATAACAGTAAAAAGAAAGAAAGAATTTAAAATTTTACGTATTTTTACATTTTTAATGTTATTAATCTTTCTATCTATAATACTCACCATTACTTCAAAAATTTTCTCCTTGAACATCTGCGAGAAACCCTGCAAGAAAATAAATTCACCCTAAACTAGAGCGAAATGAAACTTTCGCTTCGATGTAATCGTTTGATCAAGCACTTAAATATTGCTCGAAATCTCAACATGGCTGCGAAGAGCATTCAATTGTACACACACACGGCAAAAGTGACAGATAGCTAACTAACTGACCTCAACATAATTCCCACCCAACTGTATTCATCCCAAAACGACGATTGCTTATCCCGTTCGCTCAGGGACATACAACATATAGCGATGGAGCATTGGTTTGGCTCTCCGACGCCAATTGCAGGAGAACAGATTCTTCTCCGATCTGACAGGTCGCTGTTGCGCCATCCCCATCAAACAAGATGGTCCCGTTATTGATCTGGTTTACCAGCTTGTCTTAGTGGCGAAGCTCCCTCAGCATGATGCAGATAGCAACGCCACTCAGCGGAAGTTCGAATTGACACATGTCGTAATTATCAATGGTCCGGCAGGGGTGGGAAAGACCTCTGTTTCTTCCAAGCTGGCAGAAATGCTCCCAGGGACTATAAATGTTTCGGGTGATGCCATTCGATGGTTTGCGCCACCTGATGTCGGTCAACACCTAGGCGCTGGTTCAACCTATCGCGCCGGGGCATCTTTGGCTTCTGCATACCTGGGGATGGGCGCACCGCGAATAATTTTCGAGTATGTTTTTGATGCTGCGGAAAAGGTATCGAGATTTTGCCAATGGCTTCCTCCGGACACCCCGGTTTACCTTTTTACGATCTGGGCGCCTATTGAAGCCGTGATCGAAAGAGAAGCCACCCGCAAAGGTCGAGAACCCTTGGGAGATCTTACGATCCAGACTTACCGCGCCGTCGAACGCAATCTGAGATCCCTTGGGTGTACGGTTCAGAACATCACTTCTCCGGAAGTCGCCGCTTCCGAGATTTTCGCACAAATCGCCGAAGCGGAAGGGAAGCCTGCTGCCGAGTTTGTCCGCTGTTAATTCGTGGAATGTTGGGTAGAGATCACAATTCATCCCTTACGCAGGGCGCATCATTTGTTGCTCCGCCCACCATGGCTTCGGTGGATGCGTATATCTCCGCGTCACCCGCCTTTGATCCTCCGGCCGTATTGCCAATATCGGCCGGGAGGGTGATTTCCGCTCATAGGCGCGCCTCTCCCGCGGAAGTTCCGCCAGAACGTCCAGCGCGTCCCTACGCTCAGCTTTCGCGATGAGCTTTGCCGCCTTGAGGCGTTCCGGATCGACGGCACGATAGATTTCTTTCCGGTGCAGGACCTTCCATTCGGAGGTGTCGCCGACGATGTCCCGGTAGGCGACGGGACGGTGCCGAACGCCCAGTCCGAGGAGCGTGTCCGCGCGGTGGACTGTCGCTGACATTCCCTTTCAGCCCAGCCCGTCCCTCAGATCCACAAAATACCTGTCCGTGCCGATCTGGCCGCCCTTGAGAGCAATGTCCAGAAGGGTGCCATCGGTCCGGTGGGCCGTGCAGACGGGCGAGCCGGGGCTGGCGGGAAGGGGGGTGCGCAAGGTCAGCGCGGCAATGGCAAGTTCGCTCAAGGCGTGGCTGGACGTGTCGCCCCCGGCAACGGCAATCCGGTCCAGAGCATGGCGTTTGGTGAGGGCTGCGAGCAGACGGCCGAGGGTCTGGCCGACCCGGTCCGGGTCTTCAGGCCCTGTGGTCGCGCCGGGCTGGGAAAGGGAGAGGGCCGGACCGCCAGTGCCATCTGCCGTATAAAGCAGTGGGCTCTGGCCCTTGGTGAGCGCCTTGCCCGCCAGATCAAGGGCCCGGCCGTATTCCGCTTCCAGACCCATGCCCCCGGCCAGGCTGGCATAGTCCAGCTTGATCCCGGCGAAATTGTTCTTAAGGGCGGTCTGGATCTGGGTGCCGGTTGTCGGCGAGCAGCTGCCTGAAACAACCGCGATGCGCTCCTTCGGCTCCAGGGGTGGCCGGGGCTCTGGCGGCTGGGCCAGCCCCTGCTGCTGCCAGGCGGTGAGCAAGGCATATTCAAGGCCGGAAGACCCGGCCACAAACGGGCCGAATGTGTCCTTGTGCTCTTCCAGAATGGCCCCGGCGGCGGCCTGGGAGGCCGCGTCGTAGACATCGATCAGCACCCCGGCCGGGGTGTTGGCTCCATCCAGTAAATTTCGGCAGACGCCGCTTTGGCGGTAGGTGTCCAGATCCTCAGGGGTGATACAGGCAAGCGGCAGGGCCGTCTGTTTCGAGAGGTGAATCAGAAGGTCAGCCTCGTCCATCGGCGTCGCCGGATGGTTCTGCATCACTGGATGCCGGTCGATCCGGTAAACCTTGCCTTGATAGGCAGCATAAAGGGTGCCGAAAGTGGTGAAGCGGCGCAGCTGGGGTGCGCCCACGACAAGCGCGGCCCGGTTTTGCGCAAAGGTTCTGAGGCCGATTTCCAGAGCGCGCCCGATCGAGCCCTTGTCGGGCGCACTGTCAAAGGTCGAGCAGACCTTGTAGTGGCAGAAGCGGGCGCCAAGATCTTTCAGCCAGGCGAAGATGCCGGGCAGTGTGTCAACCATCCAGGCTGCGTTCTGGCTGCGGCTGGTGCCTGCCAGCCCGATGGCCCGGCAGTGGGCAAACCGGGCGCGCAGGGCTTCGTCCGGCAGGCGCGTGAAGAGGACAGTCTCCACGCCCCCTGTGGTCAGCGCCTCCATCACATCAGTGGAGCCGGTGAAATCATCGCCATAATAGGACAGCAGCAGGGGCGCGCTCATGACGCGGGCTCTGCGCTGGCCTTATCCGCAAAGGCCGCAAGTGCGTCTGCGAGTTCTCCATGGTCTTTGGCATAGTCTTCCAGGGAGATGCCTTCTGCGGCGGCCTCGGCAGCCTGACGCAGGCTGGCAACCCCGCCCGCAACGCCGCCCGGATGCCCCATGATACCGCCGCCCGCGCAATAGATGAAATCCGTGTGGCCGATGGCCTTGTAGGTCGGGGCCATCTGAACGGCTGTCTGCCCGGAGGAAAAGACAGGCATGGCGGGAAAGGGATTGGGCCCCTTGAGCGGCTCACCAAGCGCACGGGCATTTTCCATCACGATATCATCTGCTTCGGTAAATTTGTTGGCAATTCCGTTGACGTGCAGATGGTCGGCCCCCGCCAGCCGCCACAGCTTTTGCCAGACCCGGAAGGCGATGCCGATATCAGGGGACCTGGATTGCAGGCCCCAGCCATTGCGGTGGCAGTGGAGCGGCAGGCTGACATGGCGGCGCATGGCGCTGAGGCCCACAAGCCCGAGGGAAAACAGGCTGACCATAAGGCAGGTACCGCCCGCCTGGGTCACCAGATCCGCATGGCGGCGCATCTCGTCCAGCTCGTCGGTGATGTTGAAGGCATACATGATCTTCTTGCCCGTACGGTCCGCATGGGCATCGATCACCCGCATGACCTTGCGCAGCCGCTCGTCAAACGGGCAATGGGGGCCGTTGGCCTGCAATTCATCATCCTTGATGAAGTCAATTCCACCCTCCGCCAGCTGGCTTACCAGGCGCGCCGTGTCGTCGGCCGTCAGGCCAACACTGGGTTTGACAATCGTGCCGATCAACGGGCGGCCGAACACGCCGGCAAGCTCCAGCGTACCGCTGCGACCGAAGGCCGGGCCAGGATAGGCATTTGAGAAAGTGTCCGGCAGGTCGAGGTCGATCAGACGTAGCGCGGAAACCTCGGCCAGTTCAAAGAGGTTGCCCGCGATCGTCGCCAGCAGATTGGGCAGGGACGGCCCCATATTGTCAACCGGCCAGGACAGGGTGATCTGCCCGCGCGTATAGGCCGGGCTACTGATCCGGCAGGGCAGGGCCGGCGTTGAACTGCGGCCGGTCTCGCGGACCTCTTCCACCCGGGCACCGGACCGTTCCTTCAGCGCATCGGTTTCGCCCGCCAGTTTCAGGAACGTGCCGGAGGATTGTTCGCCGGCAATCACGCTGGCGGTTACATCCAGTGCCAGCGGTGTTTCCAGCTCATAGGTTGCGTAAATCCTCCCCATTCCGGCTCCTCTCCTTGATGGGTACTCCCTTTGAACGGGATCGTCTTTCTCCGCCTCACCCGATCCCGGCTGGGCCATGGGTGGATCGATTTTGTATGAATATCAACTTATCATACCAGTTGACAACATGATTTTACTATGTGTTAATTCTGCCAGCCAATGGGGAGGAACCATGAAAATTGCGCTGATCGGTGCTGGAGGCAAAATGGGAGTGCGTCTCTCCCAGAACCTGAAAGGCTCCCGCTACACTGTTGCCCATGTGGAAGTAAGCGAAGCAGGCCAAGCCCGGCTGAAAGAGGCAGTGGGTGTGGACTGCGTGGACCCGGACGCGGCCCTTGAGGGCGCGGAAGCGGTTATTCTCGCTGTGCCGGACACGGCCATTCAAAAAGTGGCCCACGGGATTGCCGACAAGCTGGAGCCGGGCACGATCCTGATCGCGCTGGATGCGGCCGCGCCCTTTGCAGGCCATTTCCCCGAGCGGGATGACATCACCCTTTTTGTTACCCATCCCTGCCATCCCCCGATCTTCAATGATGAGACGGACATGTCCGCCAAGCGGGACTATTTCGGCGGGATCGCGGCCAAGCAGGCGATTGTCTCGGCGCTGATGCAGGGGCCGGAAGAGCATTATGCGGTTGGCGAGGAGATCGCCAGGACCATCTTTCAGCCGATCCTGAGGGCCCACCGGGTAACCGTTGACCAGATGGCGCTTTTGGAGCCGGGCCTGTCGGAAACGGTCTGCGCCACCCTTCTGGTGGTGATGAAGGAAGCCATGGACGAGGTTGTGCGCCGGGGTGTGGATCGGGAGGCGGCGCGGGACTTCCTGCTGGGCCACCTGAACATTCTGGGCGCGGTTGTTATGGAGGAAGTTGACGGCGTGTTCTCGGACGCCTGCAACAAGGCCATTACAAACGGAAAGACGCGCCTGATGCGCGACGACTGGATCGGCGTGTTCAAGCCGGAGGAGATTGCAGAGAGTATCCGGCAGATCACCTGATCCGGCTGCCTCTATGTGAAGACGTAGGCAGGCAGTACACCACGGGCCGTCAGATTCTGGGAGGGACTGGCGGCTGACTTGAGACTTTGTTGGGAGGACAACATGACTTTTACCCGTAGGACACTTCTGGCCGGGGCTGCGCTCGCGGCCACAGCTCTTGCCCCCGCCGCTGCTTCGGCGGCGGATCTGATCGCCATCATCACCCCGTCCCATGACAACCCGTTCTTCAAGGCGGAAGCCGAAGGGGCCCAGCAGCGGGCCGAGGAACTGGGCTATGAGACCCTTGTGCTGGTCCATGACGATGATCCGAACAAACAGAACCAGCTGTTCGACACCGCCATTGCCCGCGGGGCAAAGGCGATCATTCTGGACAATGCGGGCGCTGATGCCACGGTCGCCCCGGTTCGCCGGGCCAAGGAAGCGGGCATTCCGTCCTTCCTGATTGACCGGGAAATCAAGGAAACCGGCATTGCCGTTTCGCAGATCGTGTCCAACAACTATCAGGGGGCCCAGCTTGGCGCAGAGGAATTTGTCCGCCTGATGGGAGAAGAAGGCAAATATGCCGAGCTTCTGGGCCGTGAGGCCGACACCAATGCGGGCATTCGGTCAGCCGGATATCATGATGTGATCGATCAGTATCCTGATATGGAAATGGCCGCACAGCAATCGGCCAACTGGAGCCAGACGGAAGCCTATGAAAAGATGGAAACCATCTTGCAGGCCAATCCGGAAATCAAGGGCGTCATCTCCGGTAACGACACTATGGCGATGGGCGCCTGGGCGGCCTTGAAGGCTGCGGGCCGCACGGATGTGATCGTTGTGGGTTTTGACGGCAGCAATGATGTGCGCGACTCCATTTTGGAAGGTGGCATCAAGGCAACCGTTCTGCAGCCCGCCTACCGGCAGGCCCAGCTCGCTGTTGAGCAGGCGGACCAGTATCTGAAAACCGGATCCACCGGCCAGGATGAGAAGCAGCTGATGGACTGCATTCTGATCACTCCGGCCAATGCACCGCAGCTGGAAACCTTTGCACTGAAATAACCGCCGGGAGGCCGCACCTGCAGCATGCGCGGCCGCTCCCAAAACCGGCGGGGGCGGCTTGCCCTCAAGCCGCCCGCCCATTCTGCAAGGCGGTTTCTATCCAAAGCCTGTCCATTTTGAAATGGCATCAGGGAAACGCTCCAACCCGTTGTTTTCACGCGACTGCGGACGCAAACCGGTGTCTTCTTTTGCTGAAAATCTTTTGGAGCCGGCCGCATTCAGATGGAGCTAAAACTTTTGTCTTTTGTGCTGACATTTCTGGTGGCTGCCAGCGGAAGGCAAATCCAATGAAATGCGATTTGCGCAAATCGGTCTTTGAGACGATCCGGGAGGTTTAACGTGATCCGTGGTCCAGCCCCATCCCCGTTGGCCCCATTCCCGTTGGTATGCGCCGTTTTTGTCGCCGCGCTTGCCCTTGGGGCCTGCAAACTGGAAAAGAACGAGATTGCTGGCAAGGCGCAGGAGCAGACCACAGTCTCCAGCCAGCCGGGCGGCGACATGACCGCGCTGGTGGCTGGGATCTGGGACGAGCAGGTGCTGCCCCATCTTGCCGAGACGGCGACGGATATGAATACCCTTTATCCGGCTTTGCAGCAGGATGTGGACACGGCGGGGGAAAAGAGCGGCTACCGGCCGACCAGTGAAGGCAGCCCATGGAATTTTGCCACCCGGATTGAGGGCACGATCCTGTCTGCCAAGACTGACACACGGGCGGCGACGGCCGATGTGGATGTGACCGGGGATGGCACGGCAGATGTTATCTTGCAGCTTGGCCCGGTGATCCGGGGCACCGCCCTTCGGGATATTCTGCCCTTTGTCGATTTCTCCTCCTTCACGGATCAGATCGAATTTGCAAAACTCTCCCGCGCCCTCAACACCCGCGCCTATGACACGGTGCTCAAGGATGCCCCAAGGGACGCGCTTGCCGGCAAGCATGTGAGGGCGCTGGGCGCCTTCACTGTGCGCGGCAAGGGGCCGCCCTATCTGGTGACCCCGGTGGAGCTGGAGGTCCGGGAGCAATGACGGTGCAGGTTGACGGCAAAGCGGCCGGCGCCGCCTATGCGCCAGGCACGGAGCATCCTGTCGGCCTGTCCGTCAGGGGGGCAAACAAGGTCTATCCGGGTACTCAGGCGCTGAAGGATGTCGATTTTGATGTGCATCTGGGTGCGGTCAATGTGCTGGTGGGCGAGAATGGCGCCGGAAAATCGACCTTGATGAAGGTGATTGCCGGGGTCGAGCAGCTCACCTCTGGCCAGATCCTGATGGAGGGCGAGGTGCTGACCTTTCCCGATACCCGTGCCGCAGCGGCCCACGGGATCGGAATTGTCTTTCAGGAGTTGAACCTTTTTCCCAACCTGTCGGTGGCCGACAACATCTTCATTGCCCGGGAAAAGACAAGGGGCGGGATTGATATTGCCGCCCAGGACCAGCGCGCGGAAGCTGCCGCGCTGCTCAAGCGTCTGGAACATGATATTTCGCCCGACACCATTGTGTCGGATCTGAGGATAGGCGAGCAGCAGATTGTGGAGATCGCAAAGGCTCTGGCTCAGGATGCCCGCATCCTGATCATGGATGAGCCGACCTCTGCCTTGAGCGCTGCGGAAGTGGAGATCCTCTTCCGGGTGATTGATGATCTGCGCAAACGCGGCGTCGGCATTGTCTATATTTCCCACCGGCTGGAAGAGCTGATCCGGATCGGCGACTATATTACCGTGCTCAGGGATGGCCGGAAAACCGGCGCGCGCTCCATGGAGGGCGTGGATATTCCCTGGATCGTCCAGAACATGATCGGAGCGGCCTCCAAGGATTTCGCAAAGACGGTGGAGCATACCTATGGCGCCGAGGTGTTCCGCTGCGAGGACATCTGCCTGAGGGGCAAGGCGGGCGGCTATCTGGTTGACCATGTCTCCCTGTCCCTGAAGGCAGGGGAAATTGTCGGCATTTACGGGCTGATGGGCGCCGGTCGGTCGGAATTGTTTGAATGCATCATGGCTCAGCACCCGGCCTCGACCGGCGCGTTTTACGTGGACGGCAGGCGCCTCGACGAGCCGGATGTGGCCGGGCGGATCGGCCGGGGGCTGGCGCTGATCCCGGAGGACCGGAAGACGGAAGGGCTCGTGCAGATCCTGCCGATCCGGGAGAACATGTCCCTGTCCAGCCTGTGGAGCTTTGCAAAGGGCTTTCACCTGAACCTGAAGCAGGAGCGGTCCGCGGTGGGCCGGTTCGTCAAGGATCTCACCATCAAGATTGCCAGCATGGAGAACCCGGTCAGTTCCCTGTCCGGCGGCAACCAGCAGAAAGTGGTGATCGGCAAGGCGCTGATGACCGCGCCCAAAGTGCTGCTCATGGATGAGCCGAGCCGGGGAATTGATATCGGTGCCAAGGCGGAAGTGTTCCGCACCATGCGGCGGCTGGCGGCCGAGGGCCTCGGCATTCTGTTCGTGACCTCCGATCTGGAAGAGGTCATGTCGCTGTCCGACCGGATCATCGTCATGTCCAATGGGCGGATCACCGGGGAATTTGAGGGCAGCAGCGCAAAAGAAGAAGATCTAATCGCGGCCTCCGCGGTCGGCCATTCTCCAACGGGCGAGACCGGCCCGCTGAACGGGAGACACCAGGGATGACAACACTCACAGATACGCAGCGTCCGGTTGCGGGCGGCGGGCAGCCCTTGATCCTGCTCGTTCTGAAACTGCGGACCTTTATCGCGCTGATTGCGGTTTTTGCCTTCTTTTCCTTTGCGGCGCCCAATTTCTTGAGCACCGCCAACTTTGTCATCATGTCCAAACATGTGGCGCTGAATGCGTTTCTCGCCATCGGCATGACCTTTGTCATCATCACCGGCGGCATTGACCTTTCTGTCGGGTCCATAGTCGGCCTGTGTGGCATGGTGGCGGGCTATCTGATCCTCAATGGGGTTGATCTGGGCATCGGCTATTCGGTCTATTTCAATATTTTCGAGATCATCCTGATCACGCTGGTGGTTGGTGTCGTGGTGGGGGCGATAAACGGGCTCTTGATAACGCGGCTGAATGTGGCCCCGTTCATCGCTACACTTGGCACGCTCTATGTGGCGCGCGGCCTTGCCCTTCTGTCCTCGGACGGGGCAACCTTTCCCAATCTGGTTGGCAATGAAGCCTATGGCTCCACCGGCTTCAATTTTTTGGGCGCGGGCAGTGTTCTGGGCATTCCGGTCTCGATCTGGCTGCTGATCGCTGTCGGGTTCCTGGCCGCCTATATTGCCGGGCGGACGCCGCTCGGGCGGCACATCTATGCGGTGGGCGGCAATGAAAAGGCGGCGGCTCTGTCCGGGGTCAAGGTTAACCGGGTCAAGATGTTCGTCTATATGTTTTCAGGGTTCTGCGCGGCCATTGTCGGACTGGTGATCTCCTCCCAGCTCGTCGCGTCCCACCCGGCCACCGGAGAAACCTTCGAGCTCAACGCCATAGCGGCGGCGGTGCTCGGCGGTACATCCATGTCCGGTGGCCGGGGGCGGATTGGCGGCACCATTGTCGGCGCCTTTGTGATCGGGGTGCTGTCGGATGGTCTGGTGATGATGGGTGTCAGTTCGTTCTGGCAGACCGTGATCAAGGGGCTGGTGATCATTGCCGCCGTGGTGGTGGATCAGGCCCAGCAGAGATTACAGGCCCGGGTGGCCTTGCAGCAGCAGGCTGCGGCTGCGTGAACAGGACGTTGACAGGGGCATAGCCCCGGGAGGACTTATGAAACAAGGCGCTTTGATCGGATGCGGCTTCTTTGCCCAGAACCACCTGCATGGCTGGGCAGATGTGATGGGGGCAGAAATCACTGCCCTGTGCGACCGGGACCCGGAGCGGCTGGAGGCCACGGGGGCGAAATTCGGGATCACGCGCCTTTACCGGGATGCGGCCGCGCTGTTCAAGGCTGAAGCGCTTGACTTTGTTGACATCGCCACCACGGTTCAGACCCACCGCCCACTGGTAGAACAGGCGGCGGATGCCGGGCTGCATATCATCTGCCAGAAGCCCTTTGCCGATACCATGGAGGATGCCGGCAAGATGGTCGAGGCGGCAGGGCAGGCGGGCGTGACCTTGATGGTGCATGAGAATTTCCGCTGGCAGTTGGCCATCCGCACGGTGCGGGAGGTTCTGGACAGCGGTGCAATCGGCGCACCTTTCTGGGGGCGGGTCAGTTTCCGCTCCCATTACGACGTTTATTCGGGCCAACCCTATCTGGCGACCGACGAGCGCTTCATCATTCAGGATCTGGGCATTCACATGCTCGATATTGCCCGGTTTCTCTTCGGGGACGCAAAATCTCTCACGGCCAGCACGCGGCGGGTCAATCCTGCGATCCGGGCCGAGGATGTGGCCACGGTCTTGCTGGTGCATC
This sequence comes from Roseibium sp. AWQ4_254, assembly GCF_056161025.1. Taxonomy (NCBI): domain Bacteria; kingdom Pseudomonadati; phylum Pseudomonadota; class Alphaproteobacteria; order Hyphomicrobiales; family Stappiaceae; genus Roseibium; species Roseibium sp. AWQ4_254. The sequence continues at coordinate 221,027 of NZ_JBSWYH010000001.1, forward strand.
AGAGCGGCGTGACCAGCATTGTGGATTGCAGCTACGCAACGGCGCTGCCCCGGGAAAACTTCCCCGAAACGCTGCTGGAGATCGACGGCAGTGCAGGCACGCTGCGTCTGATGCCGGATTACCAGCTGGTGGTGCATAGCCAGGGCAGAACCGGGGAGCGCCAGATTGCGCCGCCCCTGCTGCCCTGGGCCGAGCGGCCCTGGCACAATATTCAGGAAAGCGTCTTCAACATTCAGCAGCATTTCATCGATTGTCTTGAGACTGGCAAAGAGCCGGAAACCTCAGGCGCCGACAATTTGAAGACTCTGGATCTGGTGGAAAGCGCCTACCGTTCGGCGCAGGAAGGCAGCCTGACGATCGATCTGACCGGAGGCGTCTGATGGAGGCCGGGACCGCCTTTGATCTTTATGGCACGGCCGAGCCACCGGCCCCTTACCGTCTCCTGCGGGCGGGACCTCTGGAGGTCCGGTTCGAGGAAGGAAATCTGCGCTATGTGCGTTTTGAGGGACTGGAGGTTCTGCGCGCCATCTCCTATGTGGTGCGGGACCGGGACTGGGGCACTTTGGCGCCGGAGATCGACGAACCGGAAATCGTTGAAGAGGCAGAAGGGTTTCGGGTTGCCTATCGCGCCACCTTTGACCACGGGGGCGCGCGGCTCACGGTCGAGACAGAGATCCGCGGCGCTGCGTCCGGTCATCTCAGCTTTACTGCCAAAGCCTTTGCGAACGGGCCGTTTGAGACCAACCGCTGCGGCTTCACCATCTTGCATCCGATTGACGGGGTGGCCGGAGCGCCGGTGCTGGTGGAGCAGTGTGACGGAACCTTCAACGAGACGGAATTTCCCGACCTGATCGATCCCTGGCAGCCCTTCAAATCCATCCGGGCGCTGACCCACTCTCCGGGCAAGGGGCTGACGGCCTGCTGCCGGATGGAAGGTGACGCCTTTGAAATGGAGGATCAGCGCAACTGGTCCGATGCCTCCTACAAAACCTATGTCCGCCCGCTCGAATTGCCCTGGCCCTATATGTTGCCTGACAAGGAGAGCTTTGAGCAATCCGTCACGCTGACCCTCAAGAAAGACCCGTCCTTTTCCACTCCGCACGGGGCCAGGCTGCAGCAGGACGAAGAGGTGATCCAGGTGGCCCCAGGGGAGGACACCGGAGCGCTGTTTCCGAAAATCGGTCTGCTGGTGGATCCGGAAGACGTAGAGGCCGTTCTCCCCCATCTGGATCTGGTGCAGGAGGTCGCCCCGCAGGCGTTGCTCTGCCATCTGGACCCTTCGAAAGGACATGATGGGGAAGCGCTTAGCCGGTTCCTGACGCTTCAGGCAGCGGTTCCGGCCACCATCGATCTGGAATATGTGGTGGCCTGTGACGGGGATCTGAGGGAAGAGTTTTCGCGCCTGCGGGACTGGGTTGGCCAAAGCGGTCTCAAGCTGGCTTCGCTGATGGTCTGTCCCTCCGTTGACCGTCAATCGACGCCGCCGGGCAGCAAGTGGCCTGACTGTCCGCCCCTGAAGGACATTTACGCGGCCGCCCGGCAGGCCTTCCCTCAGATGGTTCTGGGGGGCGGTATGGTCAGCTATTTCACGGAGCTGAACCGCAAGCGCCCGCCGCTGGATCTGCTGGACTTTGTCTCCCACGGCACCAATCCGATCGTGCATGCGGCCGATGATGACAGCGTCATGGAAACCCTGGAAACCCTGCCGCATATCACCCGGTCTGTGCGGGCGGTCATCGGCCGGGATATGCCCTACCGGCTGGGGCTGACCAGCATTGGCATGCGCCAGAACCCATATGGGTCGCGCACATTCGCCAATCCGCATCAGAGCCGGATTTGTATGAGCCATGAGGATCCGCGACAGCACGGCCGCTTTGCCTCTGCCTGGACGCTTGGCTATGCGGCCCGGGTCGCTCCGGCCGGGATCTCCCAATGGGTTCCGGCCTCGGTTGCCGGGCCAAGAGGCGTGATTGGCGGACCCGGTGGCGGGTTGCTGCCGGTGGGCCAGACCGTGGCCGCTCTGGCAGGCCTGAGCGGGGCAAAGGTCCATGCGGTCACGAGCAGTGCGCCGGACAGGCTGGCGGTGCTGGCTGTGGACCGGGGCAGAGGGAGTGAACTTCTTGCCGCCAACCTTACTTGCGAAACACTGAAGGCCGCGTGGCGGGGGACTGTGGTTCTAAAGCCTTTTGAAATCCTGTGGCTTTAGGGGCGGGCCAACCGGAGCGCTCTCGCGGCGGAGCCGATCACGGGTATAGTGCGGCCAGACGGAAAGGGGGCGAATCGGCGGGTCATGGCAAACTGGAACGGCGCGGAAGCCGGTGACGATAAGATTGTCCGGCGCAAACTTTCCGATCAGGTGTTTGACCGCTTGCGCGAAATGATCGTTCGCGGGGAACTTGCCCCGGGCGATCCGATGCCGTCCGAGCGGGAATTGATGCAGCGCTTCGGAGTTGGCCGTCCGGCCGTGCGCGAAGCAATGCAGACTATGCACACCCAGGGCCTCATTTCGATTTCCCAGGGCGAGCGCTCGCGGGTCAGTGAGCTCTCCGCAGATCTTGCCTTCCGGCAGATGGATCTGGTCGCCAGAATGCTGCTGTCCTCGTCCTCCGACAATCTGGAACATCTGAAGGAAGCAAGGGGCTTTTTTGAAATCGGCATGATCCGGATTGCCGCTGAAGCGGCCACGCCGGACGACGTTGCAGAGCTCAAGCAACTGGTGGCGGATCAGGAAAATGTGCTGGGGTCGCCGCCGGACTTCATCAAGGCCGATATGGCCTTTCATCACAAGATCGCGTCCATGTCCGGCAACCCGATCTTTGCGGCTGTCAGCGACGCCATGCTGAAATGGCTGTTCACCTATCATATTGATCTGCTGATCTGGTCCGGGCGGGAAAACGTGACCCTGGAAGAGCATTCCAGGATCGTTGCCTGCATCGAAAGCGGCAATGTCCAGGATGCGGAAACCGCCATGCGCTCTCACCTGAACCGCTCACAGGACCTCTACCGCCACCATGTGTGATGCGGGACCAGCCGCTGGTCCACAGCAGCCGGCGGGGGGATCCAGCAGCGAAAACACAATGTAACATGTTAGAAAGTTGAGCCTTGGCCCTTGCTCCCGAAGCGCTGGCTTCGTAAGGATAAAGCGTGTTGTGGGGCTGTTCCGCACTCAGTGCTGTTCTGGAGGAGGGCCCGGAACAGGTTCTGTTGCAGCAGGCCCCGAGACCGGTCCCGCCTTTACGTCAGATCCGTCTCTTGTGAGGTGGCATCTTCTTGATTGAACACGACATCTAAGGTCCGGGCCGCGCGCGCCTTGATCCAGCACCTGCCGCCGTTCCGGCTGTCATTGCGGGCCGGAGCGTGGCGGGCGTCTTTCAGAATTGGAAAATGTGAGACAATGAGCACCGAATTGAACTTGCCCGGGGAGGGTGTTTTTGTTGTCCGGGTCTGGCGCCCGGATCTGGCAGGTCCGTCCGTTTGTGCCTTGCGCGGCGCGGATGTGGTGGATGTCACAAGTCCGGAGGTTGCCACCATGCGCGACCTTCTGGAGCTGGACAGCCCCGCCGGGTGGGTGCGTAGCGCACCCGGAGAGCGGGTCTGCTCCCTGGACGAACTGGTTGACAATTCCCGCGAAACCCCGGATCCGTCCCGGCCCTTTTTGCTGGCACCAGCCGATCTCCAGGCTATCAAGGCCTGCGGTGTAACCTTTGTGGCCTCCATGCTGGAACGTGTGATTGAGGAACAGGCCAAGGGAGACCCCAGCAAGGCAGAGACGATCCGCACGCGCTGCACCGCCATTATCGGCGACAGCCTCCGCTCTGTTGTGCCGGGCTCCGAAAAGGCGGCGCAGCTCAAGGAGGCCTTGATTACCGAAGGCGTCTGGTCCCAGTATCTGGAGGTCGGGATCGGCCCCGATGCGGAGGTTTTTACCAAGGCGCAGCCTCTGTCAGCAGTTGGCTGGGGGGCCTCTGTCGGGCTGCATCCGGTCTCCACCTGGAACAATCCGGAACCGGAAGTGGTGCTGGCCGTGGACAGTTCCGGGACGGTCAAGGGGGCAACCCTTGGCAATGACGTCAATCTGCGCGATGTGGAAGGCCGCTCCGCGCTGCTGCTCGGCAAGGCCAAGGACAACAATGGCTCGACGTCCATCGGTCCAGCGGTCCGCCTGTTTGACGGAACTTTTTCCATGGACGATGTGCGCGCACTGGAACTGGACCTGACCGTAACAGGGTCAGACGGTTACCGTCTGACCGGACAGTCCTCCATGTCGGAAATCAGCCGGGACCCGCAGGATCTGGTCCGTCAGGCCTGCGGCCGCCACCACCAGTATCCGGATGGGTTTTTCCTGTTTTTGGGCACACTGTTCGCGCCGACGGAGGACCGGGATACGCCCGGAGAAGGCTTCACCCACAAATTGGGGGATCTTGTTGCAATTTCGTGTCCTGAGCTGGGTACGCTTTCGAACACGGTCCGGCTCTCAACCGAGTGCCCGGAATGGACTTTCGGAACCCGCGCGCTTATGCGCAATCTTTCAACTCGCAAGCTGATCTAAAGGACAACAAGATGCTGAGCGGAAAAAACCTCATCGACGGGGAATGGATCTCAGGCGACGGAACTTTTCAGTCGCAGCCGGCGGACGGTCCGTCGCATAGCTTTTCTGAAGCGTCCGAAGCGGATGTGGACCGGGCCTGCCAGGCCGCAGAAGCGGCCTTTGCCGCCTATAGCACCACAAGCCGTGAGGAACGCGCCGCGTTCCTGCACAAGATCGCCGATGAAATCGAGGCGCGGGGCGACGCGCTGACTGAAGCCGGAACCCAGGAAACGGCTCTCCCCGCAGCCCGGCTTCAGGGCGAGCGCGGCCGCACCACCGGCCAGCTGCGCCTGTTTGCCGACTATATCCTCAAGGGCGATTATCTGGACAAGCGCCATGATGAAGCCTTGCCGGACCGCCAGCCCCTGCCGCGTCCGGAGCTTTACATGGTGCAACGGGCCGTTGGGCCCGTCGCCGTCTTTGGGGCGTCCAACTTCCCGCTGGCGTTTTCGACCGCGGGCGGGGATACCGCCTCAGCGCTGGCCGCCGGTTGTCCGGTTGTCGTCAAGGGCCATCCGGCCCATCCTGCCACAGGAGAGATCGTTGCCCAGGCGATCGACGCGGCTGTCAAGGCTTGCGGCCTGCCATCCGGCACATTCGGCTTCCTGCAGGGCACGACCCACGCGCTCGGCCAGGGCCTGGTTCAGCATCCGCTCATCAAGGCGGTCGGCTTTACCGGCTCGCTGCGCGGCGGACGTGCCCTGTTTGACCTGTGTGCCACCCGGCCGGAACCGATCCCCTTTTTCGGCGAACTGGGCAGTGTCAACCCGGTGTTCCTGCTGCCGGAGGCCATGGCGCAACGCGCGGCGGCCATTGGCGAAGGCTGGGCAGGTTCGCTCACCATGGGGGTGGGCCAGTTCTGTACCAATCCGGGGATCGTTGTGGTCAAGGCCGGGGCTGAATGTGAGGCCTTCACCGCAGCTGCACTGAAAGCGCTGGACGCCGTCGGGCCTCAGACCATGCTGACCGACGGTATCGCCGCCGCCTGCCGCTCCGGTCAGGAGCATCTGGGCAGCCAGGTGGGCGTTGAAACACTCTTTACCGGAACCGGCGAAGGCCGTGCGGCGGCGCCGTCCGTGTTCAAGACCGGCGCAGAAACGTTCCTGAGCAATGAAGCTCTGCAGGAAGAGGTCTTCGGGCCGGTTGGCCTGATTGTCACGGTGGCGGATGACGACGAGATGCGGAAGGTCGCGGCAAGCTTTGGCGGCCAGCTGACGGTTACCTTGCAGATGGAAGACGGTGATCTGGCAGTTGCCCAGTCCCTGCTGCCGATTGTGGAGCGGGTGGCCGGGCGCATTCTGGTCAACGGCTTTCCGACTGGTGTGGAAGTGGCGGAGGCCATGGTCCATGGCGGGCCGTACCCGGCCTCGACCAATTTCGGCGCGACTTCGGTCGGCACCATGGCGATCCGCCGCTGGTTGCGTCCGGTCTGCTATCAGAACCTCTCCGAAGCCCTGCTTCCGGCCGATCTGAAAGCCTGATCGCGGCGGCTCTCAGGGAAAACAAAAAGGCGGGGGCAGCCGCAGGGCTGCCCCCGCCTTTTTCTTTGAGGGCGCTGGCTCAGCCGCGCCCGACAAACGGCATCTTGGTGGCCATCACAGTCAGCGTCAGAACATTTGCATCCAGCGGCAGGCTGGCCATATAGACCACCGCATCGGCCACATGGGTGGCATCGATGGTCGGCTCGGGGGCCAGCTCCCCATTGGCTTGCGGCACACCGCCGCTCATTTTCGCAGTCATGTCGCTGGCCGCATTACCGATATCGATCTGGCCGCAGGCAATATCGAAAGGCCGCCCGTCCAGGGAGGTGGATTTTGTCAGGCCGGAAATGGCGTGTTTGGTCGCCGTGTAGGGCGCTGAATTCGGCCGCGGTGTGGTGGCCGAAATCGACCCGTTATTGATGATCCGGCCACCTTTCGGGCTCTGGGCCTTCATCAGGCGGAACGCCTGCTGGGTGCACAGAAACGCGCCGGTCAGGTTGGTGGCCACGACCCGGTTCCATTCCTCGAAGCTGATCTCTTCCAGAGGCACGGGCGAATTGCCGATCCCGGCATTGTTCACCAGAAGGTCAATCCGGCCGTGTTTCGACTGCAGGGTGTCGAACAGTACTTTCACCGAACCGGCATCGCCGACATCGCAGGTCAGCCAGCTGACCGCATTGCCGGTTTCGCCCGACAGCGCCTCGGCTGCCTGTTTCAGTACCGCTTCCCGGCGTCCGGTGATGACAACACTCCAGCCGGCAGAACTCAGCGCCCTGGAGACGGCCTTGCCAACTCCCGTGCCGCCGCCGGTCACCAGGGCGATCTTGCCTGTTCCGCTCTGTGTTTGTGTGCTCATGCGATGGTTCCTCCCAATTCGTCCTCGATATGAATGCGGATTATGTCGTCAAAGCTCTGTTCGGCCTGAAATCCAAGGGAAAGCGCCCGGCTGGCGTCAAAATCCCGGGGCCATCCGGCAACAATCTGGCGGATCTGCGCATCAGGCTCCCGGCGGATCAGCTTCACAGCTTTCTCTCCGGCGGTTCGCCGCAAAGCGTCGATTTGCTCGCCCACTGTGGCGGACAGTCCGGGCATGGACAGGGTGCGGCGGGCGCCAAGCGTGTCCGTTGCCAGCGTGGCGGCATGCACACAAAAGCCGACGGCTGCGCGCGGGCTGGCAAACCAGTGGCGCACATCCTCGTCCACCGGCAGGACCGCTTCCTGTCCGGCCAGTGGTTCGCGCAGGATGTTGGAGAAAAAGCCTGACGCGGCCTTGTTGGGCTTGCCCGGGCGGACGCAGATGGTCGGCAGGCGGAGGCCGATCCCATCCAGGAAACCCTTGCGGCTGTAATCGGCCAGAAGCAGTTCACAAATTGCCTTTTGCGTGCCGTAGCTGGTCAGCGGGGTGGTGAAGAACTCATCGTCAATCTTGTCCGGGAATGGCTCGCCAAATACGGCAATCGAGGAGGCGAAGACCACGCGCGGGCAATAGGGCGCGCTCTGGCCGTGGCGGCGGATCGTCTCGAACAGCTGGTGGGTGCCGGCCAGATTGATGGCATAGCCCTTGTCGAAATCTGCTTCTGCTTCCCCCGACACGATAGCGGCCAGGTGGAAAATCATGCCGGGCCGCTCTGCCAAAAGCGTTTCAATATCTTCCGCACGGGCCAGATCTAGGGTGAGGGCGGATGTGATGTCTTTCAGTGGCGGCGGAATCTGCGGGGCGATCACATCGGCCAGTGTGAGCCGGGTCAGCGGGGTGCCGAAAAGGTCCGGGTCCTGTGCCAGCCGCTCCACGAGCTTGCGGCCTATCATCCCGGCGGCGCCGGTCACGAGTAAATGCATCCTGGATGCTCCTCCCTGTTTTTCTCCCTGGGCATCAGCCCTAAGCTAGACAGGGGAAGGGCAGCAAGTCCATTTGCAACCTGGAAAGACCTGCCGGAAGACGAATTTGCGGGAGCGGGTTGAGCGGGCTCCGCCCATAATCAGGATCTTGAAGCCTCTTTGGCTGAGCACTGTCCCTCCCGTTTCGAAACGGGAGGGGTAAAAAAGTCCCCGCCGCAAAAGGCGGGGTCAGTCGGTTCGAGCGCCGCGCTTGGTGGCCTCAGGTCTTTTCAGCGGCCGTGACGCCGTAGACCGCTTCAGCGGCCGCTCCGTCAAGCAAGCCGTTTTTCACATCCAGGCGCACTTTTTCAGGATTACGGGTCTTTGGGTCGCCATAGCCCGCGCCGCTGGAAGTGACGACCCGGACCACGTCATCGGTTGTCAGAGGCAGCTCAGAGACGAAGGCATAACGCGTGGTTTCCCCGCCCTTGATCACCTCCACATAATTGCCGGATCCTTCCTGGCCGCCCGCAAGGCCCCAGGGCTTGATCTTCGAGCGGGTGTATCCGGCCGTGACAAAACCTTTGTGGGTACGGATGCGGTATTCCAGCAGCAGGCCCCGGCCGCCGGTGAAGGCGCCTTCACCGCCGGGGGCGGTGTTCAGCTCCATCCGGTCGATCAGAAGCCCGTTGCGGGCCTCTGAGATTTCCGCCGGGGTGTTGAACGTCTCCCCATGGGAGGAGGAAAAAACACAGGTATTGCCGTCTTTTTCCGGACTGCCGCCCCAGCCGCCAATCTGGGGTTCAATAATGGTATATTGTCGGCCAGTGTCCGGGTGAATGCCGCCGATGAATGTGCCGCAAATGGAGGAAAAGTGCCCGGCTGGCAGCCGGTCCGGCATATGCGGGGCAAGGCAGCGCCAGACGAGATCGGACACACGGATGCCGATCTCGTAATAGAAGCCGACCGGGGCGGGCGCCTCGGCATGGAACACGGAACCCGGCCGGGTCAGCACTTGCAAGGGCCGGTAGCAACCGTCATTGGCTGGGGTCTCGGACGAGATCATCGATTTGAACACGGTCTGGACCGAGGTCACCGCTTCATCGCGGCTGGTATTGGTGGGATTGTCGGCCTGGTCGGGATTGTCGCGCAGGTCGACAATGAAGGCCGTGTCGGAAATGGTGATCTTGACGTTGAAAAACCGCCCGTCATCCTGTTCCTCCGTCAATTCAAACGTGCCTTTGGGCAGCCGTTTCAATTCGGCAAGGGTCGTTTTTTCACCAAGGTCCAGAAAGTTTCCGACCGCATCGCAAAAGACATCCGCGCCATATTTTTCGGCCAGCGCCTCCAGACGGCGGGCGCCGACCCGGACAGAGGCAATGGCTGCCCAGACATCTCCATTCAGAAAGTCGGGCATCCGGCTGTTGCATAAAAGGATATCCATCACCGACTGATCGGTTTCCCCTGCCTTGATCAGCTTGATGGCCGGAAGGCGCAGGCCTTCCTGAAAGATCTCCGTCGCCTTTCCGGTCAGCGACCCGGGGGCCATGCCGCCCACATCGGAATTATGGGCGATATTCGCGGTCCAGGCGATCAGGCGGCCATCCACAAAGATGGGCATGGCCAGAACCAGATCGTTCAGGTGAGTGACACCGCCATGATAGGGATCGTTGGTTACAAAGACGTCGCCCGGGGCGACATCGTCACCAAACTTGCCGATCAGATAGGTTACCGCCTTGTCCAGAACCCCGACGAAATGGGGAATGCCTGCGCCGGAGGCCACGATCCGGCCTTCTGCGTCACAGACACCCGTGCCCATATCAAGCACTTCGTAGATGATCGAGCTCATGGCCGTCTTGCGCATGGCGGCGAACATTTCGTCCGCTGCGGCCTGAAGGGAATTCTGGATGATTTCCAGTGTGATGGGGTCCTGCGCGCTCATGACGGGTCTCCCAGCTCGATGTGAATGTTGCGGTAAGCGTCCAGAGTGACCCGGTTGCCCGGGTGAATGACGATGGTTGTTCCGGGATCTTCAATGATGGCCGGCCCCTGAAACGCCATGCCGGGCAGGAGTTTGTCCCCGTCATAGATCTGCGCTTCGTGGCGGCCTTCCAAAGCGTAGTCGACCATGCGCTCGCCTTTGAGTGCAGCGGAAGCGTCTTCCGGCCCGAGCTCCGCCGGTTCCATTTCCAGCTTGCCGATTTCCGCCCGGGCGACCAGATGAATACCGACCATTTCGACCGGGGCGTCCAGCCGGTAGGTGTATTCCTTTTCGTAAAAGACGTGGAAATCCTCCGCGATTCTGGCCAGTGCGGCATCGGTGACCTGCCCGGTCAAGGGCACTTCCGTTGTGTGTTCCTGGTTCTGGTAGCGGAATTTGCCATAGCGCAGGAAGGATAGTTTTTCAGGCTCAATCCCTTCGGCTTCAAAGGTGCTGCGGGCGGTGTTTTCTGCCTCTGCGAAAACCGCTTCAATCAGGCTGGCGCTGCCATCGGCCAGATCCGCAAGCTGGGTGACAAAATAGTCCCGCCGCAGGTCAGACATCATCATGCCCCAGGCGGAAAAGACGGAGGCGGCGGCCGGGACGACCACCTTGCGCACCTGGAGTTCCTGCCCAAGGGCAACCGCATGCATGGCCCCGCCGCCGCCAAACGCCAGCAGCGTGAAGTCGCGCGTATCATGCCCCCGGTTGAGGCTGACCAGCTTCAGCGCATTGACCATATTGTTGTTGGCGATGCGGATAATGCCCTTGGCCGCCTCATCGGCACTGATACCAAGCCCGTCGCCAACCTCCTTGAGGGCTTCTCCCGCGGCGGCCATATCGGCCGTGACCGTACCGCCGCAGAAATAGTCCTTGTTGATGCGTCCAAGCCAGAGATTGGCGTCCGTGGTGGTGGCTTTCTCGCCGCCCTTTCCATAGGCGGCCGGGCCGGGCAGGGCGCCTGCAGACTGGGGCCCCACATGCAATTTGCCGAAATCATCCACCCAGGCAATGGACCCGCCGCCATTGCCGATCTCCACCAGATCGACCACGGGCACCATGATCGGGTAGCCGGCTGAGCTCCGGCTGCGCTCGATCCAGTAATCGGTCATGATCCGGACTTCGCCATTTTCAATCAGCGAGCATTTGGCCGTGGTCCCGCCGATATCAAGGGCCAGGATGTTGGGTTCCCCGATCAGCTTGCCAAGTTCCGCTGCGCCCCAGAAGCCGGAGGCCGGGCCGCTTTCCACCATGTTGATCGGGACGGCAGAGGTCGCCTCCAGGCTGTCGACCCCGCAATTGGACTGCATGATATAGGGGCTCTGCCGGAGGCCTTTGCTTTTCAATCCCGCATCCAGCTTGCCGAGATAGCGGGCGGCCACTGGCTGGACATAGGCGGACAGGACAGCGGTGTTGGAGCGCTCGTATTCCCGCCATTCCCGGGTGATCTGGTGGGAGGCCACGGCAGACACCTCCGGCCAGAGAGAGCGGATTGCAGCCAGAAGAGCTGCTTCATGGGCCGTGTTGGCATAGGCATGCAGCAGGCTGACCGCCACTGCGGCTACGCCTTCGGCCTTGAACGTCTCCAGAATTCTGGCAAGGCCGCTCAGATCGAGCGGTTTGAGCTCCTTACCCTTGTAACTCATCCGGCCGGGAAGCTCGGCGCGCAAATGGCGCGGCACAAAAGGCGCTGGTTTGGTGTAGTGCAGATTGAAGAAGTCAGGCCGGTTGCCGCGGGCGATCTCCAAAGTGTCCCGGAAGCCTTCCGTGGTGATCAGACCGACCTTTACGCCCTTGCGCTCGGTCAGGGCGTTGATGACAACTGTGGTGCCATGGGCCATGAAGTCCACTTCTGCAGGCGGAATGCCGCCCTTTTCCAGGACGTTCAGCACGCCGTTTTCAAAATCTGGCGGCGTGGTATCGGATTTCGCGGTCACGATCCGGATTGCCCCGGTTTCCGCGTTTTTCTCAAAGGCAACGAGATCCGTGAAGGTGCCGCCGACGTCGGTCGCAACACGGCGTGTTGTGTGTGTCATGAGCAATGCTCCGCTTGAAGATAGCCGGCGGCGGCAAAGACTAGTGTGCCGGGGGCAATGAGAGAGCGGGCCCTTTCGATCCGTGGCGGGTCAAAATGGCCTGCCTTGTCGAGGCAGTTGAGCGTTGCACGCACCTTGCCACCGATGGTGACCGGGATGTTCAGGCAGCTTTCGCAGCCAAGGGACTGGATCAGCGCGTGGTCGGAAAAGACCTCGGTGATCTCATTGATTGTGTTGGCGACGAAGAATTCCCGCCGCTCCAGCACCGTTTTGCTCCAGCTGTCCTGATGGAGGGGTTTCTCACCGCTGACAGGGTAGGCCTCGGGCATGTTGGTGAAGCTGCGGCGGGCCACCTGACGGGGCCAGTTGATCTCCATGAAGGTGATCAGCCGGGTATCCAGGGTCTCTGCGACCAGCTGCGCGAGCGCATTATAGGCGGTTTCAGGCTGGCCTGTGCCTGCGGCAACGGCCTCCAGCAAAGGGCTCATGCGGTCTCCGTGAGTTTGTCCCGCAACGCCAGTTCCTCTGGATCAACCACAGGCACGGCCCCGATCAGGGTGCGGGTATAGGAATGTTCAGGGTGTTCGAAGATCTGCCGGACCGGGGCCAGTTCCACCAGCTCTCCGGCCTTGAAAACCGCCACGCGGTCGGCAACGTTGCGCACGACCGCCAGATCATGGGTGATGAAGATGTAGGTCAGCCCTTTGCTTTGGCGTAGATCGTTCAACAGATGCAGGACGCGGGCCTGGACCAGCACATCCAGCGCCGAGGTCGGCTCATCCAGGACGATCAGTTGCGACTGGCAGGCCAGGGCGCGGGCAATGCCGACCCGCTGGCGCTGTCCACCGGACAGGGCCGATGGGGGCCGGTGACGCATTTCCGGCTCCAGACCGACCTCCCGAAGGGCGGTTTCGACAAGGGACCAGCGCTCGGACGGTGCACCGATGCCATAGACATCCAGCCCCAGGCGGATCGACGCGCCGACACTGCGTTTGGGATTAAGCGCCGACAGCGGGTTCTGCTGGACCAGCTGGATGGCCCGGCGCTCCGCCTTGCTCCGCCGGGAGTGGAGCGGGGCGCCGGACAGGGTGATTTCACCGCTGGTCGGGGCAAGAATGCCCAGGATCATATTGGCCAGGGTTGTTTTGCCGGAGCCGCTTTCCCCGACCACCGCCAGGCATTCGCCGGGCTGCACATCCAGGTTCAGGCCCCGGACCGCGTGAACGTTGCCAGCGGGGCCGTGAAAGACCTTGGAAAGGGCCTTGAGGGACAAGAGCGCTGTCATGTGTCAGAGCCTCCGTGATGCACCGGCGCATCCAGAAAGGCGCGGTCAACCTCGGCAATGTCGGGCAGGCCTCCGCCGGTGATGCGCGGCACGGCTGCCAGCAGCGCCTTTGTGTAGGGATGGCGCGGGTCTTCGAACAGGGCGGCGGCAGGGCCGTCCTCCACGATCCGGCCGCGATAGATCACATAGATCCGGTCGGCAAATTCCCGTACTACGCCCAGATTGTGGGAAATGAACAGGACCGATGTTCCGGCGTCGTCGACAAGGGTTTTCATGAGTTTCAGGGTTTGGGCCTGAACCGTCACGTCGAGTGCGGTGCCTGGTTCATCGGCCAGCAGCAGCTTGGGGCGGTTGGCCAGCGCCATGGCAATCATCACCCGCTGGTTCATGCCGCCCGACAGCTGAAAGGAATAGCTGTTCAGAACCCGGGCCGGATCGCTGATGGCCACGAGGTCCAGCCACTGGGAGGCGGTGTCCAGCGCCTCCCGTTTTGGCAGGTTCGGCGTGCGCCGTCTCAGGACGTCGGTAAACTGGCTGCCTATCGGGAACACCGGATTGAGGGACGAGGTCGGGTCCTGAAAGATCATGGAGATGTCGGTGCCGCGCAGGGCCTGCCGCTCCTTGCGCGGCATGTGCAGGCTGTCGCGGCCGTCGAACTGTACCGTTCCGCTGAGCCGGGCGCTGCGCAGTTCCTGAATCAGGCCGAGAATGATACGGGCGGTGACCGATTTGCCCGAGCCGCTCTCGCCGACAAGGGCCACCCGTTCGCCCTTGTGGATCGCAAGGTCAATACCGTGCAGCACCTCGGTCAGACCGCGATGGGATTTGAAAGAGAGCTTGAGGTTGTCGATGTTCAAAAGAGGGGTCACTGCTCATCCACTCCCAGCACCGAGCGCAGTCCGTCGCCCAAAAGGTTGAAGCCGAAAACGGCCAGTAGGATGGCCAGGCCTGGAAAGACGGTCAGCCACCAGCTGTCGGGCAGGTAGCGGGCGCCTTCGGCCACCATGGAGCCCAGATCCGGGGTTGGCGGCTGGACGCCCAGGCCCAGGAAGGACAGGGAGGAGGCAATGATGATCACGAAGCCCATGTCGAGGGTCATCTTGGTGATGACTGCCGGCAGACAATTGGGCAGGATTTCACGGAAGGTGATGTGCACCGGTGAGGCGCCGATCACTTCGGCGGCCAGAACATAGCCTTCTTCGCGCTCTGAGCGGGCGATGTTGTAGACGAGCCGCGCATACCAGGGCCACCACATGACCGTGACTGCCAGCATGGCATTGGTGAGGGTCGGCTCAAGAACGCCCATCATGGCAATGGCCAGAACGAGCGGGGGGATCGACAGGAAAACATCGGTTAGCCGCATCAGGACAGCTCCGGTGAGCCCGCCGAAATACCCAGCGGTCAGGCCAATGATGGTGCCGATGGGGGTTGCGATGGCCAGAACCACAAGGCCGAGGCCCAGAGAGATCCGGTAGGCATACAGAATGCGGCTGAAGAGATCCCGGCCGACCAGGTCCGTGCCCATCCAGTTGCGGGCGGTCGGAGCCTGATTGGCATAGGCAAAATCCACCACGGCGCCGTTATGGTCCGGAAATGGGGCCAGAAGCGGCGCGAACAGGGCGGCCACAACAATGGCGGTCACCACGCCCAACCCGAACAGGGACAGGGGACTGGCGGCCAGAATACGGAGGCTGCGCGTCATGAGCCGGCCCTCGTGGAGTGGCGGATACGCGGGTTCAAAAAGGCGATCAACAGGTCCACAATGATGTTCACAATCAGGAAGGTGAGAGCGATGATCAGGACCGTGCCCATAATGGCATTCAGGTCCTTGCGCAGGATGACGGCAACGCCATAGCGCGACAGGCCTGGCCAGGCGAAGACCGCTTCCACCAGGAAGGCATTCCCCAGCATCGCTGCCAGATCCAGGCCGATAATGGTCAGAGAAGGGATCAGTGAGGGTTTGAAGGCGTAGTGATTGGCGATCCGGGAAGGGAAAAACCCATAGGCCTGAGCCATCTCGATATAGGGTTTGTGGTAGGTTTCCACCATGTTGGCCCGTGTCAGCCGGGCGGCCTGACCGATGCCGGACAGGGCCAGTGCAATCGCAGGCAGGACAATGTGCCAGAGCGCATCGGCAAAGGCAGTCAGGTCGCCGCGCAACAGCGTATCCACCAGAAGAAACCCGGTGACCGGTTCAATGGTGATGCTGTCGGACATCTGTCCGGCAATCGGGAAGAGCGGTAGATAATAGGCAAAGAGCAGCATGAGGATCACGGCCCAGACGAAGCTGGGAGCCGAGACGGTGAGCAGCGCCAGAAGCCTGATGGCGTGATCGGGCCAGCGGTCGCGGAACCGGGCCGACAGGATGCCGAGCGGCAGACCGCAGGCCACCATCACGATGCCGGCAACGATCACCAGTTCCAGGGTTGCGGGCAGGAACTCGGCAATGTCTCGGGTTACGGGCCGGTTGGTATAAAGCGAGATGCCCAGGTCGCCCTGGCTTATATCGCGCAGGAAATAGCCATATTGCACCACAAGCGGTTCATCAAGATGAAGCTCTGCGCGCAATTTGCCGATCTGCTCATCTGTTGCGTTCGGTCCAAGGGCAATGCGGGCCGGATCGCCGGGGATGACCCGGGCAATGCAGAAAATCAGTACGGAAACCCCCAGCAGAACGATCAGGGAGATGCCGAGCCGCTTGAGCAGAAGGCTGAGAATGGGAGACATGGATGGTCTTGCCGGATCCGGGGTGATGCTGGACAGGGCACCGGGCGTCTCCACCCGGTGCCGGTGCTGCGTGAGACAGGTTTATTCGCCGGTCATTTCCATCAGGCGGAAGGAAAAGCCCATGCCATCCAGACCGAAGGCCTTGGAGGGGTCGGACAGAGCCGGAACTTTCACCCGGTTGGAGGCGGCAAAGACCGACTGCCGGTCAAAGCCGTAGATGGTCGGGGCAAGGTCCAAAAGCCGCGTATTCAGCTTGGAATAGGCTTCGCTGCGGGCCGCGTCGGACGTTACTGTCCGGCCTTCATCAAGGTCGGTGTCGACCTCTTTGTCCTTCAGATATTCCGGGGACTGCCAGGTGCCCGCATTGGCTGAATAATACATACCGTAGAGCAGCGTGTCCGGATCGCCGGTGACGGCATTGACAAACAACTGGCTGATATGGAGCGTGTTTTCCGGCTTCGAGACCTGTTCGGCAAACAGGGCCCAAGGCAGCTTCTTGATATGGGATTTCACCCCAAGCTGCTGCAGATTGGACTGGAGCAACAGGGCAAAACGCTCTTCCAGCGGAACTTCAGCAATCCAGCTCACCTCGATATCGATGCCGGAGGGATCGTATTGGCAGGCGGCCAGGTAGTCCTTGGCCTTGGCCATGTCCTGCTTGAGGATCGCGTCTTTCGGGTTTGCGCCATACATGCCGACAGGAATGGCCCCGGTCGCAGGCGATCCGGCGGAGACCTTGTCGGTGATGGCGATCATCTTGATGGCGGTGGCATAATCGAACGCGCTGGAAATTGCGCGGCGGCAATTCACGTCATCAAGTGGCGCCTTGGTGGTGTTCATCTTGATGTAGAACCCGCCGGAGCCGCTTTCAGTCAGAAGCTGGGCCCCTTCCTTGGCCAGGGACTTGATCACTTCCGGCGGCAGCCATTGGGAGGCAATGTCATGTTCACCCCGGGACATCAGGGTGCGGACCGTGGCTGCTTCCAAACCATAGCGCAGGCGCACCGTATCAGGGGCAGCCTCCTGAATGCCAAGGAAATAGCCGCCATTCTTTGCCATGACGGTTTCTTCCTGCGGATTGTGCGCCGTCACGCTGTAGGCGCCGGATCCTGCTCCGTGGGCAGACAGGTAGCTTTCGCCCCATTCGTCATCGCCCTTGTTCGCTTCTACCAGCGCCTTGTCGATGATAGGCAGGCGCACCAGCGACGCCAGGAACGGCGCATATGGTTTGGCCAGGGTGAATTTCACGGTCAGGGGATCGGCCGCCTCTGCGCTCACATCCTGAAAGAGATAGGAAAGGCCCTGACCAAGTGCCTGCATGCGCTTGAGGGAATAGACAACGTCTTCAGCGGTCAGTTTGTTGCCACTCTGGAAGACAACGTCATCGCGCAGGGAGAAGGTGTAGGTCGTCCCGTCGGTCTCCCAGCTTTTCGCCAGATGAGGCACCTGTCCCGGTCCGCCCTGTCTAGGCAAAACCAGCGTATCATAAACGTTGAACATCAAAATGCTGTCGGCATAGTCGGAGGCTTTGGCGGGGTCGAGTTCGCCCACAGCCACTTCGTCGAGCCGCAATACGGTTTCGGCAAAGGTCTGCGTATTAAAGGCTGACATCGCGAGCAGCGCGGCAGCCACTGTTTTCATTCCAGCTTTCATGACTTACCCCTCTGGGATTGTATTTTTACTGACGTTTTTGTTGCTTGTTTTATGGGTTGGTGACGGATGGTCACCGCCGAAGACGTCCATGGTTCCGCACCACAGCATGCGGGTGAAGGCGGCGGTGTGGTTCCAGCTTGAATGGGTCTTGCGGGAATCGAAATGTACGGAGTCTCCTGCTTTGAGAACGTCACGGATGCCATCGATCTCCACCGTCAGTTCGCCTTCCAGAATGAAGAACATCTCTTCCCCCGCATGGCTGATCGGCTCGGATCTGTAGCCGGGCTCCTCATGCACGATCACCGAATGCAGAACACTTCCTGCAAAGGCGGAGGACAGGCGTTCATATTTTTGGACGGCGCCGGGCACCGCGAATCGCTTCCGGGTATCCTGGCGGGTGAGATGGGCCTCGTTCATGGACTGGTCCGGCGCGCTCAGGAAGCGTCCAAGCGGCAGGTCCAGCACCTCGGCGATCGAAACAAGCGAGGACAGGGAGGGAGCGGACAGGCCGCGCTCCACCTGACTGATAAAGCCGACGGAGAGCCCTGCGCGCTCGGCAACGCTCTGCATGGTCAGCTTGAGCGCCTTGCGCTGCTTGCGCAGGGCACTGCCAAGCTGTTCCGCGTCTGAAATGGAGCTGTCAGGTGTTTTTTTTAGCATGGCTAAAAAACAATCATACTGATCAGGCGGCGTCAATCTATTTTAGTCTGGCTAAAAAAATTCGGAGCGCACTCGAACATCACTGGTTTGCACGCTGTTGACCCTTCGCAGCGGGAATACGCAGTGCCTCATCTCGGGGGAATTGGGTCGGGCGGCTTGAGACGCAGCAAAAAAATCCTGTTTAACGTCGGTTGCACGGCCCCTTTTGCGGGGCTGACTCTGGTAGAGTTTCCAACGGATCGTACAACTTATCCACTCCTATAAGTTGTTGAGTGATGCGTAACGAGATGTTGCGGCTGGTGCAATCAGACGTCAATAAACAGGGTGGTCCATGCAGAGACTGGATTTCGAGCTGGATAAGGCACAGGTCAAGCGGGCCTGGGGCGTCATTGACCGGCAGTTTCAGGATCTGGGGCTTACGCTGCAGCGGGGCTCCGACTTTGATGTGGTCGAGGCTTTGGCCGAAGCCAGTGAGGCACCGCCTCTTGAGGGGCATTTCACGCCAACCCTCAACACCTACACACCTTCACAAGCCTTCTGGCTGATCTTGAGTGACCGGGAAGGGCAGATGGTTGGCCGGGTCTGTGCCAGGTTTGACCAGATGCAATATCCCATGACCTTAACGGATTTCTGGCGCAAATATTTCCACCGCTGTTATCCGAATGTGGAGGGCGGACAGGTTCATCTAACGCCCGAACAGCCCCGGGTCGGACGGCGGATCACCGGAGATGTGGTCTATCTGGGCGGAACCTTTGTCGCGCCCTATTGGCGGAGGCACGGTCTGGGCGGACTGTTGAACCAGCTGGCCCAGATTGAGGCGCTCGATGAATGGGGGGCGGGCTATTACTACGGCTGGATCCAGGGTCACAACTTCCTGGATGGCTTCTGGCGCGAATGCGGCTTTACAAGATGCTGCCACCATGCGCTGACATGGGCCGAGCCAATGCCTGATACGCTGGATGCCAACTTGATTTTTGCAGGCAATAGCGTGGATGACGTGTGCGATCTGATAGATCGCGTTGCTCGTGGACTTCCAATAGCTCCATCAGGCAGAAAATCCGGGCGATCCCGGCCCGAGTCTCAAACTTGACCAGAAGGCGCTGCAGCGTCATGTCGGGGACGGCCGGTCCCAGCCGGTCGCCCGTGCGTTGTATATCAAGCCAGGGCGTGCCGGAAAAGGCGGTGTGATAGGCTGTCGCAACGCCCGCACGATAGGCTTTGGGCAGAAAGCTGGTGGCCGGTTTCGGGGTCTCCGGGTCCAGGGCCTCGGGGAAGAACCGCCGAAAGGTGGTGCGGTTACCGGCAAAGGTGATTTTCGGAACTTCCCCCGGCTCGGCCGTGGGCAGGGTCAGAAGCAGCCACGGGCTGAGCTTGGTCATGCGGCTGTCGCGGATCATGATCCCGCTGTTTTCCTTCCAGGTGTCAAGCAGGAACTGGGCCCGTTCCCCAGCCAGCCCGTTTTCCACATTGGAAAGGGGGAGCGGCTCAACAAAGGTAGGTTTGCTCATCAATCTGTCCAAACGGTTCCGGGTTCGGCTGGAAGCCACGCTGGATTGCTTCAGCAAATATATCTGTTCGTGCCGCAACGGCAAGTTCAGCCCGTTCCGCGTCGCTCAACAAGCTGGTCTGTTCATGGTTGAACATGTTGAAACAATGAAAATCGAGCAGATAGAGGCAGTCATATCGCGCCGCGATTTCAAACAGCTCCAGAAATGCCAGCTGTTCTTTGGTAAAGTCCTGTTCGCTCATGCGTCTTGGGTCTCGCTTTTTCTCCAGGGAACCGGCGCAGTGCCTACAACACGCGGCCTCGGGATTACTTCTGTAGTTTCACCAGCGCTTCGTAAACAAAGAAGACGCTGTCCAGGAGTTCGAACTGGTTCATCTGCTTGTCTATGGGTCTGCGGCTGTTTTGTTCCACAACGCTTTCAAGGGCTTTCAGATAAAGCTCCTTGTCCAGGCTTTGTCGGTGGCCGGGGGCTTCAGGGGAGCCGCCGCCGGGCAGGGGCGCTCTCAGTTCCTGTGACAGAAGCAGCATATGCTCGGCGCTGAGGGCCTGTTTGCCCTTCCGGATCCGGGACACGGACGCAGGCGTCAGGCTCAGGAGATCGGCGATCTCCCTGTTTTTCAGGCCACTGGCTTCGATGGCGTCATTGGCCCAGCTGGTAACGTTGAATCGGGGCTCGCCCACGTTTGCCTGCATGTTGCATGTCCCGTAAGGATCTCTTGCCAATCTGCTAACGAAATTTACGCTTCCTGGCAGGTCATTGCAACCGTTACGGCAGATGAATTGGTCCAGGTGCAGGCCGGAATTATACCACCCGCAATAAATATGAGCCTATTCGACCGTGACATGAGAGCGTTCAGCAAGGAGCCTGCCACAGGGCGATGTGGGGCATCGTCCAAGTCGCGCGACACGGCGGAACGCTCTCATGTCGCGGCCTTCGGTGGCTTTTTCAGACCCGCCGGGCTGTGTCACGCCTCTGGCCCGGCCAACCAGGCCGACCTGAATGCCTTTCCTTGCCGGAGAAACTGAAAAACTCATCGAATAAGTTCTTGTTTGTTGAGGTTGGTATTCCGCTCTGGATTAAACATTCCTTCCGCAAGAATGACCGCGCTGCGGCGAGAGAAACAAGCACCCCCGGTTGCCGGGGGTGTTCCGATTTTCTGTCAGAGGACGGGCCCCTTATTTCATGCCAAGTTGAAGACGCAAGGTTTCGGCAAGATTTTTGACGGTTGTCTGCGTATCCGCACCTTCGGTGATTTCCACCAGAGCAGCTGCGATCAGGTCTGTCACGGCAACCCCTTCGGCGCCTGGATAAGCGTACCAGGGGCCCGCATAGTTGGCGACCTGGGTATGGGCGATGAGGGCGTTCGGGTTGTTTTGATAAAATGCGCCGAGATAAGCCTTGTCCTCAATGACCTTGGCATTGGCCGGAGCATAGCCGGTGTTTTCCACGATGATCTTCTGGCCTTCCGGACCGGTGACAAAGGAGATGTAGTCCCAGGCCGCTTTCTGTTTGGTGGCATCATCAGTCAGAAGCACGATGGCCGAACCGCCGGTCGGGAAATAGACCTTCTCCTTGTCGGCAGCAGCAACCGGCGTAGGCTTGACGGTGAGGTCAAAGGCATCACCGGCGCCATCTTCAAACCGCTTCTGCAGGGAAGAGCTTTCGAACATGATGCCAAGTGTACCGGCTGGAAGCGCCTGGCGGGCCTCGTTCTGGCCATAGGACTTCATGCCCGCTTCCTTTGCGAAGCGCTGGTAGAGATTGGCTGCGGCGATGCCTTCCTTGCTGTCGAAGGTAATGTCGGTTTCGTCCGCATTCATCGGCCGGCCGCCATAGGAGCCGAGCAGAGACTGGTAGCGCCAGTCGTGACGGCCGATCCAGATACCATCGATCGTGTCGCTCAGGGCATCGATTTTGGCCGCCAGCTCGATCACACCGTCAAAGGTGGTCGGGAAATTGTCCATGGAACCGCCAGCCTGTTCAACCAGGGACGGATTGACATACATGACCATGGTGGAGGTGGAAGTGCCAAGAGCGTATTGAGCGCCTTTATAAGAGCCGAGGGACAAAAGAGCCGGTGTGTAGCCCATCTCGTTGGCCTTGCCACCGATGAAGCTGTCGAGCGGATGGATCAGGCCCCGGTCTTCCAGAATGCGCCAGCGATTGAGGCCAACATAAGCTACGTCGGGAGTGTTGCCGGCAACGGCTTCACGCAGCAGACGCTGCACTCCGTCAGCATAGCTTTCCGCCGGTCCGTCCAAAGTGATCTTGATGTCCGGATGCTTTTCCATGAAAGCGGCGGCCAGCTTGTCCTGGGTTTCGGCCCAGATGGTCGGGATGGCGTAGTGGACACGGAGTTCTGTCTGTTCGGCGCTGGCGGCTGTTGCGGCCAGGCTGAACGCTGCTGCAATAAACAAGGTCTTCATGAGGAAAGCCTCCTGGGTGGATGAGAGAGGGCCCGGTTGGCTCCGGACTTGTCGGCATGCATTATTCGGCTCATCCCTTCAGGCCTCCAGTTGCGAGGCCCCGGGTGAATTGACGCTGGGCGGCGAGGAACGCGAGCACCAGCGGTGCAGTAATCAAGGTGGCGGCAGCCATGAGCGGACCGACGTCGTTTCCCGACTCCTCGTCGCG
The DNA here is from genome assembly GCF_056161025.1 of Roseibium sp. AWQ4_254. Taxonomy (NCBI): domain Bacteria; kingdom Pseudomonadati; phylum Pseudomonadota; class Alphaproteobacteria; order Hyphomicrobiales; family Stappiaceae; genus Roseibium; species Roseibium sp. AWQ4_254. The sequence continues at coordinate 243,398 of NZ_JBSWYH010000001.1, forward strand.
AAAATAAAGAATGCCGCGCGGCGGTGTCGCCAGATCCGGATCGGTGGTGGCGATCAGCGGCCAGAACAGATCATTCCAGTGGGCGGTGACGGAAAAGATCGCGAAGGCGGTTGCAGCGGGCAGGGCAAGGGGAAAGGCGATCCGCCAGACAATCGCGGTTTCGCTCAGCCCGTCGACCCGGGCTGCATCGAACAGCTCCGCTGGCACCTGGGCAAGAAACTGGCGGAACAGGAAAATGCCGAAGGCCGTTGGCACGAAAGGCAGGATCAGAGCCCAGTAGGAGTTTAGAAGGCCGAGTTTGGCAAAGCCCAGAAAAATGGGAATGGCGGTGACATGAAACGGCACCAGCAAGGCTGTGAGGACCAGGGAAAAGAGCACGGTCCGGCCCGTAAAGCTGCGCTGGGCAAGGGCATAGGCGCAAGGGACAGCAAACAGGATTTGGAACACCAGAATGCCGCACACAACGATGACCCCGTTCAGGAGATAGCGCGGCACATTGGTTTCGGTCAGCGCCTTGGTGAAATTGCCCCATTCAATATGGCTGGGGAGGAGCTGAAAGGAGGTCGTGAAAATCTCATCCGGGGGTTTGAGGGCCAGAGACAGCATCCAGAAAAACGGCAGCAGGATAAAAGCCGCGCCGATGAGCAAAAGGGCGAGCGACAGGGCTCTTGCAAACACGAGTTGGAGGGTCAACGGTAATGGACCCTCCGTTCCACGAGACGGAGCTGTATCAGCGTCAAGGTCAGCAAAAGGGCAAAGAACACCACGGTGATGGCGCTTGCGTAGCCCGCTTTGAAATAAACAAATCCTTCCCGGTAGAGCGCATAGACCAGTGTGTCGGAGGCAAAGGCCGGGCCGCCCTTTGTCAGGGTGGCCACGGTTTCAAACACACGGAAGGCATTTGTGGCCGTGACAACCAGAACAAACAGCGTCGTTGGACCGAGCATTGGCCATGTGATGGTCCAAAAGCGCGGCCAGCCACTGCCGGCCCCGTCGACTTCAGCCGCGTCATACAGCTCTGGCGGGATGGCGGCGAGGCCTGCCAGAAACAGGACCATATTGTAGCCGACGGTCTGCCAGATGCCGATCACGGCAAGGGTGTAGATCACGAGCCCCCGGTCGCTGAGCCAGTTCTGCGGCGCTTCGCCCAGAGCGGCAAGGGTCTGATTGACCACGCCGAGCGAAGGGTGCAAGACCATTTGCCAGGCAACCGACATGGCCACCAGGGTTGCTGCTACGGGCAGGAAATAGACGGAGCGCAGCACCGTGGAGAGTGAAGGAGCCCAGTCCGTCATCCGGTGCAAGCCAAGGGCCACCAGAAGGCCGAGTGCCAGAGCTCCGGGAATAACGATGGCTGCATAAATCAGTGTGTTGACGATCGCGCGCCGTCCGAGGGGTGACCCGAACAGGTTCTGGTAATTGTCCAGCCCGATCCAGGCAAAATGCGAGGCGCCGAACTGGTAGTCTGTAAAGGACAGGAGTGCGACAATCGCAACGGGTACGAAGATGAAGACCAGCAAGGCAAAGGCCGCCGGACCGACCAGCCAGGCAGTTGTCAGGGCCTCACGTAGGCGGATGGACAGAGAAGAGGACGGAGCAGGAAACCGGCTGGTCATGGCGCGGCCTGCTCTTCCAGGCGCTTGCCTGAGTGCGGGTCGAACAGGTGCAGCCGGTGTGCGGCAACGCCAAGGCGGATCTCGCTGCCCGGTGCAGGGACCTGAAAATCTCCTGGAGCGATTGCCTGAAGTGCTGTGCCTTTGACTGTGCGCAGGGCAAGGATGGTTTCGGACCCCAAAAACTCCGCCCCGTGGAGGCGGGCTGTCAACGCACCATCTGCAGCCGGGGCGAGATGTTCCGGGCGAATGCCGAACAGCGCCGGAGCCGTCTTTGCAACGTCCGGCGGCAGACCGTCTCCGGGTTCGAGAAAATTGATGGAGTTGGCGCCGATAAAGGCCGCAACCTCCGGGCTGGCCGGGCGGTTGTAAAGCTCTCTTGGGGTGCCGGACTGGGCTACCTCTCCCTTGATCATAACGATGATCCGGTCGGCCATGGCCATTGCTTCGGCCTGATCATGGGTGACGTAAACGAAGGGACGGCCGGTGCGCCGGTGCAGACTGGAGAGTTCGGCGCGCATACGCACCCGCAGTCTGGCATCAAGGTTTGAGAGAGGTTCGTCCAGAAGAAAAAGGGCCGGATCGCGCACAAGGGCACGTCCAAGGGCGACGCGCTGTTTCTGACCGCCGGAAAGACTACCAGGTTTTCTGGTCAGAAAGGGGGTCAGGTCCAGGCTCTCTGCCGTTTCCAGAACCTTCTTCCGGATCAGTTCCCGGGCTGAGCCGCTGCCCGGGACCAGACGGCCCAAGCCGGGCAGACGGCTGAAAGGTCCCAGATGGCGCATGGTGAGCGGCAGGGCAATGTTCTGAAACACCGTTAGATGCGGATAGAGCGCGTAAGACTGGAACACCATGGCAATGTTACGCTCATAGGCCGTACGGTGACCGACATCGGTTCCGTTCAGCAGCACCTGACCATGTGTGGGCCGGTCAAGGCCCGCCATGATCCGCAATGTAGTGGACTTGCCGCACCCGGATGCGCCTAAAAGCGCTGTAAAGCTGCCCTCGGCAATGCACACATGAATGCCGTTGAGAACCGTTGCAGGGCCGAAGCGTCTGGTGACGTCCTGCAATTCCAGTACGGTCTGTAAGGTCATGTTCAAGGGCGCCAGTTAATGTAAGATATCTTACATTAATACGCATGGCATGTAGTTATGATGACAGTTTGGCGCGCGCCAGAAGATGTGTGGCCAACCTGTTGACAGCATCTTCAGGTGACTGTGCCAACTCCAGTCCGTCCGCATGGGGGGCTCCGAGTAAACCGATTACGGGTTTGGAAAAGTGCAGACCGTAGGCTATCTCGCTCAAGGTGCCGTAGGACCCGCCGACGGCAATCAGAACTTCGCAGGATTTGGCAATGATCATGTTGCGGGCTTCATTGAGACCGGTGGCAATCGGCAGGCTGATATAGGGATTGGCCATGCGCCAGTCATGGTCGGGGACCATCCCAACTGTCAGGCCGCCAGCCTCCAGACATCCTTTGGCTGCAGCCTGCATGACTCCAGTTTTTCCACCGCACATCATGGTCAGGCCGAGCGCCCCGAGCTTGGCGCCAATGGTCTCTGCCGCCGCCAGCTGGCCGTCCGTTGCCTCGCGGGGACCGATCAGTCCGACGGGCAGGCGTCTGGCCCCGCCAGCCCCATTTAGACGGGTGAGGGCCTCAAGGGCTGTCACCTCACTGGCTTCAGCCGGCCGGGGGGCGGCCTTCCAGGTCCACGACCAGGGGTCCAGCCTGGCGTGAGCGTCGTAAAGTGTGCCCTGGTGGAAAAAATACTGTTTCTGGCCCATTGGCGACTTTCGCAAAATTCTGTAAGATAGTTTACAAACTTTGCATAGGAAGCTGACAGTTTCATGAACCGACTGCTACCGACCCCGGCCTTCAGTGAACGGCAGAACCGGATCATTGCCCTGACCGAGCAGCAGGGCTTTGTCACCATCGAGAAACTGGCCGAGGAGTTCGGGATGTCGGCCCAAACCGTGCGGCGGGACATTATCGCTTTGGCCGAGGCCGGCCGTTTGCAACGCTTCCATGGTGGGGCAGGGGCGATCGGGGAACTGGAGACGATCCGGCTGGATCATGGCCACAAGGAACGGATGGGGGTGGAGGCAAAGCTGGCGGTGGCCCGCCAGGCCAGCGGCTTGATCCCGGATGGAGCCAGCCTTTATCTCGATGTGGGCACGACCATTGAATATACGGCCCGTCAGCTGAATGGCGGCAGCGGCCTGAAGGTCTTCACCAACAGCATCCGGGCGGCCCTGAGCTTTGACCCCAAGCGGCATGATGTGACGGTTCTGGGCGGGCGTATGGCTGGGAAGGATGGTTCTCTCGTGGGAGAGGATATTGTTCTTCTGTTGAACGGACTGACGCTAGACTATGCGCTGATCGCCTGTTCTGCGATTGATGCACGGGACCGGGTGATGGATTTTGACCTGTCGAAAATCGCGGTCAAAAAGGCGGCAATGGCCGCTGCCAATTGCTCCATGCTACTGGCGACTCCGTCCAAATTCGGGCGCACGGCGCTGTCGACCCTAGCCAGTCTTGACGCGTTTGCAAAGGTTGTCACCGGCGAGGCGTGACATCTGCACACTCACCCCGGCTCCGGCCTGTTTGGCCTTTGAACGCCCTGGTCCTCTAAAGGGGCTGGTCAGCCGCTGCCCAAGAGCATGATCAGGGTGCCGACAAGGGTCAGCAGCACATTGGCCAGCGCGTAGGTGCCCGCATAGCCGAGGGCCGGAACCGTGCTGTTTGCGGCCTGCTGGACAATGCCAAGGGCGGGCGTGCTGGTCATGGCACCGGTCAGCGCGCCGAGCAAAAGAGCAGGGTTCATGCCCAGAAACAGCCTGCCGAAAGCATAGCCGCACAGGAGGGGCAGGCAGGTGACAACGATGCCGGACAGGAACAGCACCGGTCCGACGGAGCCCAGTGCGTCTGCTATGCCGCCGCCCGCATTGAGGCCGACACCGACCATGAACAGCAACAGGCCAAGTTCCATCAGGATGAAGCGGGCCGCAGCAGGCATGCGGCCGAAGGTCGGGCGGTTGGCACGCAGAAAGCCGACGCAGATCCCGGCCACCAGAAGACCGCCCGCCGTGCCGATGCCCACATCAATGGTGCCGACCTTGACGGTGATCTGGCCGAGCAGCAGGCCGAAGACTATCCCCGCGGCAAAGGTGAGCAGGTCCGTTTCAACTGCCTTGCGGTCCTCGGCACCGATTTCGGCAATGGCCCGGTCCAGCGCCCGGCGCTCCCCGGTCAGGATCATCACATCGCCCCGCTGCACCACGGTGCCAGGGGAAAGCGGCAGCTGGATCTGAGAGCGGGTTGTCCGGACCAGATAACAGCCGTGTTTTTCATAGATTGCCAGCTCTTCCAGGGTTTTGCCGACTGCACTTGGGTTGGTCACGACCACTTCAGCGACATCTGCCACAGCGTTAATCAGGTCGGCATCCAGGACTTCGGCGCCCAGGTGATACAGTTCGCGCGCCCTGGCGTGCTCGTCCGGGGTGGCAAAGACAGCGATCTTGTCGCCGCTTTCAATGACGGTCTCCGGCGTCGGTTTGATCAGCTCCGCGCCCCGCTTCAGCCGGTAGAGCGAGCGGAAGCTGACGGTTTTAGCGGCCCGGGCCGCCAGCGCCTGGGCGATGGTGAGCCCGTTCAGGTCCGGGGCGTCGATCAGATAGGCGCGCAGGATTGGCCGTTCGATCTTGTCTTCTGCAGCGTCTGCCCTGAAGCCACGCTCTTTGGCAAAGGTCTGTGCAGCACTGGCCAGGTCAACACGCAGCAGGCTGGGCAGCAGCTTGACCACAAGAAGCAGCCCGACCGTGCCGAAAATATAGGTGATCGCATAGGCAACGCTGATGCTTTCGATCAAACCGTTGGTGGTCTCGCCTGCGGGCAGGTCCACAAGGCCGGAGGCAACCGCGTTTTGCGCGCCCACGAGGGTAGGGGTGCTGGTCAGGCTGCCCGCCATCAGCCCGGCGGCAAAGGCATTGTCCAGGCCGGTCATCCAGGCCAGCGCGAGCACCAGAAGGAAGGAGCCAGCACCCATGAACACGGTCAGGACCAGATATCTGGGCCCGTCCTGGCGCAGAACGTTGAGGATCTGCGGTCCGGCCTGCCAGCCGACTGAATAGATGAACAGGGTAAAGCCGATGGATTGCACAACCGGGTCAATTGTGTAGCCGTAGTGACCGAAGACAAGGGCACAGAGCAGCACGCTGCCGGTCACGCCGATCTCGAAGCGGGCGAAACGGATGTTGCCGACAAGATAGCCGATTGCGATGATCGTGAATATCACAAGCACTGAATCTTGCCGGAAAATCTGCGAAAAGTCGATTGTCATTGGTTTTGTCTTGTGTCGCGGGCTTCGGGCCTCTGTCCGGCCGGATCTTAAGGGTGCACAGCCAGGACGTGTCCTGCTCAAGCTGAGTGAGGACCTTCTCTTGTCCTCTCCAAAGGGCGTCATCCCCTGGGCGATGGTTGCGTCAAAATCATGGCACAAGCAAGAATTTTGCCCGTCCGGCTATTGCGCAGCTTCCGCTGGGTAGTGTTGTTCCAGAAGGCTTCCGGTGCTGCGATAGTGGCTGAGCAGCAGTTTCCAGGTGGTATCCGCGTCCCGGTCAATGGCCGCGTTCATGATATCGGAATGTTCCCGGCCAATGTCACGGCCGGAATAGTCGAAGGTTTCCCCGGCCAGATACCGGTAGCGGAGCATCAAGTCGTAGAGCTGGTTGCAGAATTTCAGCAGCACCGGAGACGGACAGGCGGCGAGCAGGGCGATGTGAAAGTCTTTGTGCAGATCCTCGAAATACTCCATCTTGGCGCGCTGCTGGCGTGTCAATTGGTGATGGGCTATCACCAGCCGGTGTTCCCATTCTGCATCCGCATGGGCGATGCTTTCCCTAAGCGCCCGCTCTTCCAGCAGGTAACGAAGGGTCATGACTTCGGTGAAGTTGGCATTGCTGATCTCTGCGGTGCGGAAGCCGCGCTGGTCCAGCCGCTCGACAAGCTGGTCGGAGACCAGCAGGGACAGCGCTTCGCGGACCGGAGACCCCCCCATATCCAATAGGGCCCGCAAGTCTTCAATCTTCAGCTTTTTTCCCGGTTGCAATTCTCCAACCAGGATCATGCGGCGCAACGTGAGATAGGCCCTCTGGGTGGCAGAGGCTTCATGAGCGGAAGCTGACAGCGGTTTTGAAGTCATTCTAGGTGTATCGATTTTTTGCAGGTGGCTGCCTTTGATCGTTCTTTGTGGCGAGGTCCCGTTGGGACATCTGATAATTATTGCAATATATGAAATTGAAGGGAAAGAAATAATCAAACCCAAAATCTATTAATTTGATCAAATAATTTCCCGCGCCGGGAGCCAGCCGGTTCAGACCGGCGTCCGGTCCTTCTCTTTGACATGCGAGAAACTGCGGACTTTCAGAGCGGGGAAACAGGCTGTATAGAGACCCTTTGATCAACAGTCTTTGTCCTCCTGCCGATCAGGAGGCCGAAGGGGCGGGGCTGGTTCGATGCAGCGGCAGCCCAACAGCCCGGGAAAAAGAACGAAACCAATGAGTGATTTTCTGGTCGCGGCCCTATACCTGTTCACGCCGCTGGACGACTATGAAGAGATGCGCGGCGCGCTCAAGGCTTTTTGCGTCGAGCAGGATGTGCGCGGCAGCCTGCTGCTGGCCCGGGAGGGCATCAACGGCACGATCTGCGGCCCGGAAAAGGGTGTGCGGACCGTGCTGGCGCATTTGCGCGCCGATCCGCGCCTCAAGGATCTGACCCACAAGGAATCTTGGACCCATCGGCATGTGTTCAAGCGTATGAAAGTACGCCTGAAACAGGAAATCGTCCGGCTGGCGGTAGACGGCATCAACCCGAACGAGACCGTTGGGGAATATGTCAAACCGGAAGACTGGAACGCCCTGATTTCCGATCCGGATGTCGTCGTGATTGACACCCGCAACGACTACGAATTCGCCTTCGGGACCTTTGACAAGGCGCTGAACCCGCAAACCCAGTCTTTCCGGGAGTTTCCCGGCTGGGTGGAGGGGCAGGAGACATTGAAGGCAAAGCCGAAGGTCGCCATGTTCTGCACAGGCGGCATCCGCTGCGAAAAGGCGACTGCCTGGATGCTCAAAAACGGCTTTGAGGATGTCTATCATCTGGAAGGCGGCATTTTGAACTATCTGGAAAAGGTGCCCGAAGAGGAGAGCCTTTGGAAAGGCGAGTGTTTTGTCTTCGATGATCGGGTGTCGGTGGACCACCAGCTGAAAGCGTGCTGGGGCGAATGGGTTCCCGAAGAAGCCCGGCACATTATCAATGAAGACACGGATTATGAGCTGGGTGCGCGCGGCGACAGCACCGGTGCTCCGGCCGCACAGGCGTGTCCTCCCCAAAAGATTGCGTCTTAACGGGCGTTAACTTTTTGCTTTTCAGGTGCGGGTCACTGCCCCTAAGCTGACGACGCGGAGTTTTTCCGGGCCAGACCGGGGGAAAGGTCATGCGTCGCAGGTTCTGGAGCGCGCTTGGCGCGCTGTTAATTACACTTTTTTCGTCATTTTCCGTTTGGGCCGGCGGCCAGCCGCTGGCTTGCTACCAGCAGGCCACGGTGCCTGCGGTCTACAAGACCGTGCAGGAGCGTGTGCTGCTCAGGGCGGAAAGCAGCCACACGGTGCGTAAACCGGCGGTCTATGGATATCAGACCCGAAAGGTTCTGGTACAGCGGGAGCGGGTGAGCTACCGGGCAACACCGGCCGTCTATCGGACCCGCCACCGGCAGGTCATGGTGCAGCGGGCCAGTGTTGGCTGGGAATACCGGATCATCAGGGGGCGCAAGACCCTGTGCAAGGTCAAGCACCCTGCCGTCTATCAAACCGTGAGCGAACAGGTTCAGGTGCAGCCCGCCGGCCGGGTCAAGATCCGCCATCCTGCAGTCTACAGCCTGGTGAAGGAACGGGTTCTGGTGGAACCTGCCTCCAGCTATGTGGTGCGCGAACCGGCGGTCTACCGGACCGTTAGCCGCAAGGTCCTTGTGCAACCGGCCCGCACCGTCTGGAAGCCGGTGAAGCTTCGGGGCTGCCGGTAGGGCCTGACGGCCCCGGTCATGATCAATTGCGGTTGGAATAAAATGGTGTCTTGGGGTCAGGCTTCTGCAATGCGCCATATGCCGGCGGTGCTTGTTATGTTTGGAATGAACGCCCCGGAATCGAACGGCAGTCCAAACCCCGGGTGGGAAAACAAGTCGCCTTTTTCAAAGCTGGCCGCATGAAAACGCAGCACTGTGTCTTCTCCTCCTGAATCCCGGGAAGCGTGTTCAAACAGTCCAACACAATAGAATGCGACCATGCCCCGTGCCCAGTCGATGTCGTTGAGGCAAAAGGGCTGTTTGACCTGCAATTTCCAGTAAAGCTGTTCGGTGTCCGTGCTCATCGAAGCGATTCGGTCAGATACTTCCGCTGCCTTTTGCGCAACCTTGTATTTGCTGAGCTTCAATCCTCTGGAAATCGTCAATCCGGAGAACGTGAACCGTCCTGTCCAGTCGGCGCTTTTGCTGCGGAATTCAAACTCTGCTGTCTGTGACCAAACCGGCAAGACGGTGGCTGAGGCCGTTTTGAACCGGACTTCCCAATCATCGGCAACCGTGTTGAACACAGGGGGTCTCCCCTCGCTTCAGTCTCGTGTTGAAAAATCGTCCGCCAGGCAGGTTACTTTTGGAAGGCGGCCTGCGGCAAGTGGCATGGCGGGGTCGGCTCAAACCATTTGCGGTCTGGCAGGGTCACGGACGCAAAGGCATGCAAGTGGAGCTGTGCTGCATCCGCTGTGTCGCTGCATCCGCTCTGCCTGTACCGGGGTGCATAAATCGGGGTCTAAACCTTGAATCTATGCGTCTTCAGTCCGGTCCGGCCATGGCCTTCTACGAGGAACAGGCCGCCGGAGAGCGTGTCCGGTTCAAGAGCGGTCGGGTCCGAGGGCTGTTTGATGCTGGTGACGACAAGCTGATCCAGCTCCGGGCCGCAGAAACAGGGCATGGTCGGTTTGTCGACCGGCATTTTGATCGCCGCCAGCAGATTGCCGTCCGGGGCGAAACAGTTCAAAAGTCCGGCCGATACGCCCGCACTCCAGTAATTGCCGTCCGCATCGACCGTCGCCCCGTCCGGACGGCCGGTTTCGTTGGTCTGCTGGGCAAACAGCATTTTTGAGCCAAGGGCCCCCGTGGCCGCATCAAAGGCGTAACATTCGATCCAGCCGGGGGAGGAATCTGAATGATACATGTAGTTGCAATCCGGGCTCCAGGAGAGACCGTTGGAGCAGGACAGCTCGTCCCGGATTTCCTCGACCCGGCCGCTGCCATCGATCCGGTACAGTCCGGCAATCGGCTCGCGCGGGGACTGGATGTCCATGGTGCCGACCCAGAAGGCCCCATCCGGGCCGACCTTGCCGTCATTGAGGCGCGTGCGCGGCTGGTCCGTCTGGACGCTGGCCAGAGGTTCGCTGGCGCCGCTGGCCGGATCGAACAGGAGCACCTGGTCCCAGACACACACGATCAGCCGGTCATCCTCTGTCAGGCCAAATGAGCCGACCTCATTGTCGAAGGACCAGCTGGTGAGTGTCCGGCTGGCCCAGTCGAGGGACTGGATGGACCTGCCCTGAATGTCTGCCCAGAGCAGCCGGTTGTGTCTGTCGTCCCAGGTCAGGCTTTCGCCCAGCTGATAGGTCGTGTCGAGAAAACGGGTAATCGTGTGGGACACCGTGGCAGGTTCCTTGAAGGGCCAAGCAATTTGTGCCGGAAACGTTTTTCGCCGGCAGGGGTGGAAGCGGACTATATAGGCGCGGGCTTGCGGCGTCGAGACTTCAGCGCGGGCGGGTTGGCGGGACCGGAAAACGCCGGCGGCCCGCTTCTTACGGCGTCTCTTCCAGCGGGATGGCCGTGCGTTTGACGATCGGCCGGATGGCGAAGGAGGACTTCATTCTCAAGACCCCGGGCAACTGGGACAGGTGGTCCCGGTGGATGCGTTCAAAATCAATCGGGTCGGCGGCGGTCAGGCGCAGGATGTAATCCGCATCACCCGCCATCAGAAAGCACTCCATGATCTCGCCGGAGCGGGCAACGGCCCGTTCAAAACTCTCCAGGGTTTCCTTGGACTGCCCGGTCAGGGAAATTTCGACAAAGACGTCCATGCGGCGTCCGAGTTTGCGCTGGTCCAGAAGCGCAACGTAATTCTCGATGACCCCGGCATCTTCCAAGGCCCGCACCCGGCGCAGGCAGGCGGAGGCGGACAGGCCGACCCTGTCGGCCAGATCCGCATTGGCGATGCGCCCGTCCTTTTGCAATGTGTCGAGGATCTTCCGGTCGATCCGGTCGAGTTTCATCATGATGCACCGCACATATTGCTCTGGTTTCCTTATATTCTGGTGATATATGCGAGAAAACATCAAAGCGGCGCAATAAAATTGTGCGTGTTGGCGCTGCGCAGCCCTGGAACGCAAGCACATTCGATCAGCGAGGGGATAGACTGTTGGGCAATCAAAACCGCTTCCAGAGGAGTTACGGTTATGCGCATTGGTGTGCCGAAGGAAATCAAGAACCACGAATACCGGGTCGGCCTGACGCCGGACAGTGTCCATGAGATGATTGCACACGGCCACGAGGTGGTTGTGGAAACCAATGCCGGTGCCGGTATTGGCGCAAGCGATGCGGACTATGAAACGGCCGGAGCGAAGATTCTCGCAACTGCGAAGGATGTCTTTGATGCAGCGCAGATGATAGTGAAGGTCAAGGAACCGCAGGCGGTGGAGCGCGCCATGCTGCGCCCGGACCACATTCTGTTCACCTATCTGCATCTGGCGCCCGACGCGGATCAGGCCGCCGATCTGGTCAAATCCGGAGCAACCTGCATTGCCTATGAAACGGTCGTCGACGCCAAGGGCGGCCTGCCGCTGCTGGTGCCCATGTCCCAGGTTGCCGGACGCCTGTCCGTGATTGCCGGTGCCAAAGCGCTGGAAAAGGCGCAAGGAGGTTCCGGAACGCTTGTGGGCGGTGTGCCCGGTGTGGCGCCGGCCAAGGTGGTCGTGATCGGCGGCGGGGTTGTCGGCTCCCATGCCATCACCATGGCCCTGGGCCTCGGTGCTGATGTGACGGTTCTGGATCGGAACACCTCTGTTCTCGGCCAGTTGTCCCAGACCTTCGGTCCGGCGCTGAAAACCGTCTACTCCACCAAGTCCGCGCTGGAAAAGCACGTTCTGGAGGCTGACATGGTGGTTGGAGCCGTGCTGGTGGCCGGGGCAGCAGCGCCCAAGCTGGTGTCAAAAGATCTGGTCAATCGGATGAAAGCAGGGTCGGTTCTGGTGGATGTGGCCATTGACCAGGGCGGCTGCTTTGAAACCTCCAGGGCGACCACCCATTCCGACCCGACCTACATCATCGACGAGGTGGTGCATTATTGCGTGGCCAACATGCCGGGCGCCGTGCCGAAGACTTCCACTTATGCGCTGAACAACGCAACGCTGCCCTTCGCCCTGGCTCTGGCCGACAAGGGCGCAAGCCAAGCGCTTCTGGACGACCCGCATTTCCTTCCGGGCCTCAATGTCATTGGCGGTCAGGTAACCTGCCAGGCCGTCGCCGAGGCGCTCGGATATGACTATGTCGATCCCGCCGTGGCGCTGTCGCAAAAGGACGCCAGCCAGGCGGCCTGAGGCCAAGGGAATGGCAATGGTGTGATTTCCGAACATCGGAAGGGCTGTCATTTGGATCAGCAGATGGTCCAGGGATAGCCCTTTCAGTGCCAGTTTAGAGCCTCGTGCAGACTTATCGCACGAGGTTCTAAACTGGCGTCAAATCTGCCGGAGTTGCTCCGGCGTCTCTACTGGTTTGTTCCCGGAAGCGGAAGACAGACATCTTCTGCCGCGCTCACAGGGAAAGAACACAGTCCGATTCTCAAGAAACCTTAAGGGCAGCGGACCTTGTAAGGGGTGCCGTTCTGGTCGTGGGCAATGCAGTTGCGCGGTGTTGTGACAACGCCGACCAGGCCACCGCCAACGGCGCCCAGAGCTGCACCCGCCAGGGTCGCGTTGACCGTTGAACCGGCGACAGCGCCAATAGTCGCGCCGGTTGCAGCGCCAAGGCCTGCGCCGATCAGCATGCGGTCGCGCTGGCTTTCCGTGTTGACGCAGCCCGCTAGCAGCAGGGCGAGAACCGGGAAGGTGAGAATCGGTTTCATCCGCAGACCCTTGGATCAAGTAAGTTGTCCAAGGGTGCGGATCTATGGTTAACAGAACCTTACCAAACCCGGGTTATCCAAACCCGATCCGCCGGTTGATGCAGGCCGGACGCGCCGCGGAGCTGAATTTCCCGCAGGCCGAACCGTCACGGTGTGGTTGCGGCCCCGATCATGGCACCTGCGCCCGCGCCGATGGCTGCACCGGCCAGAACCGGGGCTGCGCCAGCTCCGACCGCCGCCCCGACAACCGCGCCGGTCGCAGCGCCGATGCCGCCGCCAATCAGGGCCCTGTCCGTTTGCCGGGTGGTGCTGCATCCGGCAAGAAGTGTGGCCGTCATGGCCACCACAAGAAGTTTTTTCATGCTATCCGCCTGTGAAACCCGATAGGCTTCCCATGTGCTCCGCAGAGGCCCAGAAGAAGCGCTAACATTCTGAGTGAGACCAACATTTCAATGCTTACTTCAATCTGATTAAGCATTTGTTGACCTTGTGGACAGCATTGCCTTTTGCACATTTTTTAAACGCAGCTCAGCCACGCCCAGGTCGGGTCTTTTTGATCCGGCCTGCTTTTCAATCTGTATCAGAGAGTTTTGAACGCCCTTAAGATGCGTTACGGGCAGGCGACCCGGTAGGGGTTGCCGTACCGGTCATAGGCGACGCAGTTTTTCGGCGTCGTAGCGGCCCCGACAATCGCACCACCTGCAGCACCAATGGCAGCGCCGGCCAGAGCCGGTCCGGCCCCGTTTCCGGCAGCAGCGCCGATGATGGCGCCAGTTGCTGCCCCAAGACCACCGCCCACAAGGGCGCGGTCCGTTTGGCTGTCAGACTGGCAACCGGCCAGAAAAGCGGCCAGTGCGGCAACAAATACAAGTTTCTTCATCGTCTCATCCATCCTGCCGGCCTGCTGCCGGATCAAGCTTTTTCGAGGCGGGCACAGCATATGCAGTGCCCATCTCAAACGTATCGTTTGGCCTTACGGGCAGGCGACCCGGTAGGGGTTGCCGTATCGGTCATAGGCGACGCAGTTTTTCGGAGTTGTGGCCGCACCGACCACCGCACCACCGGCTGCCCCGATTGCACCGCCGACAAGGGCGCCGCCGACGTCGCCCGTGGCAGCTGCGCCGATGGCCGCACCGGTGGCCGCACCGAGACCGCCGCCAATAAGAGCACGGTCCGTCTGACTGTCGGACTGGCAGCCGGCAAGGGCGCCTCCCAGTGCTGCAAGCAGAACAAGCTTCTTCATCAATGGTAACTCCCTTTGACGCCGTTTCCGTGGCGTGATCAATAGTTTAAAGTCTGCCCGAGACTAAGCTGCTTTGAATGCGGGGGCAATCTATCAATTTCCGCAGTCCGACGTGCAGCCTTGCAAAGGCTCATCCTGGCGACATCTGAGCCGCGATAGAGATCGTGTGCGTTGGGCAAAAATATGACGTTGGTGCGAGCAGGGAGCATGCAGGGGCCGCCGTCGTCCGCATCAGTGCCGGTTTATCCCTTGAGAACAGACAGCAATCCGCGGGTCGAGGCATCCTTACCATCCGTGGAGATCTCTCCCTTGACCATTGGCAGAAGCGCAGTGGCCAACTCCTTGCCGAGTTCAACACCCCATTGGTCGAAGGAATTGATTCCCCAGATCGCGCCTTCCACGAAAACCCGGTGTTCATAAAGCGCAATCAGGCGGCCGAGTGCGAACGGGGTCAGCTTGTCATAGGCAAGGGTGAGGGACGGCCGGTCGCCGGGAAACACTTTGTGCGGGGCCAGGCGCTCCACGTCCTCCTGAGACAGACCGGATGCACTCAAAAGCGCCTTGGCCTCGTCCAGCGTCCGGCCAAGCATCAGGGCTTCCGACTGGGCTAGACAATTTGCCATCAGAAGATCGTGATGATGGGCTAGATCGTCCTCATGCCCGTTGGCAGCGATCAGAAACTCGCACGGGATCACCGTCGTTCCCTGGTGAAGCAGCTGGTAGAACGCATGCTGGCCGTTGGTGCCGGGCTCGCCCCAGACCAGAGGTCCCGTCTCCTGGTCCACCGGGCTGCCGTCGAGACGCACCCGTTTGCCGTTGGATTCCATATCCAGCTGCTGCAGATAGGCGGGCAGGCGGGACAGGCGCTGGTCATAGGGCAGGACGGCGCGGGCGGTATAGCCCAGAACGTCCCGGTGCCAAATGCCGATCAAGGCCATCAGAACCGGCAGATTCTCCTCAAGCGGAGCTGTCTGGAAATGGGTGTCGAGGGCGTGGGCTCCCTCCAGAAAGTCGTTAAAGGCATCCGGGCCAACTGCGATCATCAGGGGCAGGCCGATGGCTGACCAGACCGAATAGCGTCCGCCGACCCAGTCCCAGAAGCCAAAGACACGGCTTTCCTCGATGCCGAAAGCGGCCACTTTATCGAGGGCGGTTGAAACGGCCGCAAAATGCGTACCGACCGCCTCTTCCCCCAATGCTCCCGCAATCCAGGCACGGGCGGTGGCCGCGTTGGTCATGGTCTCAATGGTGGTGAACGTCTTGGAGGCGACGATCACCAGCGTGGTGGCCGGGTCGAGCTTTTCCAGCGTATCGGCAATATGAGCGCCATCCACATTGGAGACGTAATGCAGTTCCGGCCCGTCGTGATAGGGGGCAAGGGCCAGGGTGGTCATGGCCGGGCCGAGATCCGAGCCGCCAATGCCGATATTGACCACGTCAGTAAAAGGGGCCCCGGTCGAGGAGGACAGGTCGCCGGAGCGGACCGCCTCGGCAAACGCTGCCATGTTGTCCAGAACAGCCCGGACATCGGGCATGACATCCTGCCCATCGACGAGAACGGGCGTGCCGGACACATTGCGCAGGGCTGTGTGCAGCACGGCACGCTGTTCCGTTCCGTTGATTTTTTCACCCGCGAACATCGCAGCCCGGCGGCCTTCCACATCGGCGCTTCTGGCAAGGTCCAGAAGGCCGGCCAGGGCCTTGGCGTCGATCTTGGTCTTGGAATAGTCGAGAACCAGATCATCCAGGCTAGCGGAAAAGCGGTCAAACCGGTTCGGGTCGCTGGCAAACAGGTCCCGGAGGGTGGTTGTGGTCAAATGCCCGGCCACCTGCTTGAGCGACACAAATGCTGCTTCATGCGCCATGAAAAGTCCCCTTGAAATCTATGTATAACCGCTTGAATTTCCGTCTATTGGCAGGTGGTGCCAAAGGCATTTGAGCCTCGGCTTCAGATACCACAGCCGCCGGACAGAAGGGAGAAGAAATTCCCGATGGGCCAAGTCCGGTCCGCAGTCTGTCGTATGTCCGGCCTCATATGGTTCTATCCTAAGATTCTGATGCATTTTCAGTATTGAATTGAGAAGATATTAGGGGTTTCAAGCGATGGTCAGTTTCCCTTTGCCGATGAAGACAAACGCCACAATAAACGCAATCAGGACCTCGACAGGACCTTTTCATGAGCCCATCAAAAACCCCTGAAAATCTGGTTCATCTTCTGGACAACCCGGACGCGCGGGAAGATGTGCTTGTTGTGGACTTCGACACACTCGCCGCCATTGAGGGAGTCTTGTCGAATGTAAATCGATGGGGCTGCTGTCTGACGTCGGACCATGTGGGCGATCTCTACAAGAATATCGGCATCAAGCTGGCCTCTTCCAGAAGCCTGACCAAGGCCCTCGTGACCTCGGTCAAGGGCAATGAGGCAGCCGTTGTGTTTTCAACGGCAGAAACGTCGTTCAGCGACAAGCGCCGGGAAAAGCGCAATGATGTCAAAATTTCCGCCAAGATCACCGATCTGGAAGGGTTGACGGAACTGTCGGTCGTGATCGTTGATGCCGCCAATAATGGTTGCAAGATCAAGGGTGAAGGGCTGACCAGCCTGCCGGATGAGATCCTGCTGGCAATGTCGAAATTCGAAAAACCGGTTGTTGCCGAATTCGCATGGCGTAACGACACTTCCGCTGGCCTGCGCCTCCTGTGGGACCGCACCCTGGAAGAAACCGAAAAGCAAGGCGCCGCCTGACGCGCAGGCGGGCGCTTATATGTCCGGCTTAAGCGCTCAGGGCGGCCGCTGCCTTGGCGCGCTCTTCAATGCCGCCCCAGTCCTCGGCGGCAATGGCTTTGGCATCTGCGATCCAGGACCCTCCGACACACAGCACATTCGGCAAGGCCAGATAGTCCGGAGCCTTGTTGAGGCTGACGCCGCCGGTCGGACAGAATTTTGCAGCGGCCAGCGGCGACGACAGGGACTTCAGGTAGGATGCGCCCCCTGCCTGCTCCGCCGGAAAGAATTTCAGCCGCTCATAGCCGCGTTCCAGAAGATACATCACCTCTGAAGCTGTTGCTGCGCCCGGCAGCAGCGGCACACTGTGATCGTCGGCGGCATCCAGCAGGGTTTCGGTTGCCCCGGGAGAGACAATGAACCGGGCTCCGGCGGAGACGGCAGCATCATATTGCTGGCCGTTCAAGACTGTGCCAGCCCCGACGATCGCCCCTTCCACATGCTCATTGACGGCATCAATCGCTTCCAGAGCATGCGGGGTGCGCAAGGTGATCTCAATGGCCGGCAGGCCGCCGCGCACCAGTGCCTTTGCCATCGGAACCGCTTTTTTGGGGTCTTCCACCACCAGCACCGGAATGACCGGTGCGGCGCACATGACGGTTTCGATCTTGGCTATGTCTTGGGCCATCTAAGTCTCCAAAGGTCAGTCAACAGAGCAAGCCGGGGAAACCGGACGACCGGTTTTGCCTGGCGAGCGGGAAATCAACAGGGCAGAGCCTTTCCTGGAAGCAGCGTAAAGGGAAAGGGCTCTCACGCCAGCAGGAAGGCCCGGGCCTGCCCGCCATCACAAGGTCTCAGGCGCCGAACACATGGGCGCCGGTATCGGCGGCGCCGACATTGGCCCGGAAGGCCGCGAAGAGGTCCCGGCCAACCCCGGCCTGATGGGCGCTCAGGTCGGCTGTGGCGGCTGGACGGGCGTTGAACTCGGCTTCGTCGACCAGAACGCTCAAGTCTCCGCTGACCGCATCAATGCGGATTATGTCTCCATCCCGGATCTTTGCGATCGGGCCGCCATTGGCGGCTTCCGGGGTTACATGGATTGCGGCCGGCACCTTGCCGGAGGCGCCCGACATACGCCCGTCGGTGATGAGGGCCACCTTGTAGCCCCGGTCCTGAAGAATGCCCAAGCATGGGGTAAGCTTGTGCAGCTCCGGCATGCCCATGGCCTTGGGACCCTGAAAGCGTACAACAGCAGCCACGTCCCCCTTCAGTTCCTTGTTGTTGAAGGCGGCCAGGAAATCATCCTGGGAGTGGAACACCCGGGCCGGGGCTTCCAGAATGTGCCGCTCCGGGGCAACCGCTGAAATCTTGATGACCGCCTTGCCGAAATTCCCGGTCAGCATTTTCAGGCCGCCGGTCGGCTGGAACGGTTTGGACAAGGGCGCCAGTACGGTCTCGTCGCCGGAGTTTTCCGGTGCATCTTCCCGGTGGATGTTGCCTGTGTCATCCAGCTTGGCCTCCACGGTGTATCCCGACAAGTCCGTGCCATAGACCGTCTTGACGTCCTGATGCAGATAGCCGTGAGATAGGAGTTCGCGGATCAGGAAGGCCAGCCCGCCGGCCGCCTGGAAGTGGTTCACATCCGCCTTGCCATTGGGATAGACCCGGGCGAGCAAAGGCACCACATCGGACAGGTCGGATATGTCGGTCCAGGTCAGCTTGATGCCGGCGGCTGCGGCAATGGCCACAAGATGCATGGTGTGGTTGGTAGAGCCGCCGGTGGCATGCAGGCCGACCACGCCGTTGACAATGGCCTTTTCGTCGATCACTTCCCCGGCCGGGGTGTAGTTGTTGCCAAGGGCCGAAATGGCAAGGGCCCGTTTGGCCGCTTCCTTGGTCAAGGCATCGCGCAAAGGCGTGCCCGGATTGACGAAGGAGGCGCCGGGCATGTGCAGGCCCATGATTTCCATCAGCATCTGGTTGGAATTGGCCGTGCCGTAGAATGTGCAGGTGCCGGGGGAGTGATAGGCCTTGGATTCGCTTTCCAGCAACGCGTCCCGGCCGACTTTGCCTTCCGCATACAGCTGGCGCACCTTGGCCTTGTCGTCATTGGAAATGCCCGTGGTCATCGGACCGGCAGGCACGAAGACAGCCGGAAGATGGCCGAAGGACAGGGCGGCAATGGCAAGGCCGGGCACGATCTTGTCGCAAATGCCTAAGAAAACCGCAGCGTCAAACATCTGATGGGAGAGGCCGACGGCGGCCGCCATGGCGATCACGTCGCGGGAAAACAGCGATAGTTCCATGCCGTCCTGTCCCTGGGTAACACCATCGCACATGGCCGGGACGCCCCCGGCCACCTGGGCGACCGCACCGATCTCATGGGCGGCCGTGCGGATCAGATCCGGATAGGTTTCGTAAGGCTGGTGGGCCGACAGCATGTCGTTATAGGCGGTGATGATCCCCAGATTGGCCACCACATCTCCGGACAGGGCCTGTTTGTCGGACAGGCCGCAGGCGGCAAAACCGTGGGCGAGATTGCCGCAGGACAGGCGCGAGCGCTGCGGGCCTTGGTCGGCCGCCTTGCCGATGCGCTCAAGATAGTGCGAGCGGCCGTCATGGCTGCGTTTGACGATCCGGTCTGTCACCTCGCCAATGCGATCCTGAATTGTCATGCTTCGGGTCCTTTCCTGGCCGGTTCCGGCTGGGTGGGGGAGGCCAAACTCTTCGGGTGTTCAGGCCCGGGGTTATGTTAATCGATTTAGGTGACAGGCAGCGCACAGGACATTGTCCTGTGGCCCGCTCTTGAGTCTTGTTCTCAATCGCCGTCGTCTTCCGCCCAGGTGCGGCCATCCCGCTCCACCAGGGCGATGGAGGCGGACGGGCCCCATGTTCCGGCGGTATAGCCTTTAGGGGTGTCCTTGGAGGCGGCCCAGGCCGCCTGGATCGGATCGATCCAGGCCCAGGCCGCATCCACTTCATCCCGGCGCATGAACAGGGTCTGGTTGCCCCGGATGACATCCATGATCAGACGCTCATAGGCATCCGGATTGCGCACCTTGAAGGCCTCGGCAAAGCTCATGTCAAGCGGCACCTGGCGCAGGCGCATGCCGCCGGGGCCTGGGTCCTTGATCATGATCTGCATCTGCACGCCCTCATCTGGCTGAAGGCGGATCAGCAGCCGGTTGGCGGTGATCTTACCAGCTTCCGTGCCAAAGATGGAATGGGGGATCGGGCGGAACTGGACAACGATTTCCGACACTCGCTGCGCCAGACGTTTGCCGGTACGCAGGTAAAACGGCACGCCGGACCAGCGCCAGTTGGCGATTTCTGCTTTCAGCGCAACAAAGGTTTCCGTGCGGCTGTCCGAATTGCCCAGCTCATCCAGATATCCGGGCACGGCGCCCCCGGCCGACGCTCCGGCCCGGTACTGGCCGCGTACGGTCAGCTTGTCCGCATTGTCCGCAGTGATCGGGGCGAGCGCCTTCAGCACTTTCAGCTTTTCGTCGCGCACACTGTCCGCATTCATGGATTCGGGTGGCTCCATGGCCACCAGGCAGAGCAGCTGCAACAGGTGGTTCTGGATCATATCGCGCAGAGCCCCGGCGGTATCATAATAGCCGGCGCGGCCGCCGACCCCGAGAGACTCGGCCACCGTGATCTGGACATGGTCGATATGGGCCGCATTCCAGAGCGGTTCAAAAAGTGCATTGGCAAAGCGCAGGGCCATCAGGTTCTGAACGGTTTCCTTGCCCAGATAGTGGTCGATCCGGAAGATCTGATGTTCCTTGAACACCGCCCCGACCGTGTCGTTGAGGGCTTTGGCGGACGCACCGTCCTTGCCGATGGGCTTTTCCATGACGACACGGGCGCAGTCATTGACGACACCGATCTTGCCCAGATTCTCGCAGATCGTGCCGAAGAGGTCTGGGCCGACAGCCAGATAGAAGGCCCGGATCACGCCGTCGCGTTCGTCCAGAACGGTCTTGAGGGTTTCAAAGCCTTCGCCGGTGGCAATATCGATCTTCACGTAGCGCAGGCGTTTCAGGAACCGGGTCAGATGGCTTTCATCCAGATCATTGACATGTTCCTCAAGCGCCTTTCGGGCCCAGTCCCGGTAGTCATCGTCGGAATAATCACGGCGCGCGCTGCAAATAATGCGGGCCTCTTCGGGCATCTGCCCGTCAGCATCGCGGTGGTAAAGAGCCGGCAGAAGTTTGCGGTGCGCCAAGTCGCCGGAGGCGCCGAACACCACCAGGTCAAATTCCTGAACTTCAATGACGCGTACCGCCATAAGACATCCTTCCAACAATGAGCCGTTCTACCGCACTGCCGAAGACCGGCCGTTCTGACGGGGTTTTAAATCGATTTAATTCCGTTGTCAGCCCTTCATTGAAGCGCTGACCACTCTTTTTCGAGTTCACCGAGCCGCGGCAGGTCGGCGCCTCTGCGCGAACAGGTGATCCCGGCGGCCGCGACGGCGAACTCAAGAAGGCGATTGAGGCGTGTTTCGTCAAGAGTGCTGAGCGAATTTCTGTCTGTCGCACCAAGTTTTTTCAAACCGGCCAAAAGCGCGGCCTGAAAGGTGTCTCCGGCGCCAACCGTATCTTCCAGCGAGACTCTTGTTCCCGGGCAGGTTGTCTGAAGTCCGGCGGCATAGGCGGTGGCGCCGTCGCCGCCCCGGGTGACGATGACAAGGCTCGCGCCGAGGCTCAGCCAGCGGCGGGCAATCGTATCGGACGAGGTGTCCGGGGCAATCAGATGAAGGTCTTCATCGCTCACTTTGACGATGTCGGTCAGGGGGATCAGCGCTTCTGTGTTGCGGTGCCACAATTCCATGTCCGGTTCAACGGTCGGGCGAATGTTCGGATCAAAGGAAATAAGTGTTTGGGCGTGCTCGCGTTCGATCAGGGCCTTGAGCGCGCCGGCCACCGGCTCCACCAGGGCCGTATAGGAACCGATATGGAGAAAGCCTGGCGGGGTGCTGAAAACCGGCAGGTCGGCGGGTGTCACCATCCGGTCGGCGGCATTGGCCCCGTAGAACGTATAGGCGGGCTGGCCCCTGGCATCCTTTTGCACCAGGCTGAGCGTGGTCAGATAGTCTGTGCGCAGGATGAACGCATCTGAAACGCCTTCCTTGCGGAATTTGGCAACCAGCCGCTCGCCAAGTGCGTCCCTTGAAATGCCGCCAAAAAAGGCGGCCTCTTCCCCGAGCCGGGCCAGCCCCATAGCCACGTTGAACGGCGAGCCGCCGATGCGGGCATCAAAGGAGACGCCGTCTTCAGCACCGTCACCGCCGAACAGGTCATAAAGGGCTTCGCCGCAGATCAGGAACATGAGAGGCCGGACTTTCTGTCTTGAGGGAGGTTGGAGCGGATCAGGCCGCCAGGCTGTCCGGCGGTTCCATGGCCCCGGTCATGATCGCGACCGCATCGGACATGGTGAAGTCGGATGGTTTGATCACGCAGGCGCGGCGGCCGAGCCGGTGAATGTGAATGCGGTCGGCCACCTCAAACACGTGAGGCATGTTGTGACTGATCAGAACGATTGGCAGGCCGCGGGCCTTCACGTCGTTGATCAGATCGAGCACCCGGCGGCTTTCCTTGACACCCAGGGCGGCTGTCGGCTCGTCCATGATCACCACCTTGGAGCCGAATGCGGCCGCACGCGCCACGGCAACGCCCTGGCGCTGGCCCCCCGACAGGGTTTCCACCGCCTGGTTGATGTTCTGGATGGTCAGCAGGCCGAGATCGCTCAGCTTCTGCCGGGCAATCTCCTCCATCTTGCGCCGGTCCAGCTGGCGGAACCAGGCGCCCATGAAGCCCGGCTTGCGCAATTCGCGGCCCATGAACATATTGTCGGCGATTGACAGGGCAGGGGACATGGCCAGGGTCTGGTAGACCGTTTCGATTCCCGCATCGCGGGCCTGGATCGGCGAGGCGAACTGCACCGGCTTGCCATCCAGCAGAATCTCGCCCTCATCGGGAATGACCGCGCCGCTCAGGGCCTTGATCAGGGTGGACTTGCCCGCCCCGTTGTCGCCGATCACGGCGAGGATTTCACCGGGATAGAGCTCGAAATCGGCATGGTCCATGGCCACCACTCGGCCGTAGCGCTTGACCAGTTTGCGCGCTTGCAAGACAGGTTCCATCAGACCGATACCTTTCTGATCCATTGGTCGACCGTTGTCGCCGCGATGATAAGGACGCCAATCAGCATGAAGGTCCATTGCGGGTCTGCCCCGGCCATTCTGAGGCCCAGTTCGAAAACGCCCACAATGAGGGCGCCGAAAAACGCTCCGAGAATGGAACCGCGGCCGCCAAAGAGAGAGATGCCGCCGATCACGACGGCAGTGATGGCCTGGATGTTGCCAATGACGCCTGTGGTCGCAGATGGGGACACGGAGCCGAACCGGCCGATCATGACCCAGCCAGCAAAGGCGCAGATAAGCCCGACCAGCGCATAGACCTGAATGATGGTCCGGTTGGTGTTGACGCCCGCCAGCTTGGCAGCTTCCGGGTCATCCCCGACCGCATAGACATGCCGTCCCCATGCGGTCTGGCGCAGGATATAGGCAAGCACGACCACGAGCACACACATGAAGACAACCCCCATGGTGAAGGTGGCGCCCCAAATTTGGAACTTGGTGCCGAAGAGATGCAGGAAAGGGGCATTGGCCTCAATGTCTTGAGAGCGGATCGTTTCGTTTTGCGAATAGATATAGTTGGCGGCAAGCACGATCTGCCACATGCCGAGAGTAACGATGAACGGGGGCAGCTTGACCTTGGCCACCAGCCAGCCGGATCCGGCCCCGATCAGCGTTCCAGCGATCAGGCCACAGGCAACGGCAACCGGAGCAGGCAGGCCATAGCGGAAGGTAAACTGGCCCATGATGACCGAGGTCAGCACCGCAATCGCCCCGACGGACAGGTCGATCCCGGCGGTCAGGATGACAAGGCTCTGGGCGGCGGCCAGAACCCCGACGATCTGGACCTGCTGCAGGATCAGCGTCATGGCGAAGGGGGAGAAGAATTTCGACCCGAGCAACGCTCCGAAAACGGCAATGGAGAGAACCAGAACGATCAGCGGCACCAGAAACGGGTGCAGGTGTAGCGTGTGCTGGATCTTGTGCCCGAACCCGTGTTGGTCATCTTCAAAGGAGGCGACTGCCTGCGGACTGGACGCAGCGGCGGCTTCGAAATCCGCCGGCCCGCCGGAGGGTCTGCTGTCTGAGGTCATGCCCGTGTTCCCGTTGGTGCGGTGTTGGATGCGTTTTTTCAAAGTTGAAGACTGGCAAAGGCGTCAGCGGTCCGGCGTCAGGCGCTGCTTTGGCAAAGCGCGGTTCCGGACCCTTGAGCGGCTCCAAAAAGGGGCAAGGTTGCCCATGCCCCTTCAGGTGTTTGACCGGATGCGGGCCTTAGCCCCAGCAAAGATCCGTGCCCTTGGCGGTGTCGATGGACTCAACCCCGTCGACCGGCTTGTCGGTCACCAGGGATACGCCCGTGTCGAAGAAGTTCTTGCCCGGGGTAGGTTCCGGCTTGGTGCCGCTGTCGGCCCAGGCCTTGATGGCTTCGATGCCGAGGGAGGCCATCAGCAGCGGATATTGCTGGGAGGTCGCGCCAATGACGCCATCCTTGACGTTCTGGATGCCCGGGCAGCCGCCATCGACTGAGACGATCAGCACGTCACTTTCCCGGCCAATCGCCTTGAGCGCTTCATAAGCACCTGCCGCCGCCGGTTCATTGATCGTGTAGACCACATTAATGAACGGGTCCTTGGCCAGAAGGTTTTCCATGGCCTTACGGCCGCCTTCTTCGTTGCCGGCCGTAACGTCATTGCCGACGATGCGCGCATCGGTCTCATCGCCCCATTTGTTCGGGTCGCCAAGATCAATGCCGAAGCCCTTCAGGAAGCCCTGGTCGCGCAGCACGCCAACTGTTGGCTGGCTGATGGCAAGATCCAGCATTGCGATCTTGGCGTCGGCCGCGTCATCGCCCAATGTGGCGGCTGCCCATTTGCCGATCAGCTCACCGGCCAGGAAATTGTCGGTCGCAAAGGTCGCGTCGGCCGCGTCAATCGGGCTCAGTGGCGTATCGAGGGCAATCACCAGAAGACCGTTGTCGCGGGCCTGCTGCACGGCTGGCACAATCGATGATGTGTCGGATGCGGTCAGCAGGATGCCCTTTGCACCGTCAGCGATGCAGGTTTCAATGGCTGCCACCTGGGTTTCATGATCGCCGTCGACCTTGCCGGCATAGGATTTCAGCTCGATGCCGAGTTCGGCGGCCTTGGCTGAAGCGCCTTCCTTCATTTTCACGAAGAAAGGGTTGGTATCCGTTTTCGTGATGAGGCAGGCGGAAATGTCGGCGGCAGCTGCAGGTGATGCCGCCATGGCGGCAAGAACTGAACCAGTCGCGAGTAGTTTGCGGATCATGTGTGTTACCTCCCTGGCCTTATGTCAATCGGTACGGTCGGGTGCGGCCAGATGTGACCCCAACCGTGCTGCTCTTGCCGGAAAGCTGGCTCGGTCCTCCGAAGTGCCAGCCCCAGCAGGTCCTTTTTCGCGGCCGCCGGTCAAAATGGCGGCCCTGGGTGAGAAGTTGAAAAATTGCGGCAGGCTTGCCGCACCGATGGCGCCCGCATCGTGACCGAAACTCCCGGTTTCAATGCGTGGCGAAATCCTTTTTTCCGGCGCCGCGCGTTCCACATCTGTCTGCAAGGCTTCGCGGAAGGTTTCCGGAAAAGTGCCCCGCAGATCGCTGTCGACCACGATCATCGGAATGTCGATCAGTGCATAGGCCGTGCGCACGGCAAGGGTCAGCGCCGAAACGCAGTCGCGCAGCCATTCGTGGTATTTCGGGTCGTTTGTGTCGGCCGCATGCTGGAGATCGGCGCGGCTTAGCTTGGCGAAATTCTCCGGGGACAGATGCCGTGCAAGCGACACGAGCGACGCCCGCGTGATCAACAGGTCCCATGGGTTTTTCGGTTCCGGGGAGGTGGCCAGACTGCTGGGCGGCACCGGGATCATGGCCACGTCCCCTGCATTGCCGAGCGTGCCGCCGACCACATCCCCCTTCAGGACAAGACCGCCGCCAATGGCGGGGCCCAGAAACATGTAGAGGAAATTGTCGTTCTGGCGGCCGTGTCCGTAAAAGAGCTCCGCAACGGCGGCTGCGGTGCCGTCATTTTCGCGGAAGACCGGCAGGCCCGTTGCCGCTTCCAGACCTTCGGAAATGTCGTAGTCTTCCCATTGCACGAAGTCGGCTTGCGGCAGGCCAAGCTCATGCAGCCAGGCGCCGAGGTTGAAAGGCTGGGCAACACCGATCCCGGTGATCCGGGACTGGCTGTCCGCGCTCAGCTGGCCTTTCAGGTCTTCAAGGTCCTGAGCCAGAAGGTTCAGGGTTTTGTCCGGTGCAGGCAGGATCATGTCGTGGACGCGCCGGTCGATGATCTGGCCGGAAAAATCCATCAGCACCGTTTCCAGAGCAGTCCGGTCCAGCCGGACCCCGAAAGAATAGGCGCCGTCATGAGCAAGTTTGAGGATCGTGGCGGGCTGGCCCCGGCTGCCGTCATGGCGCTTTCCGGCTTCAAAGATAAGGCCTTCTTCGATGAGATCCTGAATGATGGCGCCAATGGCAGCATTCGTGAGCTGGACCGCCCGGGCAAGTTCTGCCTTGGACGCTTCGCCGGCACGGCGCAGGATTTGTAAAACAATGCGCTCATTATAGCGCCGCAACTGGGCTGAATTCGACCCCCGGCCGGATGTGCGGTTGTCCTCCAATGTGATAGCTCCTCCCAAAGCTCTCCGCCGCGCCCATTCAGCAGATACAAAATAATTAATTATGGTGAAACTATTCGCGTGAGGAGGCGGTCTGTCAATTCTATTCTGTGTTGCGCCGCATGGATTCGATGTTGTGCTGCAGCATGATTAGTCTGTTTCAACGCACCGAATTCAAAAGGCTAACAGAAAAAATACCGGTGCGTCAGTTGTTTGTTTTGCCAGAGGCTCGGTCTGACGGAAAGCCAAAGCCTTCATGGTGGTTCAAGTGTTCACATATTCTTGAAGACGGGTTTCCACCCGCTGCGCCATTGCCTGATCGCATAGGAGCCGTATTGTCGGCCTTCAATGGAAGGAATCGGAGTGTCAGGTGATGCGGGTCAAGAAGAACGAGGCGTTTCTAGCGCGGGCCATCAGAACGGGAAGCGGGGAAGAGCCGGCGGATCTGGTTATCCGGAATGTGCATCTTTTGAATGTGATGAATGGCAGTCTTGTGGAGACCGATATTGCCATGACCGGCGACCGGATTGTCGGCACCTATGGCAGGTATTCGGGCAAGGAGACGCTCGACGGGAGCGGGCTGACCGCCGTTCCCGGTTTCATCGACACCCATCTTCATGTGGAATCTTCCCTTGTCACACCGTTTGAATTTGACCGCTGCGTCCTGCCCCACGGGGTGACCACCGCAATCTGCGATCCCCATGAGATCGCCAATGTGCTGGGGGCGGAAGGGATCCGCTACTTTCTGGACGCGTCACTGCAAACAGTGATGGATCTGAAGGTGAATCTGTCCTCCTGCGTTCCGGCGACGTCCTTCGAGACGGCAGGGGCCTGTCTGGAAATCGAAGACCTTCTGCCGTTACGTAACCATCCCCAGGTGATTGGTCTGGCCGAGTTCATGAATTTCCCCGGTGTTCTGGCACGCGATCCCAAGGTTCTGGCCAAGCTGGCCGCCTTTCAGGACGGCCATATTGACGGCCACGCGCCGCTGCTGTCGGGGCTGCCGCTGAACGGCTATCTGGCGGCGGGCATCCGCACCGACCATGAGGCCACCACGGCGGAAGAGGCGCTGGAAAAACTGGCCAAGGGCATGACGGTGCTGATGCGTGAAGGCTCGGTGTCCAAGGATCTGGAGGCGCTTGCTCCCATTCTGACGCCGGACGTCTCCGCCTTCATTGCCCTGTGCACCGATGACCGCAATCCGCTGGATATTGCCGAGGAAGGCCATCTGGACAGCATGATCCGGCGGTTGATTGCCAAGGGCATCCGGCCGCTTGATGCCTACCGGTCTGCCAGCTGGTCGGCGGCCAATGCCTTTGGTCTGAAGGACCGGGGGGTGATCGCGCCGGGAAGACGGGCCGATATCGCGCTTTTGAAGGATTTTGAGGACTGCCGGGTGGAGCAGGTGATCTGCGGCGGCGTTCCGGTCTCTGAGGCCGCCTTTGCAGCGCGCGGCAGCGTGGCGCCGGTCGGGCTCAAGAGTGTCCGTGTGGACAGTGTGTCTGCGGATGTTTTTGACGTCCCGGCCCGCAATGCGGAAACCCCGGTGATCCAGGTGATTCCGGGCAAGATCATCACCGCACATGTGAAGATGACGCTGCCGGTCACGGGCGGGAAGACCTTGGCGGATCTTGATCAGGATGCGCTGAAGGTCGCTGTGGTGGAGCGCCACAAGGGCACCGGGAATATCGGGCGGGGCTTTGTCAATGGCTTCGGTATGAAGGAGGGGGCCATTGCAAGCTCGGTCGGCCATGACAGTCACAATATCTGCGTGGTCGGGGCGGATGAGACGGCTATGGCCCATGCGGTCAACCGGGTGATTGCCATGCAGGGCGGCTTTGCGGTTGCCGGAAAGGACGGGGTGCAGGCCGAACTGGCTTTGCCTCTGGCCGGGCTTATGAGCCTGGAGCCGTTCGAGACCGTGCGCGCGGATCTTGTCGCCTTGCGCGCTGCGGCCAGGGCGCTGGGCTGCGTGCTTGAAGAACCGTTCCTTCAGGTGGCATTCCTGCCTTTGCCGGTGATCCCCCATCTGAAGATCACCGATCTTGGCCTGTTTGATGTGGACCGGTTTGAACTGGTGGATCAGGGGTCCTGAACGGTTTAAGCCGCCGGACCCCGGGTGCCGGGGCCGACATTGCAGCGTATCGCGATTGATCGGATTTGCCTTTCGCAGCCTGACATCAGAGATTTCAACGCAAAACACAAACCGGTTTGAAACGACTAGAACGCGACACGCATTAATACTGGCGCATCCGGGTGCGGAACCTAGACCATCTGCGCGCGCTTCTGACGGCAAGGAGGGCCACGATCAGTCCGATCAGCACGGACCAGAGGAGAACCTGCCCATCAAAGGCGAAATTCTGGAGGAAGCTGGCCGGATAGGCGATGGACGGGTTCATCGGCAGATAGGTGACGGGCATCTGGTCCTGAAGCTCGTCGATCTGAAAATTCTGCCCCGTCTTGAATGCCGTCTGAAGCGTGTCGCCAGCCTCAGTGGTGAATTGCACGGTGATGGTCGCCCCCTTCAGGAGCGCTATGTTTTTCAACGCTTCTCTTGGGTATTGCCGGGCCAGCTGCTTGAGTTCGGCCTCTGTGACCGGGGCCTGCTCGACATCGAGAAGAGTGGCTGTCGTTGTTTCGCCAAATTCCTTGAGCAACCAGTATTTCAAGCCGCTGTCATAGTGGAAATAGATCGATACAAGACAGGCAAATGCTGCAAAAAACAGGATCGCCAGGGACAGGGCATGACTGTCTTCGGCTGCTTCTTTGGGATGAAACATTGCCCCTCACTTTAATGTTGCTTGTTCAGACTATACATATAAAAATTGCAAGTGAACATTTCAAGAACATGGAGGCCGAATGATCCTGACCCTTGCCGTTTCCGGTTATCGCTCGCTCCGCGATCTTGTGCTGCCCCTTGACCGGGTCACCCTGGTGACAGGCGCAAATGGCAGTGGAAAATCAAGCCTTTACCGGTCGATCCGCTTGCTGGCGGATGTGGCGCAGGGGCGTGCTATTGCCTCGCTGGCAGCGGAAGGGGGGCTGCAATCCACGCTCTGGGCCGGGCCGGAAGCCTATTCGCGGGGCATGAAACAGGGGCAGGTGCCGGTTCAAGGAACGGTGCGCAAGGAGGTGGTCAGTCTGAAACTCGGCTTTGCCGATGAAGATTACGGCTACGCGATCGATCTTGGATTGCCCGCAGATGCAGGCATGTCGATGTTTTCAATGGATCCCGAAATCAAGGCAGAAGCCCTTTGGGCTGGCGAGGCCCTGTCGCGTTCCAACGAGATTGCAGGCCGGAATGGCCCCACCGCCAGAGTTTTGAATGCAAAGGGCCAGCGCGTGCCCGTTTATCAGGCCCTCGCGCGGTTCGATAGTATGATGACCCATGCGGCGGATCCCAAAGACGGTCTGGAACTGCTGGTGATGCGCGAGCGTATGCGTGCCTGGCGCTTTTATGATCATTTGCGCACCGACCGGGACGCCCCGGCCCGTGCCCCCAGGATCGGCACGCGCACACCGGTGCTGAGTGCCGATGGCGGTGATCTGGCAGCCGCCCTGCAGACCATCCTTGAAATCGGGGAAAATGCGGCGCTGGCCGAGACCATTGACGATGCCTTTCCCGGGGCCGCCATTGAGATCAGTGTGGCCGACGGCTATTTCGAACTGCTCATGCGCCAGAAGGGACTGTTGCGGCCGCTCCGGGCCAGTGAGCTCTCTGACGGAACCTTGCGCTACTTGCTGCTGACTGCGGCGCTGCTGTCGCCGCGTCCGGCGCCGCTGGTCGTCCTCAACGAACCGGAGACCAGCCTTCATCCCGCGCTGCTTGATCCGCTTGCCCGCCTTGTGGCCAAAGCGGCGGACACCACCCAGATCATCGTTGTGTCCCATGCCGCAGCACTTGTGAGCACCCTTGCAGATCTGCCGGGCTGTGTGCGCTACGAACTGCGCAAGGATCTGGGCGAAACCGTTATAGACGGGGCAGAGGATGTCAAATGGGTCTGGCCGAAGCGGTGATACCCGGCTTCTATAAAGAGCGTGTTAAGCTTCTGATTTCGTTTTTATATTGTCATTCCTTTGCACGGACTTATCTTAAGGGGAGAAGGGGTCTGCCGAAAAAGTTGGCAGGTGCCGTAGCGTCGCAAGTTGACGTGAACGGAAGGTTGCGTCATGTCAGAAGAGCGCAGGGGGCTTTCCCCAAGAGAGGCAGCGCCAGGAGGAAAGGCGGCCGGATCGCAAGACCGTGTTCATGAGCAGACTGTGCACTGATGAACACGGCTTGGAAAGACGCCCGGCGGTTTTGGCGGCAAGACCATGGTGGAGACCGTTATGACGAGTGTGGAGGAATGGAACGCGGCGTTTGAGCCCCGCCCGCTGCATGAATATCTGGAGGAGACCGTGTCCCGATTCGGGGACCGTCCTGCCGCGGATTTCATGGGCAAGGTCTGGACCTATGGGGAGATCGGGGCCCTAGTCGACAGCACGGCTGCCGGCCTGCAGAAAATGGGCGTTGGCCCTGGGGTGAATGTGGGTCTGTGTCTGCCCAACACGCCTTTTTACACGATTTTTTATTTTGCGGTTTTGAAGATTGGCGGCACCGTGGCCAATTTCAATCCGCTCTATGTGGAGCGGGAAATTGCGTTTCAGGCGCGTGATGCGGCTGTGCGCATCATGGTGACCATGGATCTGAAGATCATCTATGACAAGGTGGAGGAGGTGCGCCGGGAGCAGATCCTGGACAAGATCATCGTCTGCCCCATGAGCTTCTGCCTGCCTCCGGTCAAGAAACTTCTGTTCTCGCTGTTCAAACGCAAGGAACTGGCCGAGATCCCGCAGGACAGCGCCCATATTCCCTTTGAGCATTTGCAGCGCGCAGGGGCCACACCCAACCCGATCGCGGTCAATCCGGCCTCGGATATCGCGGTGCTGCAATATACTGGCGGAACCACGGGCGTGCCCAAGGGGGCCATGCTGACCCACAAGAACCTGTCGGCCAATATCGAGCAGATGCGCTGTGTGTTTGAAATGGCCCGGCCGGGGCAGGAAAAGCTGCTCTGTGTGCTGCCGTTCTTTCACGTCTTTGCCATGACGGTGGCGCAGAATCTGGCGGTCATTCTCGGGGCGGAGATGGTGCTGCAGCCGCGCTTTGACCTGGCGGCGCTGTTGAAGGTGATCAAGCGCAAGAAGGTGACCCTCTTCCCCGGGGTGCCGACCATCTACACCGCCATCAACAATTCACCCTTGACCGCGAAATATGATCTTTCCAGCATTTCGCTGTGCCTGTCCGGTGGTGCGCCCCTGCCGGTGGAGGTGAAGGACAGTTTCGAAAAGCTGACCGGATGTATCCTGGTCGAAGGCTATGGGTTGACCGAATCCTCGCCAGTCGCTGCCGTCAATCCGCTGGACGAGAACCGCCGGGCCGGATCCATTGGCCGCTTGGTGCCGGGAACATCGGCGCGTTTTGTCGATATCGAGGACCGGAAAACGGAGGTTCCCGAAGGCGAGAAGGGCGAGCTTCTGCTTAAAGGCCCCCAGATCATGAAAGGCTATTGGAAACGGGAGGAAGCGACGGCCGAGACGATCACGGGCGAGGGCTATCTGCACACCGGGGATGTCGGCTATCGGGATGCGGACGGCTTTATCTATCTTGTCGACCGGATCAAGGATCTGATCCTGTGTTCAGGCTATAATGTCTATCCGCGGGTGATCGAGGAGGCGATCTATCAGCATGAGGCGGTGGACGAAACAATCGTGATCGCCATCCCGGATGAATACCGGGGCCAATCGCCCAAAGCTTTCATCAAGCTGAAGGACGGTTGTTCCCTGAGCGGGCCGGAGATGAAGACCTTTCTAAAGGATCACCTCTCAACCATTGAAATGCCGAGGGAATTTGAATTCCGGGACACGCTGCCGAAAACCATGGTCGGCAAATTGTCCAAAAAAGAGCTGGTCGAGGAAGAAGCGCGGAAACGGGCGGAGGCCGATGTTCAGGCGAAAAGCGCCTGATCTGGTGGCAGCGAAAGACAAATCTCATCAAACGCGATTTGCGCCAAAGCATGCCGCGTTTTTCCGGGGGCAAACTGCTTTGTCTTTTGCGTTGAAATCTCTGATTTCAGGCAGCGAAAGACAAATCTCATCAAACGCGATTTGCGCTAGTGGGAGTCGCTGCGCCCTTCCGCTGTGCGGGCCAGCTGCCGCCCGCGCTTGGCTTCCCTGCGGACGGTGTAGATGGAGGCGGCGATAATGATGGCCGCACCGGCAAGCGTCTCGGCCCGTGGCCACTGGTGAAAGACCAGGGCGCCGAAGACGGTCGCATAGAGAAGGCGGGTATAGTCCAGCGAGGCGATGGCGGTGGCTTCCCCCGCCTTGAAGGCCTGGATATTGGCCATCTGCGCGGCCCAGGAGATGATGCCGATCACCAGCAGCATCCCCCATTCGAACAGTGTCGGTGCCTGCCAGGTCACAAGGGCCGGGACTGTCATGATCAGGCCGACCCCG
The DNA here is from genome assembly GCF_056161025.1 of Roseibium sp. AWQ4_254. Lineage (NCBI taxonomy): Bacteria > Pseudomonadati > Pseudomonadota > Alphaproteobacteria > Hyphomicrobiales > Stappiaceae > Roseibium > Roseibium sp. AWQ4_254. The sequence goes on from NZ_JBSWYH010000001.1 coordinate 276,466, forward strand.
AAGGCCTGATAGGTCAGGATGGTCACCGGCGTGTCGGTGCGGGTTAGAAGACGTACCACGATCATGACCATGCCGGCACAGGCCGCCCCTGCCAGGGCAAGCAGGGAATAGACTTCTACAACGCCGCCACCGCTTGGGCGCAGCATCAGCACAACACCCAAAAACCCGATAATCGTGGCGCCCCAGCGGTGCAGGCCAACGGTTTCGCCCAGGAACCAGATGGCGAAGATCGTGATGAAGAAGGTTTTGGAAAAGCTGATGGCGGTGGCATCGGCCAGGGGCAGATTGATGACGGCAGAAAACCCGCACAGCATGGCAGTGGCAGCGAACAGGACCCGGGTCAGCTGAAGGCCGGGGCGTTTGGTGGCCAGCGATGCAGGGAACCCGCGCGCGATGACCGGGGCGACAATGGCGAGCATGACAAATTGCCGGACAAACAGGATCTGAAAGACGCTCAGATCCTGGCCGACAAATTTGATCAGTGTGACCATAATCGTAAAGCCGAAGGCCGCCAGCAGGATCCACAGCGCGCCGACCGTGTTGGAGGGCAGGGTTGCCGTCAGATCGCTGATCTTGCGGGTGGCGCGCGCCACTTGGCCCCTGGGGGGCGGGGCAGGCGCACCGGCCGGAGCCGGGCCCTCTGCCGGATCTTTTCCTGGAGCATCCATGCTGTTTCCTGAAACATCCCCGGTGAGCGCCTCTCGCCAGGCCGGACGGAGCCGGGCGGAAGGCCAAACCAGAACCTGCGGGTGCGTGATAGGTGCAACCTAAGACGTTTGTCCTTGAAAGAAAAGCGGGTGCGGTATGGTTTGCCTCTCGCGCTGAAAGGGCTATATTTTGAGGAGCAGCGCGGCTGCGCCGAAGTGTCACCAAGAACAGATCCGCCGGATAATGCGGGCTTCGGGTTTCGATGGAGTGGGGCTTCCCATTGCCATTCATTGTCTGATTTTCCAGGGATTTTCTTCCCAGAACACAGGTCCAGTTTTATGAACCAGATGGTCACTCCGAAATTCGGTGTCGGTGCGCCCTTGCGCCGCAAGGAAGATGCGCCGCTGATAACCGGCACGGGTATCTATACGGCCGACTACCAGCCAGAAGGCTGCCTGCATGGCTTTGTCGTGCGCTCCGCCATGGCCCATGCCCGGATTTCGGTCGAAAATGCCGATGAGTTAAGTGCGCTGGACGGGGTGCATCTGGTCCTGACCGGTGAGGACCTGGCCGGGAAATCCATGCCGACCCTTGCCAGGATGAAGCAGATGGACGGCACGGAGCACTGGGCACCGGAGCAGCCGGTTCTGTGCAAGGATCTGGTGCGCTATGTGGGCGATGCGATTGCCTTTGTCGTTGCCGACGATCTCAACACGGCCAGGAGCGCAGCGGAAACGCTGGAGGTGGATTACGACCCTCTGGAGGTGGTGACCGGGATCGATGGTGCCCTGGCGCCGGGGGCGGTTCAGGTCTGGCCGGAGCATGGCTCCAACGTCGCCTTTACGCTTGGTCAGGGCGATGAGGCAAAAACGCAAGCGGCGTTTCAGGCCGCCGATAAGGTCGTGTCCATTGATGTGGTGAACAACCGCATCGTTGCGAATTACATGGAGCTGCGCGGCTGTGTGGCGGAGTTTGACACCGAAAGCGCCCGCTTCAAGCTGACCCTTGGAACCCAGGGCGGCCATGGCATGCGGGACGTTTTGTGCACCATTCTGGGGCTGGAAAAGGATGCCGTTCAGATCATTACACCCGAGGTTGGCGGCGGATTTGGAACCAAGATGTTCTGCTACCGGGAATACCCGCTGGCCATGATGGCGGCAAGGAAACTGGGCCGCCCGGTGCGCTGGGCCGGGGAGCGTATGGACCATTTTGTCACGGATGCCCACGGCCGGGACAATCTCACCCATGCGGAACTGGCCCTGGACAAGGATCACCGCATCACGGGTCTGAAGGTTCATGTGAAAGCGGCTATGGGGGCATATCTGCACCAGTTCGGCCCGTTCATTCCCTGGGTGGGCACCAGCATGTCCTCCGGCCTCTACGATATCCCCTCGGTGTTTGCGAAGGTCGAGGGCATCTATATGCACACCGTGCCGACGGATGCCTTCCGCGGCGCCGGGCGCCCGGAGGCCGCCTATCTGATCGAGCGGCTGATCGACAAGGCCGGGGAGGAAACCGGGCTCGGGCCGGTGGAGATCCGCAAGCGGAATTTTATTGCCAAGGAGCAATTGCCCTACACCACCCAGACCGGCCGGATGTATGACACGGGCGACTTTGCGGGCCATCTGGACAAGGCGCTTGAGGTGGCCGATTGGGCCGGCTTCAAGGCCCGGCAGGCGGAAAGCGCGCAATCGGGCAAATACCGCGGCATCGGCATCTGCTCTTATATCGAGGCCTGCGCCTTTCCCGGCGGTGAGGAAGCCACGCTGGAACTGGACCAGGAGGGCGGTCTGACCCTTCTGATTGGTACCCAGACCAATGGCCAGGGCCATGCCACGGCCTACAGTCAGGTGGTTGCGGAAAAATTCGGGGTGTCGATTGACGAGATTGAGGTGATCCAGGGCGATACCGACCGGGTGCGCAATGGCGGTGGCACGGGCGGCTCCCGCTCGATCCCGCTCGGCCTTCCTTCCGTGCGCAATGCCAGCGACAGCCTGGTCAAGAAGGTCAAGGAACTGGCCGCTGACCGGCTGGAAGCCGGGATTGAGGATCTGGAACTGGACAGCGGCGTGGTGCGTGTGGTCGGCACCGACCAGCAGGTCACCATGGCGGAAATCGCAGCCGGGGCGGGGGAAACCCTGGCGGCCTGTGAAGAGGTCAAGCAGGACGAGGCAACCTATCCGAATGGCACCCATATCTGTGAAGTGTCCGTCGACCCGGAAACCGGTGAGGTGGCGCTGGAAAACTATGTGATTGTCGACGATTTCGGCGTGACCGTGAACCCGCTGCTTCTGGCTGGCCAGGTGATCGGCGGGGCGGCTTCGGCTATCAGCCAGGCCATGTGCGAACATACGGTCTATGATGAGGATGGCCAGCTGCTGACCGCCTCGCTGCTCGATTATCAGATGATCCGCGCGGCCGATTTGCCTGATATTCATTTCGAGACCCGCAATGTGCCGTCCACCACCAATGCCATGGGCATCAAGGGCGCCGGGGAGGCAGGCACCATTGGCGGTTGCGCTGCGGTTATGAACGCGGTTCAAAACGCGCTGAAAGACGGGGCCGGAGTGACCGAGCTTCTGGACATGCCCGCGACCCCCCTGAGGGTCTGGGAGGCGATTGCAGACGCGCGCTAAACCGGGCGGGGAAGGGGGCGGACCTTCTTCCCCGTTTCTCCGGTCATGGGCTCCGTCTTCTTTTGCAAATGGCACTGCCCTTTGGGCAGGCAAGACGCTCCCCGGGGCAAACCGGGGGTGACTTCATCGGGCGCGGAGGTTTTTTCTTTCGCACGCTTTTGACAGCCCCTGTCTGAGTTGAACATGATCCGCGGGGCCGTTTTGTGTCAGCCGTGCCCGCTTTCCGCCTGCCGTCGGTTTGCTCAAGACTCTGATAGAATGGCCATTTTTCATACGTCCAAAGGCGGTTCCCAAGTTCTGAAACTGCATAGCCGCAGAAAAGCCATGTTCGATTGACACATGCGCTTTCGGCCATGTCCCCGGTTTTATCAAGAAATGGGGCTGATTTCGCTGGTGATTCTGAAAACCTGCGTTAAGACCGGAAGAGGCCCTGAGATGATACGAAACCAGAAACAGGAATGCCCCTGTGTTTAAGTCTTTCTTCCCGCATCCGAAGCTGTTTTTTTCCTCCGCCGTTGTCTGGTCTTTGACAGCTGTGCTCCTGTGGTATGGATTCGCGAAGGATCTCGCAGAGCCGCTTGGGTTCGGGGTGCCGTCCGAGGGGCCTCCACCCATTGATTTGCGCTTTTTTGTAACGCCCGATTTTCTGTGGTTCTATGTCTACTATGCGGCGTTTACGGCTGTTTTTGGCGGGTTCTGGTGGGTGTTCTCGCGAAATCACCGTTGGCAGCTCTGGTCCGTCTGGGGCACTTCCCTGATTATCTTCACAACTTATTTCTCGGTGCAGATTTCCGTTGCGATCAACAATTGGCGCAGGCCTTTTGGCGATACATTGCAAAATGCTCTGGAAGGCGACAAAGGGATCGGGGCGGCGGACTTCTATTCGCTAATGCTGATTTTCGCCCAGATTGCCGGGCTGTCCATGACGCTGTTCATTTTGAACAGGTTCTTCATCAGTCACTATATTTTCCGATGGCGGACGGCGATGAACGATTACTATGTCGCCAAGTGGCGCAATGTGCGGCACATTGAAGGGGCCTCGCAACGTATTCAGGAAGATACGATGCGCTTTGCCTCAATCATGGAAGGTCTTGGTGTGTCCATGATTGATTCCGTGATGACGTTGATCGCTTTCCTTCCTATCCTGTTCACGCTATCCAGCCATGTCACGGTTTTGCCGATCGTTGGCGAGATTCCGGCACCGTTGTTCACAGCTGCTATTGTCTGGTCGCTGTTTGGCACTTTCCTGCTCGCGGTCGTCGGGATGAAACTGCCTGGTCTTGAGTTCCACAATCAGCGGGTGGAAGCGGCCTACCGGAAGGAACTTGTCTACGGTGAAGATCATGAGCATCGTGCCACCCCACCGACGTTGACGGAGCTTTTTGCGAATGTCCGCAAAAACTATTTCAGATTGTATTTTCACTACGTGTATTTCAATCTGGCACGCGGTTTTTACCTTCAGGCAGACAATATGTTCACATATTTTATTCTCGTTCCGACGATGGTTGCGGGAAAGATCACCTATGGAATATTACAGCAGATCCTGACGGCTTTTGGTCAGGTCTCCAACTCTTTCCAGTATCTGGTGAATTCCTGGTCCACGATTATCGAGTTGCTGTCCATCTACAAACGTCTGAAAGGCTTTGAAGTGGCAATCGCTCAGCGTGAGTCCATGTCGCCGGAAGAACTGGCTGAACTGCTCGAAAAGCAGGAGAGCAAACTTTAGACCCTCCGGCAGCCCCTTGCGCTGTGGCGCGGAAGATGGACGTTGACCGGTTCATTCTGCACCCAAAAAAGGCAAAATTTGTCCGGAAAGATTGCAAATTGGTCAGGAACGCGGAAGAGTGTCCACCTGATCGTTTCTTTGTGTGATCCAGCCCTTACCGGTTTGAAAGCAGGGGGCCCTTGTCATGGGGCCCTGGTTTGGGGGCTTGTGTCTTGCGTCTTTCCCTGATCCTTCGGTCCGGTGCGTCGGGAAAGGCACGTCCTGCGCCGGTCCCGGATGTCCTTGATGGCCTTTAAAAGCCTTGCTTCCCGTTTTTCCGGCCCGCCCGCGCCGGCTGGTATGACCCGTCAGGCGCCGCTGCTGGGCATCGCCTTCAAGCTGTCGTCTACCATCGTTTTCTTCATCATGGTCACGGCGCTGAAGATTGCTGCGGAAACCGTGCCTATTGGCCAGCTTGTGTTTGCCAGGAACTTCTTTGGCCTGTTTCCTGTGTTGCTGATGGTGGGCCTGCGCGGCGAGCTGAGCCTGGCCTTTCGCACCACCAATCCCAAGGGGCACCTGTCGCGGGCCGCAATCGGCCTGACGGCCATGGTCTGTTCCTTCACCGCCTTCCATCTGTTGCCGCTTCCCGATGCCACCGCCATCGGCTTTGCAACGCCGCTTTTTGTGGTCGTGCTGGCCTTCTTTCTTCTTGGCGAACAGGTGCGGATCTACCGCTGGGGCGCGGTTGCCTTCGGCTTTCTGGGCATTGTGGTGGTGCTGTCGCCCCATCTGGGGGAAAGCGATCTGGACGCAGGCTCCACCGCCGGGGCCGTGCTTGGTGTGACGGCGGCCGGGTTTGCCGCACTGGCCATGATCACGGTGCGCAAATTGTGCGAGACCGAGCGCACCTCCACCATTGTGACCTGGTTTGCAGCCGCCTCTACGCTTCTGTCACTGCTGACCGTGCCGCTCGGTCTAGTGCTGCCCGGTCAGGCCTGGGTGGTGCCGGATCTTGAAACCGCCGGGCTGCTTGTGCTCATGGGGCTTGGCGGCGGTGCCGGGCAAATCCTCCTGACCCAGAGCTATCGTTATGCAGAAGCCTCCACAGTCGCACCCTTCGACTATGTCAACATGCTCTGGGCGATCCTGGTTGGCTGGCTGGTCTTTTCTGAAGTGCCGGTGCCGGCGGTTGTTGCCGGTGCGTTGATCGTGATTGCAGCAGGTGGTTTTGTGATTTACCGGGAACACAAGCTCGGCCTCGACCGGACCAAGGACCGCCGGGCCTCGACCCCGTCGCGCTCGTGACTGCGGAAAGTCCTGGGGCAGAACGCAACGCCTGCCCGGATCTGGAACCGGGGTCCTGTGAATTGCGGTTGGTCTGAGATGCCGTCAAAGAGCGCGGGGACAATGCCCCGCAACAAAGCGTGCGCAGCATCGCAAGACTTCTGCCCGGCAGGCTATTTCGGTGTGTACTGAAAAGTCTGCACCGGGCTTTTTGAGCCGTCCGGATAGATCAGTTGCACATCGATGCTCTCAACCGAGCCGGGTGGCAGCTCGAGATAGGGTTTGTCTTTCAGGACCGCATTGGGATTGTCCGGATCACACGGGGCCAGCTCCCAGATCTGATCCAGCGCTCCGCCATTTATTCCATAAAACACATAGTCGATGCCGCAGGTCCAGGATTCCAGATGGGTGAAATAGATCAGCTGCTTGCCCTGCCAGTCCCGGAACGACACCCAGTTCGCCTTGGTCATATCCAGAACAGTTTTGATCTGCTCCGGCGGCATGCCCTGGGCGAGGGCGGGCTGGGACAGGGTGGCGGCAAGGCTTGGCAGGGTGGCCGCAAAGGCCAGCAATTTAAAACAGCGCATGCTCATCCTCCAGGTCCGGCACATCGCAATGACGCAGCCAGAGCAAACCGCGTCTCATCTTGTCTGCGTTTCGCTGCCAGACATTCAGAGATGTCGACGCAGGCCGCAAAACGGTTTGAACCCGTTTGACCGTGGCGCCCCCTAGAACGCCTTGAACGTGATAATCGTCTTGGTGTCCTGAATTCCGTCGATCGGATGAACCTTTTCATTGACGAAATGGCCGATATCCGCGCTTTCTTCGACATAGAACTTCACCAGAAGATCATAGTCTCCGCTGGTTGAATAGACCTCGGAGGCGATTTCCGCGTCGGCAATGGCGTTGGCAACCTGGTAGGTCTTGCCCAGCTGGCATTTGATCATCACGAAAAACGGGACCATGGGGTGCTCCAGGATGTTGGCATGAACTGTTCCTGCAAGCACATGGCCGATCTGGCCGCCGCAGTCAATTGCCGCATGGCAGGTCTTCCGGCCGCAAGGCTTGCAATCTCCCTGGAGGCTTGTTAGCAGTGCGGTCTTCTCATGGGGGTGCCCGGCAGGTTTGATCGGGCTGAGAGGCTGCCGCCAACTCCTTGAACCTGATCCGGTTGATCCCGGCGGAGGGAGTTGAGATGAAGACCGTTCCGGCCTCCTGCCAAATGCCTTCCTTCCCTTCTCTCTGATTGGATCATCCGCCTGCTGGAGGCAAGTGCATGAGCCTGTCCGTTGCCGCATCCACACAGCCGCTTGCAGCGGATACCGTCTTCCGCTTGCTTGAGCGGGTGCGCGCGCGCAGCCCCCGTGTTCACACGGTGACCAATGCGGTTGCGCAGACCTTTACCGCCAATGTGCTTTTGGCCATCGGCGCGGTGCCATCCATAACAATTGCGCCGGAGGAAGTGGCCGGATTTGCCGCCAGCGCCGATGCGCTGTTGCTCAATCTGGGCACACTGGATGCGGACCGGCGGCAGGCCATTCCGCTGGCCTTTGACGCTGCCAGATCAGCGGGCCGCCCGGTCTGTATGGATCCTGTTTTTGTCAACCGCTCGCCGGTCCGCTGCGCCTTTGCCCGTGAACTTCTGGGCCGGGGGCCGGATCTGGTGCGCCTGAACGGGGCCGAACTGGAAGCTTTGTGTCCGGACCGGCAAGATGTGGACGCGGTTATTTCTGCTGGCACAGTGCTGGCAGTCACGGGGGCTGAAGACAAGGTGGAGAGCCTGAGCGGAGATTACCGCCTGCAGAACGGCCATCCGCTGCTGGCGCGGGTGACGGCGACCGGCTGCGCGGGCGGGGCGGTTCTGGCCGCCTTTGCCAGCGTGGAGGAGGACCGGGCGCTCGCGGCTGCGTGCGCTCTGTCCGTGTTCAACATTGCCGGGGACGTGGCGGCTGAGCGGGCGCGCGGCCCGGGCAGTCTGGTGCCGGAGCTGCTGGACGCGCTCTATGCTCTGTCGCTGCGCGATATCGAGAGATTGCTGAGAACCGCGTGAGCGGCGTTCCATTCACAAACTGTCAGGAGGGTGTCATGACCGCGATTGCGGTAACCATTGCAGGATCGGATTCAGGCGGTGGCGCGGGAATTCAGGCGGACTTGAAGACCTTTTCTGCCAATGGTGTCTATGGGGCCACTGTTCTGGCCGCGCTGACCGCCCAGAATACGCTCGGGGTCAGCGCCATTCATGAGGTCCCTGTGGAGTTTGTGCGCGCGCAGATGACGGCGGTCTATTCTGACCTCAAGGTGAGTGCGACCAAAATCGGCATGCTGTCGGGCACGGCCATCATCGAAGCTGTGGCGGCTGGTCTGGACGCGGCAGAAACGGGTGCCGTCGTTCTGGACCCGGTCATGGTGGCGGCCTCCGGCGATCCGTTGCTGTCTGACGGTGCGGTGGCGAGCCTGATCGAGTGTCTTTTGCCGCGTGCCGACATCATCACGCCCAATCTCCACGAAGCAGCCCGCATGCTGGAGACAGAAGTTGCGGCTGATGAAGAGGAGATGCGCGCTCAGGCGGAGCAGCTTCTGCGGCTGGGCGCTTGCTCCGTTCTGCTGAAGGGTGGCCACGGGGGGGGCGCTGAGAGTGCAGACCTGTTTGCCGACGGCACGGGCCGGGAGATCTGGCTGCGGGAGACGCGGCTTGAAACGCTAAACACCCATGGCACCGGCTGCACCCTGTCATCGGCCATTGCCGCAGGACTGGCCAAGGGCGAACCGCTGGAGCAGGCTCTTGCAGAGGCCAAACGCTATGTGCATGCGGCGATTGCCGCTGCCGACGATCTGAAGATCGGGGCCGGGCATGGACCGGTGCATCATTTTCACGCCCTTTGGAGCCAGTGACATGCCAGAAGACACCCGTTTATCCTCGAAGTCCTCTTTGAGCCGCCGGGCCTTCGTCGGCGCTGCGACTGGGGGCGCCGCAGCGGCCGGGGCAAGCCTGCTGCCGGCACCAGCGCTGGCACAAGGGGCAGCAGACGCAGTGACCTGGAAGATGGTGACCTCCTGGCCGAAGAACCTGCCGGGACCGGGCGTGACTGCACAGCGGATTGCCGATCAGGTGGCCCGCCTGTCCACAGGGCGTTTCCAGATCCATCTTTATGCGGCCGGAGAGCTGGTGCCTGCCCTTGGTGTCTTTGATGCGGTTTCGGCCGGTACCGCCGAAATGGGCCACTCGGCCTCCTTTTTCTGGCAAGGCAAGATCCCGGCCTCGGTGTTCTTTACGGCCGTGCCGTTTGGCCTGCTGCCCTTTGAGCACATAAGCTGGATCGAGCAGGGAGGCGGCCAGGCGTTGTGGGACGAACTCTATGCGCCTTTCGGGGTCAAGCCGGTCATGGCTGGCAATACCGGTGTTCAGATGGGCGGATGGTTCAAGAAAGAGATCACCTCCCTTGACGACCTGTCGGGACTGAAAATCCGCATGCCCGGGCTTGGCGGCGAAGTAATGCGCCGTCTGGGTGCGGCACCAGTGAGCCTGCCGCCCGGAGAATTGTTTCAGGCCCTTCAGTCCGGGGTCCTGGATGCGACCGAATTTCTCGGGCCCTGGTCCGACCGGGCCATGGGATTTCAAAAGGCCGCCAAATCCTATTATACCCCGGGCTTCCACGAGCCGAACGGCACCAGCGAGGCGCTTTTCAATCAGGCCGCCCTTGAGGCGCTGCCGGAGGACCTGCAGGCGATTCTTCTGGAAGCCTGCCGTGCGGAAAACGGGCGGGCATTGGCGGAAAGCGACTGGCAGAACGCGGGCAGCCTCAAGCTGCTGGTGGAGGAAGACGGTGTGAAGGTCCGGCCCTATCCGGACGCGGTGATGGCGGCCTTGCGGACAATGGCGGCTGAGGTCCTGGCAGACTTTGCCGAAAGGGACCCGCTCAGCCAGCGCATCTATGACAGCCACCGGGCCGCGAAAGAGCGGCTGGCGCCCTGGAGCGATGTGGCCATGCGCAGCTTCTTGTCCGCGCGGGAGGGGGGCGCCTGAGGCCAGTGATCTGTGCAGGAGAGCCGCCCCTTCGGGTGATGGACAGCAGCCCATCGGCAGCGTTGCGCTGCTTGGCCGTTTCACCGCATCGCTCTGCGCAATGCGCCTTGCCGAATAAGCTGTTTTCCAACATCAAAGGGCGCAGACTTATCGTCCGACGCTCTCGCAACGCGTGCCATCAGTTCCGAGTTTGAAAGAGGCTTGGCAAAAGCGCCACTGTTCAGAGCGCAGACTTGCTTCCAAAATCTTCGATTTCCCTATGGGAAGGTGTGACAATGGGGCAACGCTGGAAGAATTAGTGACGTTTGCGGAAGGTGGTGAGTTGTTGCATATTTTTTATGCAATCGAGTGGCCGCCATGTCAGACGTGTGACAAGTGAGCCTATCCGTAGAGTTTTTCAGAATTTTGGATGTGACTGAGTGAGTTTTTGCGGGTATCCGGCGGCTATTTTGCAATGCACAAAGAACTATGCATGCTCTTTGCCCAGAAAATCTATGCTTGAAACTCTGACCTGATTTCGGAAATCCTGTTTTTAGAAATCACGTTTCCTCCGAGGGGAGGGGGATGGGAGAAAACACCATGGTCAGGGCCAATAAAAATCACGCTCTATTTATTTCGACGGCGCTGGGGCTGTCCTTGCTTGCCACTGCGGCGCATGCCGGTGGCTTCGCGCTGCGTGAACAGAGCGCGTATTATCAGGGAACGTCTTTTGCCGGCTACGGCACATCTGGCGGGACGATCTCGTCCATGTACTGGAACCCAGCGTCCTTGATTGGCGCACAGCAGGGTTGGACCTTCGAAAGTCATGGCTCGCTTGTCATTCCCTATTCGGAAATTGATGGCACCTTGAGCGGGGGCGGCCTGGGGACCTCGTCCATCGGCAGCGGGGACATCGCGTCGGATGCGTTTGTGCCGTCAACCTATATTTCCTACCGGGCGGATGAGAAGTGGGTGTTCGGGATCGGCATCAATGCCCCCTTCGGGCTGACGACGAAGCCTGAGCAGAATTGGGCGGCGCAATTCTATTCCCGTTCCTCAAAGGTGTTTTCGGTCAATGTGAACCCAAATGTGGCCTATGAGATCAATGACATGATCGCTGTGGCCGTTGGCTTTCAGGTGCAATATCTCGATGTCAGCCTGAAATCCGCAGATGCGACCTCCGGGGCCGGGTTTCCGAGAAGCAATGAGATTTACGGCGACGGCTTTGGCGTCGGCGTCACGGCGGGCGTGACGATCAAGCCGGTCAAGGGCACGGAAATCGGCATTGGCTACCGGTCCGGCGTCGGGCATGAGCTGAGCGGTCAGCTGTTTTCCGGAGGATCGAGAGCGAATATCAATCTTGATGTTGTGACGCCGGACATGGTGAACATTTCCGCCAAGCAGAAAATCACCGATAAGTTCCGCTTGCTCGGCACTGTGGAATGGACCAACTGGAGCCGCTTGAAGTCACCGGTCGCGACCTCGACCGTGACGGGCAATGCGCTGACCACGCTGCATTTTAACTACGATGATGGCTGGTTCTTCTCGCTCGGCGGCGAATATGACTACAATGACAAGCTGACATTCCGGGCCGGGGTTGGGTATGAAATCTCGCCGATCGACGAGGAGATCCGCTCCACGCGCTTGCCTGACAACAACCGCTGGTGGCTGTCGGCGGGGGCGAGTTATGACTTCAACAAGCATCTGGCCTTTGATGTCGGCTACACGCATATCATCCCGGAATCAACCTCCATCAACATTGATTCCAGCCATCAGGACTTCAACGCGACCTTTGGCACCTTCGTGGCCGACGTGGACAGCAACGTGAATATTCTGTCCGCCGCGCTGCGCTACAAGTTCTAGGGCAAACCGCATTTCATCTTGTTTGCCTTGCGCTGCCTGGCATCGGCGAAATCAACGAAAAAGGCCGGGAGCATATCCCGGCCTTTGGATGGCCTGGGCAGGGCATTGCCGCTGTTGCGGGGCGGTGTCAGAAGGCCGCTGGATAAAGACCGCCATCCATGAGGATGTTCTGCCCGGTGATATACCCGGCGTGGCGGGAGCACAGGAAGGCACAGGTGTGGCCGAATTCAGCGGCGGTGCCGAAGCGCTGTGCCGGAATTTCCGCCGCCTGTTCCGCGCGGATCTCCGCCACGCTCTTGCCGGCTTGTTCGGCCGCGCGTTCAAATCCGCCCTTGAGCCGGTCGGTGTCCATTTTGCCCGGCAGCAGATTGTTGACGGTCACCCCATAAGGGGCGAGCTGGCGGCACACACCTGCCAGGAAGGCGGTCAGTCCTGCGCGGGCGCCGCTGGAAAGGTCAAGCCCTTCAATCGGCATCTTCACCGACAAGGAGGTGATGTTGACGATCCGTCCAAAGCCGCGCGCCTTCATGCCGGGAGCTACGGCCTGCAGCAGTTCAACCGGTGTCACGAAATTCTGTACCGCCCCTTCCAGCATGGCGGCCCGGTCCAGTTCCGTATAGTCGCGCCGGGGCGGGCCGCCATTGTTATTGACCAGGATATCCGGCTCCGGGCATGCGGCCAGCAGGGCTTTCTGGCCCTCAGGGGAGGATACGTCCGCTGCAACGCTTGTAACCGAAACGCCATATTTTGATTGAAGCGCGCTGCGCAGCTCCTCCAGCAGGGCTTCGTTGCGCCCGTTCAGAACGATGCCGCAGCCAGCTTCCGCAAGCGCTTCAGCGCAGCCTCGGCCAAGGCCGCGGCTGGACGCGCAGATGATTGCCTTTTTTCCTTCTAGGCCCAGATCCATGCATATTCTCCTCAGATGGGCAGGCCCGTTCCGGTCAAAAGTGCAAAGCCGCAAGCAGCTCCGCGGTCCATCTTATGATCCTGTTCAACTGGAACGTGGCCGGTACTCTAGACTTAGTCCGGATGACGCAAATTGGCCACAGGGGCAGGGCACCAAGCAGGACGCTTTCCACTTTGTCATAATAATGCAACTTGAATCGCGTCTATAGCGCCCCTAATAGGAATATGGAGAAATGCCATGTCTAGTGCAGAGGCATCGCGTCACTACCGAGCCTTGTTCATCTCAGATATTCATCTGGGCACGCGGGGATGTCAGGCCGATCTGGTTCTGGACTTCCTGAAGGAAAATGACGCTGAAACCATCTATCTTGTCGGTGACATTGTGGACGGTTGGCGCCTGAAACGCTCGTGGTACTGGCCGCAATTGCACAATGACGTGGTTCAGAAGATCCTGCGCAAGGGCCGCAAGGGCGCCCGGATTTTCTATATCCCGGGAAATCACGACGAATTCCTGCGTAACTTCCTCGGCACCCATTTCGGCGGTGTGGAAGTGACCGACAGCATTGTGCATGAATCCGCTTCCGGAAAACGCTATCTTGTCATTCACGGGGACCAGTTCGATGTGGTCATCCGCCATGCCAAGTGGCTGGCCTTTTTCGGGGACAAGGCCTATGTCACCGCGCTCGGGGTCAACACATGGCTCAATGTTGTGCGCCGCCGTCTCGGCCTGACCTACTGGTCCCTGTCAGCCTGGGCGAAGCTGAAGGTCAAGAATGCTGTCAGTTTCATCGGCAGGTTTGAGGAAACCCTGTCGGATGAAGCGCGCCGCCAGGGGGTGGATGGGGTCATTTGCGGCCATATTCACCATGCGGCTGATCAGGATATGAACGGCATCCACTATATCAACACCGGTGACTGGGTGGAGAGCTGCACGGCTGTCGCCGAACACCATGACGGGACGTTTGAGGTGATCCGATGGGTGGACAAGACCCAGGTGGGAACCGTGCCGGCCAAGTCCAAGGAAGCGCCGGTCGCCGCATGAGTTCCATCCTGATCGTAACGGATGCATGGCATCCCCAAATCAATGGTGTGGTCAGGTCCCTGGAGAGGACGGCAGAAGCGCTGGAAGCCATTGGCGTGCGCGTAGAATTCCTGACGCCCCAGGCGTTCAAAACCCTGCCATGCCCGACCTATCCGGAAATCCGCCTGTCGCTGACCCATCGCGGGATCGTGCGCAGGAAGATCCTTGAATTTGATTGCGAACATCTGCATGTCGCAACGGAAGGCCCGCTTGGCATTCTGGCAGCCAGTGTGGCCAAAAAGGCCGGAGAGCCTTTCACCACCAGTTATCACACCCGCTTTCCCGAATATGTGTCTGCGCGGCTGCCGGTGCCGCAATCCTGGTCCTATGCCTGGCTCCGCCGGTTCCACAATGGGGGCTGCGGCTGCATGGTAGCGACCAAATCGCTGGAAAACGATCTGAGAGCCCGGGGCTTCACCAACCTGATGCGCTGGTCCCGTGGCGTGGATGAGGACCTGTTCAAACCTTATGAAGGCTCGGTGCTGCCAGCGGATTTGCCGCGTCCGGTATTCATGTATGTGGGCCGGGTCGCGATTGAGAAAAACATCAGGGCTTTTTTGGATCTGAAACTGAGCGGCTCCAAGGTGGTCGTCGGCGATGGGCCGCAGCTGGACAGTCTGCGGCGGGAATATCCCGACACCTATTTCACCGGCGCCAAGGTCGGCGAAGATCTGGCGCGCCACTATTCAGACGCGGATGTGTTTGTTTTCCCCTCGCTCACAGATACGTTCGGCAATGTCATGCTTGAGGCGCTCGCCTGCGGCGTTCCGGTGGCGGCTTTTCCGGTCATGGGCCCGGTGGATGTGATTGGCGATACGGGGGCGGGGATTTTGTCGGAGGATCTGCGCGTGGCCTCGGAGGCCGCTCTCGATATCCCGCGGGAGCATTGCCGCAAGATCGCTATGAATTACACCTGGGCGGCCAGTGCCCAGCAGTTTCTGGACAATTGCATCGCAGCCCGGGATATTCACAACCGCCAGGAACTGGATGCGCGGGCGGCGGAATAGGCCAATCAGGCAGCCCCGTCCGCTCGAAGAGGCCGTTCCGTTGTGAAAGGCCGGGGCCAGCACCGGGGTAATACATAGCGTCATTCCGGCGGCCACTCTCCTTTTATGCCTCTTGGGGCGTGTGCTACGACCCCGCATCATAGGCTCAGGAGAGTGGCCGCCGGAATTACGCTATGTATAAGTCTACCCTTTCGAGCAAATCGCGTTTGATTGGTTTTGTCTGTCACTGCCTGACATCAGAGATTTCAACGCACAAGACACTGCAGTTTGTATCCGGATGAACACGATACGCTCCAGCCTCTGTCCCGGTGGTCTATTTCCATATTGATGTAGGGTGGAAAGCCCACTACTCCTTCGGGTGTTCCTGCCAGCCCAGAAGGTGTTCCCATGACCGACGCGTCCGTTCCATCTCCCGAAAGCAGAGCTGTTGCCTCAGGTAAGGCTGTGACCATTGAAGATGTGGAGCAGGCGGCCCGCCGGATTAAAGGCCAGGCCGTGTACACACCGCTTCTGAACCATCCCGCGCTGGATGAGCGGGCGGGGGCGACAGTCCTGATCAAGCCGGAAAACCTGCAGCGCAGCGGGTCCTTCAAATTCCGCGGGGCTTTCAATTGCCTGAGCCAGATCCCGGAAGAGGACAGGAACAAGGGGGTGGTTGCCTGTTCGTCCGGAAACCACGCCCAGGGCGTCGCCGCAAGCGCCAGGATCCTTGGTCTGTCGGCGACCATCGTCATGCCGGCCGACGCTCCGCAGATCAAGCTGGACCGCACACGGGACTTTGGGGCAAGCGTCGTGACCTATGACCGGGAGCGCGAAGACCGGGATGTGATTGCCGCTCAGATCTGTGCTCAGACCGGAGCGACTTTCGTTCATCCTTATAATGATCCGGCGGTGATTGCCGGACAGGGGACTATTGGGCTGGAAATCGCCCGGCAGGCGGAGGAGCTAGGGCACCGGCTGGACGATGTTCTGGCCTGTACCGGCGGGGGCGGTCTGTCCAGTGGTGTTGCGCTGGCTCTCGCGCACCGCACTCCGAAGGCCTTGTTTCATACGGTGGAGCCAGCCGGGTTCGATGATTACAAACGCTCGCTGGAAGCGGGCACCCTTCTGTCCAATTCCAGGAAATCCGGATCTGTCTGTGATGCCCTGCTTTCTCTGGCGCCGGGAGAGGTTGGTTTTTCGATCCTTAGGAAACTTGCAGCAGAGGGATTTGTTGTCACGGACCAGGAGGTTCTGGAGGCCGTGGCCTTTGCCTTTACCGAGCTGAAATTGGTGGTGGAGCCTGGCGGGGCCGCTGCACTTGCTGCGGTTTTGTCGGGAAAACTGCCCGTTGCAGGGAAAACCATCGCTCTTGTTCTGACCGGTGGGAACATCGATCCGCATATGCTGAACAAGGCTCTTCAAAGTTAACCTATCGTTAGCCTTCTGCCGGGTAATTACAAACCATAAGATGTGCTTGGTTGCAATGCTTGGAAGTCATTGTAAGCGGCGTCCGGCACGTCTTAGTGCTTTTGCGTTAAAGGTGTGCAGGCGGCCTGAGTTCTTTTTTGCCAAGAAATTTCCCTTGGGCATGAGATCAATGGGCAAGCATCCGGAAGCTGACCGGTTTGAGACCAGCCGGTTCTGTTTTCTTGAGACGGTTGAGCGCCAGATGCTCAAAGTCAGGTTCGGCGGAACACGCCGGAGACGCAAAGTACTCCTTTAGTCATGGGTTGTTTTCCCCGGCATCTTCTGCATTCGGGGCGTGCGGACTGATGGCATTTCATTGAAGAGAGGGCTGAAATGCAAAGCAGCGGTTTGAAGGACCGCCTTCGGTTTTTCAATTTTTCCGAAGACGACGGATCGCTTTCAAAATCAATTTGGCCGGTGCTCAAGGCAGAGCTGCCGCAGATTTTGGAGAGCTTTTACAAACATCTGAAAAGGGAGCCGCATCTGGCGGAGCTGATCGGGACCCAGCAGGACCGGTTGATTGCTGCGCAGGTGGCCCACTGGGAGGCCTTGTTCACCGAAGGGCCAACGGAGATCTACGTGGAGCGGGCGGAGCGGATTGGTCTGGCCCATGTACGGATCGGCCTGGAGCCGACCTGGTATATCGGCGGCTATTCCTTTGCACTTACACAATTGAACACGCTCTTGATTGGCAAGCGCTTTCAGTCCTCGGGCAAAAAGGTGCGGGTAGTCAATCTGGTCAACAGGCTGATCATGCTGGACATGGATATGGCGATCTCGACCTATCACAATCAGATGGTGGCCGAGGCGGTGGCGCGTGAAGAACAGATGAAAAGCGCGGTTGCCAGCTTCGAGCAGGCGCTTGGTGGGGCCGTCGGGGCTCTGGGCGAGGCGTCGCAGGAGCTGCAGGCCTCTTCCGGAGCGCTCAGCCAGGAGACGGGGGCTATCGGCGAGCGCATGTCCGTCATGGATGCATCATCCGCGGAAACGGCCAGCGGCGTCCAGTCCAGCGCAACGGCCACAGAAGAAATGTCCGCCTCCATTGCCGAAATCGGCCGTCAGGCCGGTCAATCGCGTGAAATGGCCCTGAAGGCCGTGGAAGGCGCGCGCAGCACCAACCAGTCAGTGACCAAACTGGCAGGCTTTGCCGATCAGGTCGGATCTGTGATCGGTCTGATTTCCGATATTGCGGGACAGACCAATCTGCTGGCGCTGAATGCCACCATTGAGGCGGCTCGTGCCGGGGAAATGGGCAAGGGCTTTGCCGTTGTGGCTGCGGAGGTCAAGGAATTGGCCAGCCAGACGACAAGGGCCACGGAAGATATCACGGAACAGGTTGCCAGCATTCAGCAGGCAACCCAGCAGTCGGTGAGCGATATTGAAGGTATCACTGCGCTGATCTCCGATCTGTCCGACATTGCTACCGGCATTGCCTCGGCCGTGGAGCAGCAGCGCGCTGCGACCGAAGAAATCACGGCCAACGTCCAGCTTGCCGCCACAGGCACACAGGCTTTCACGGACGAGATTTCAGCCGTGCGCGGGTCTGTGGGCAATGTGGAGGGAACCGCTGGAGCGATCGAAACCATGTCGGCAACCTTGAAAAACCAGGCCGACGGGCTTGGCCAGCAGGCGGAAGAGTTCTTCCGCAAAATCAACACGGTCTCTGCTGGGTGAAGCTGCTGCGGTCGTGCCAAACTCTTGCGTGTCGCGTTCAGATGGTTCCAAACCGTTTTGTCTTTGGCGGTGAAATCTCTGATGTCAGACAGGGGAAGACACAGCCGGTGAAAAACGGTTTGCTCTGGGGTGCGACGTGCTCCAGGGCGATCCCGCAAAAGGGAGCCTGATCAGCCTGCGGACATTGCTTTCAGTTCCCGCTGCAGGACGGGTGGCAGGGCGAGCCCGCTGCCCCTCTGGACAGGCCGGAGGGCGGGAATACCGGATACGAAAAAGGCGCAGCCGGTGACAGCTGCGCCTTATTTTAAGAACCAATCTGGAAACGTCAGTTGAAGAGGGCCTGACGCTCGGCTTCGGAGAGTTGCTCCAGCGGATCGGTTTCCGACGCGTCTTCAGTGGCGGTCTCTTCGGTCATTTCCCAGGCCGCATCCGCATCGGCTTCCGCGTCTGCAGCATCCTCTGCTTCAGCAGTCTCGATTTCTGCGTCTGAGTCACTGCTGGCCTCTGCTGCGCCCGCTTCCACTTCGCTGTCGAACAGTTTTTCAATGGCGGCTTCGTCCAGCGTTTCGTCGGTCTCAGGGCTGTCAAAGACATCGCTGTCCGCATCCGTGTTGTCGTCAGATGGCTGCGGAGCGATCGCTTCTTCCGGGGTGGAGGCGAACATGTCGTCAATGGCAGATGCATCCATCGGCTCGTTGCCGTCCGCCATAATGGCGTCCACATCGGCCTCGCTGGCAGACGCTTCGGTGCCGTCGGTTGCACCGGTCTCGTCCAGAGCAGCGTTGAAGACGTCGTCACTGACGGACATCAGTTCATCGACACTGTTCTGAGAGACTGCAAGCCCATCCTTCTGGGGCCCGTTGAGCAGATGAGCATCCGGGCGGCTGTCGACGGGACCGGCGGTCTCCTCGGCCTTCAACCCGTCAATGCCCCAGATGCCGATCATCAGGTTGATCCGGCTTTCCAGATAGCGGAGCACCTGCACAACCTTGTTGGTGCGCTGGCCGGTGAGATCCTGGAACGAGCAGGACATGAAGATTTCTGTGGCCTTGGCATCAATGTTGTCGCAGGCACCTTCGTCCGCGCCGTTTTCGCGCAGTATCCAGGCCTGTTCCTGGATCTGTTCAGCGGCTTCCAGAATGGACTGTGTAGCGCCTTCGGTCTGGGTCACAATGGCATCAAGCTCGTGGGAGGCATCGACGAACCGGTTGCTGTCGTCACCTTCATCGGCCTTGATATTGGCGATTTCAGCCTTCGTCCGCTCAATGGCTTCATGCATATCGGCAATGTCGAGGCGGATCTTGTCGAGATCTGGCACCTCACGCTGGCGGGTGACGACCTTTTCAAGCCGGTGAATCGCACCCAGAATCTCGGTCGTTTCCGGAGTCTTGTTGCGATTCAGAAACTCTTTCAGGAATCGCCGCCCGCGATCGGATTCCATCAGGGTCTGTTCTAGAGTGTGATATTCGGCCTCGCCGATCACCTCCGGTTCTGCCTGTCGTGCTTCCGCTTTCATATGGACGCGTTTCTCAACTTGCCTAAGGGACGTGTGGTGCCGTAACAAGGCCACCATCGCCTCTATCTTAGGATGAAAAACGTTAACATCCCTTTATAGCGGCCAGGCCTGAGGCCCGGACAATGCACATATGACAAAACTGCCAAGCAGTCTTAGCGCAAAAGTGGCTGCGCTGTTTGCCTGCCACTTTTTCGGGTTCGGTCTGTTTCTTCCGTTCTTTCCTCTTCTTCTGGAATTTCGAGGAGTGAGCGCAGCGGAAATTGGTTTTATTCTTGGGCTGGGCACAATGCTCCGTACGGCGGCCAGTCCGGTTTTCGCAAATATTTCAGATAGAACGGGCCAAAGGCGTCTGTCCGTCCTGGTGTATTCAGTCTTTGGGGGCGTCTTTGTTGCCTTGTTGTTTTTGCCCGGAGGCATTTGGCTCGCCGGGACGGCGGTGATTGGCTACATGGTGCTTAAGGGTCCCGTTCTTCCGCTAAGTGATGCCTACGCGCTGGACGCGGCCCGCAACACCGGCGCGGACTACGCGCGAATGCGGCTTTGGGGATCTGTGGGCTTTGTGCTGGCCAATTTTGCGGGGGGGAGTCTCGCAACGGAAAGCACGAGTTGGCTCCTGCTGGCATTAACCGTTCTGGCCTCCCTTGCAACCGGAGGTGTGGTCATGAGCCTGCCCCGGCAACCGCGCGGCAAGGCGGAAACGGCGCCATCAGGACCTGGCGGGGAGGCGCCGTTCAGGCGTCTGTGGTTTTGGCCGGTGCTGGCGGTTCTGGGTCTGTTTCAGGCCAGCCACGCCGCGCTCTACGGGTTCGGGACCATCTATTGGCAGTCAATCGGGGTGCCCGATGTGGCCGTCGGCGTGTTGTGGGCGGTTGGGGTTGGAGCCGAAATTGCCCTGTTTGCGGTCGCCGGATACCTGTCCAGACGTTTTGACCCGCCGGTTTTCCTGATGGCCGCCGGTCTTGCGTCTGTAGTGCGCTGGGGGTTGATGCCCTTTGCGGATAATCTTGTTTACATCGGTGCCTTGCAGCTTCTGCACGGCTTTACCTTTGGCGCGGCCCATCTGGGGGCTGTTGCGATTCTGGCCCGGGTTGTCCCTGCCCGATGGGCCGGAACAGGGCAGGGGCTTTTTTCTACCTCCATCGGACTTCAAATGTCTGCCGGTCTTGCTGTGTCCGGAGTTCTGTTCGAACGGGATCCCCAGTCGGCTTTTTACGTCATGGCCGCAGCGGCGGCCGTTGGAACGGCGGGCGTGCTCTTTCTGACGCCCCTGATTCGCCGTGAAATGCGGCACAGAGAGGCTGAAGTCACCGCGGCGCACTGAAAAACGCCCGGTACGGGACCGGGCGTTTGAAGGCGGGGCGAAGGATGTGACGCTGAAATCTCAAGTTTCAGCCCCACAGGGCCGCCTCAGGCGGATAAAGCGTGCTTCCCTCAAAGGTCAGGCCGGGCGAGCGGTCTTCTGACAGGAGCAACGGGCCGTCGAGATCGACAAACTCCGCCTTTTGCGCCAGCAGTACAGCCGGGGCCATGGCCAGAGACGTGCCGAGCATGCAGCCGGTCATCACCTTGAAACCGGCAGCCTGGGCGGCGGTCATGAGCGCAAGCGCTTCTGTCAGCCCACCTGCCTTGTCGAGCTTGATATTGACCGCGTCATATTTGTCCTTCAGCCCGTCCAGCCCCTTGCCGGGGGACAGGCTCTCATCGGCGCAGACCGTGACCGGCCGTGCCGTTGTGGCCAGCAACCCATCTTGCCCGGCGGGCAGGGGCTGCTCGACCAACTGGACACCGGTCTCCAGACAGGCAGTCATATTGATGTCAAAACAGCTGGTATCCCATGCCTCGTTGGCATCCACGATCAGGGTGCTGTCCGGGGCGGCTTTGCGTACAGCCCGGATGCGGGCATCGTCTCCGGCCCCGGCCAGTTTGACCTTCAAAAGGGGGCGGTGAGCAGCTTCGGCCGCCTTGGCGGCCATCGTCTCCGGTGTGCCGACGCTGATGGTGAAGGCGGTGGTCACAGGCTGCAGCGCTGCCAGTCCGGCAAGACTGGCTGCGGACGTGCCGGCGCGTTTGGCTTCCAGGTCCCAGAGCGCACAATCGACCGCGTTTCGGGCCGCCCCTGCAGGCATGGCGCCCTGCAGGTCTGCGCGGGACAGGCCCTCTTTCAAAAGCGGTGCGATCTCCTCGATCTGGGTCTGAACGCTTTCAAGGGATTCGCCATAACGCGGATAGGGTACACATTCCCCGCGGCCGCTCAGACCATCTTGCGAGACGGTGGCCATCACGACCTGCGCATGGGTTCTGGTTCCCCGGGAGATGCTGAAACCGCCCGCGATTTCAAATCTCTGAGCCTCGATGCTGACGGTCCGGTTCATGGCGCACCGAAGTCGGCGGCAACCTTGTCGACAATCGCTTCCATGCCGTAACGGACCGGATCGGTGGCTGGAAGCCCATGTTCCTCGCCCACCTTGGCCAGAAACGCCCGGGATTCGGCATCGTCCAGGGAGGATGTGTTTACGGCAATGCCGATGCAGCGGATATCCGGATTTGTCAGGCGGCCGCATTGCAGGGTCAGGTCGATCACCTGCTGAATGCTCGGCAGCGGGGTGTCAACGCCGCGCATCTTGGTGCGGGTCGGCTCGTGACACACTATGAAGCCGTCCGGCTGGGATCCGTGCAAGAGGCCAAGCGTCACACCGGCAAAGGAGGGGTGGAACAGGGAGCCCTGGCCTTCGACGATCTGCCAATGGTCGTCATCAGTGGCCGGGGAGATCCACTCGGCCGCCCCGGAAATGAAATCTGCGATTACGGCATCAAGGGCAACCCCGCGCCCGGAAATGAAGACACCTGTCTGGCCGGTGGCACAGAAGGAGCTTTTGTAGCCCCGCTCGGTCATGGCCTTATCCATGGCCAGTGCGGTGTATTTCTTGCCGACGGAACAGTCGGTCCCGACCGCCAGAATGCGTTTGCCGGAACGTTTGGTGCCCTTGCCGGTGGCAAAGGTCATGTCGTTCTGGCGCACATCAAAGAGTTGCCTGCTATTGCGCTCCGCCGCTTCGCGGATTTGCGGCACATCACCAAGGCGCACATGCAGCCCCGAGGCCACATCCAGACCCGAATCAAGGGCGTCCACGACGGAGGCAATCCAATGGTCGGGCAGGCGCCCGCCCGCATTCACGGCGCCGATGATCATGGTCTTGGCGCCTGCAGCCACCCCTTCCGCGATGGACATGTCGGCAAGGCCGGTATCGGCGGCGCATCCGGGCAAACGGACCTGGCCAATACACCAGTCCTTGCGCCAATCGACGATACCCGTGGCGGTCTTGGCCGCAAGGGCATCGGGAACGTCACCGAGGAACAGAAGGTAAGGGTGGGCAATTTCCATGGAGAGAGCTTTCAAGTGGCTGCTGGACGATAAACTTCTCCATCAGGTATACGGGGGATATAGAACCAGCGGCAAGAGGGCAGCCAGCCGGAATGGCATTCTTGGAAAAAAACATTGCGCCTGAAATGAAACTGCAGCCCGATGACGCGGGCCGGCAGTTTCTGGCCCTGTCCGGCGACTGGACCGTGAACACGGTTGGCGAAGCGGAAACCGGCCTCGACCGGCTGGATGTCGCACGGGACAGGCTGACTTGTATCGACGTTTCCGAAGTCGAGCATCTCGACACAAGCGGGGCCTGGTTGATCCACCGCACGCGCGGGCACCTGGAATTCGAGGGCCGTAAGGTGGGGCTGACCGGCGTCACACCGGTACGGCAGAAGCTGTTTGACGAAATCGAGCACCACCATCCGCCCAACTTCCGGCCGGAGCGGGGCGGGTTCACGATTGCTGCCTTCCTGGAAATTGCCGGCCGCCAGGTGGTCGAAGCCTACAAAGACGCTCAGGCGATGCTGCATATTCTGGGCTCGCTCGGCCTGGTTCTGGCAACGGTTCTGTTGCGGCCGCGCCGTCTGCGAAGCGCCTCCATTGCCGTCCAGTTCGACCGCAGCTGCATCGGCGCCGTACCGATTGTTGCCCTGATGAGCTTCCTGATCGGCGCAATCATCTCCCAGCAGGGTGGGTTCTACCTCAAACAGTTTGGCGCCGATATTTTCGTGGTCGATCTGGCGGGCATCCTGGTTCTGCGGGAAATCGGCGTCATTCTGACAGCCATCATGGTTGCGGGCCGGTCCGGTTCGGCCTTTACGGCTGAACTTGGTTCCATGCGCATGCAGGAGGAAGTGGACGCCCTCAATGTGATTGGCCTCAGTGTCACCGAAGTGCTGGTTCTGCCCCGTATCCTGGCGCTCATGATTGCGCTGCCCGTGCTCACCTTCATTTCCGACATGTCGGCGCTGTTCGGCGCCGGGCTGATCACCTGGATCTATCTGGACATTCCTCCGGCGGCCTTTCTGGCCCAGCTTCAGGCGGCCATCACCCCAAGCACACTGGCTGTGGGGATCATGAAAGCGCCCTTCATGGCCCTGATTGTCGGGCTGATTGCCTGTGTGGAAGGGCTGAAAGTGGAAGGCTCCTCCGAATCGCTCGGCCGCCATACCACCATGTCGGTGGTGAAGGCCATTTTCCTTGTTATTGTGGTGGACGGCTTCTTCGCCGTTTTCTTTGCCGCCATCGGAGTCTAACCGCCTATATGCAGCAGACCGCCCCTGTATTTCCCGACGGACAGAGCGCCGCGACCCATGAGGGGTCCAATCATGTTTTGTCCGTGCGCGGGGTAACTGTCGGATTTGGCGACAAGATCATCCTGCAAAATCTTGATCTGGATGTCCGGCGCGGGGAAGTGCTCGGATTTGTCGGCGGTTCGGGCACCGGGAAATCCGTGCTCATGCGCACGATTCTCGGTCTGACACGGCGGCGGGCTGGTGTGATTTCGGTATTCGGGTATGACCTGTCCACGGCCACGGAAAAGGAACGCACCAGCATTGAGCGCCGCTGGGGCGTTCTGTTTCAGCAGGGCGCGCTGTTCTCCTCGCTCACCGTGAAGCAGAACATCCAGGTGCCGATGCGCGAGCATCTGAGCCTGTCACCGCAATTGATGGATGAACTGGCAACCCTGAAACTCGAGCTTGTGGGCCTGCCCCAGGACGCGGCGGACAAGCTGCCGTCAGAGCTGTCGGGCGGCATGATCAAACGGGCCAGTCTGGCGCGCGCGCTTGCGCTGGATCCGGATCTGGTGTTTCTGGATGAGCCGACATCCGGGCTCGACCCGATTGGGGCGGCCGCCTTCGATTCGCTGATCGAAAACCTGAGCTCCACCTTGGGGCTGACCGTTTATATGGTCACGCATGATCTCGATAGCCTGCATTCTATCTGTGATCGCATTGCTGTTCTTGGGAAAAAGCGCGTTCTGGCCATTGGAACGCTGGACGACATGATGAAAAATGACGATCCCTGGATTAAAGATTACTTCAGGGGTGAACGGGCGTTGCGCCGAGTATAGGTTGGACTGAATGGAAACCCGGGCAAGTTATATTCTGATTGGGGCCTTTATGGTCGCCATCCTGTTCGGGGCGTTCGGGTTCGTTTTCTGGCTGGCGGCCACTGCGGAGTCCCGGCAAAATGTGCCGCTGAAGGTGGTGTATCCGGGACCGGTGACAGGCTTGCCGCTGGGCGGGTCGGTTCTGTTCAACGGCATTAAGGTGGGCGACGTGAAATCCCTGGATTTTCTGCCCAATGATCCGACCAAGGTGGTGGCGACGGTTGGCATCAAGCCGAGCACACCGCTGCGCAAGGACACCAAGGCCACATTGAATTTCACCGGCCTGACCGGCGTTGCCTATGTGGATCTGTCGGGCGGGACGTCCTCTTCTCCGCTGCTGCTGGAGACGGAAGACGGCAAGACGCCAACCATTTACGCGGAGCGGTCCTTCTTTGATGACATTGTTGATGGCGCGCGGGATGTGTTGAAGCGTGCCGACACGACCATGCAGACGATTGAAGAAGTGCTGGTTGAGAACAAACCCTATATCAACGACACCATCAGGAACGTGGACACGTTCTCTGCGGCTCTTGCGGCCAATTCGGATGGGGTCAAGGATTTCATGGCCAATCTCGGCGAAGCCTCCAAGGCGTTTGCCAGCTTGTCCGGCCGTCTGGAAAAGCTGGCAGACCAGGGCGAACGGCTTCTGGCGGCTGTACCGTCCGACAAGGTCACCGCGATTGTGGAGGACCTGAGCACCTTTTCCAACAGCCTGGGCGAGGCCAGTCAGGACATCGACAGCCTGATGGCGGATGCCCAGGGCGCGGCCCAGGATCTGAAGACCTTTACCGGCAAGCTCAATGATGGGCTTGATCAGGTGCAGACCATCGTTCAGGCGGTCAAACCGGAAGATGTTGAGAAGGTCATGCAAGGCGCGGCGGCGCTGGGCGGGGTTCTGGAACAGCGCTCCGGCGAGATTGATACGCTGATCGTCTCCACCAGTCAGACCATGGGCAATGTCAATGAGATCGTTTCTGCGGTCCAGGAGCGCGAAGGGGCTATAGGTGACATTCTGGACGGCAGCAGGGATGTGGTGTTGAAGGTCGACGGGATCGTGTCGCGCGGCGTGGAAATCGCCGCCGCAATCGATCCGCTCAAGGTTGAGGAGGTGGTCCAGTCCGTAAGCACGTTCACGGCCGGACTGAACACGTCGCTCGGCAGCGTTGATGCGCTTCTGGCCAGCGTTGATCCACAGAAGGTGGAGAGCGCGGTCGACGGGGTTGCCAGCGTCATTGACAACTTCAACAATCAGCAGAGCCAGATCAACGAAATCATCGCCTCCACCAAGTCGACGGTTCAGAACTTCGAAGCTGTGTCAGCCACCGTGCGCGGCCAGGATGACCGCATAGCCGCCCTGATCACGGATGTGCAGGCGGCCGCTGAACGCTTTGCCGAGACGCTCCAGACCGCCGACCGGCTCATGAAGGCGGTGGATCCAGACAAAGTTGCCAATATTGTTGGTTCGGTCGAGACCGCCGCTGCGGACCTTGCCAGTGACGATAACGGCATACCTGCCATCTTGAGCAGTGCAAGGGATGCGGCCGACAATGTCCGGCAGTTGACGGAAGATCTTTCGAAGCGCACGCCGGATGTGGACCAGATCATCACCGATGCCAAGCAGATGGCCTCCACGCTGAATGCCACGTCAGTCCGGGTCGAAGGCCTTGTGGAGAAGGTTTCGACCATGGTCGATGGGGATGGCGAAGGTCTGATCAAGGAAGCCACTCTCGCGGCCGAAGCGATCCGCAAGGTGGCGGTTGCCTTTGAAAGCCGGGCTGACTCGATTGCAGGCGGTCTGTCGAAATTCGCAACCCAGGGCTCG
Organism: Roseibium sp. AWQ4_254; assembly: GCF_056161025.1. NCBI lineage: Bacteria > Pseudomonadati > Pseudomonadota > Alphaproteobacteria > Hyphomicrobiales > Stappiaceae > Roseibium > Roseibium sp. AWQ4_254. The sequence continues at coordinate 303,543 of NZ_JBSWYH010000001.1, forward strand.
GCGGACTTCACAGCGGCGCTTGCCCAGGTGAACCGCACACTGGTGGCGATCCAGCGGGCGGCGGAAAGCTTCGAGCGCAGCCCCAACCGGGTGATTTTCGGTGGAGAAGACGTGCCGACGTATAATGGCGGGCGCCGGCGATGAGAATGACAGGCAACAAGGGCAACGGCTCATGACACAGGCAAAGACCAACATGACCCGCAGGGGTGTCCTGGGGGCGCTTGGCCTCGGCCTTGTCACAACCGGCTGTGCCAGCACCGCGCCGTCCGCCTATTACAGCATCACGTCGAGCGATGTGGGCGCGGTGCCGGGCCGCTCGCGGCGGGCCCAGGTGCTGGTGGCCGCGCCACGGGCCTTGAAGGCGCTCGACACAAGCTATATTGCCGTGGTCGACAAGGGCCCGGTCTATACCTATTTTCCGAAATCGGCCTGGGCGGACACGCTTCCCAATGTCGTCCAGCTCAAGCTGATGGAAACCTTGCGCAACACCGGACGCCTGCGCGGTGTTGGACTTCCCGGCGACGGGCTTTTGATCGACTATCAATTGCAGACGGTGATCCGCGCGTTCGAGCTGCAGGTGAGCGGCACACGGGGCGTGGTGGAAATTTCCGCCCGTCTGGTCAATGACCGCAACGGACGGACTGTCGCTTCAAAAGTGTTCCGGTCCGACACCCGGGCAGGCAGCACCTCTGTCGACAAGGCCGTGGAAGCGATGAACGCCTCCGCCGACCGGGTCTTTGCGGAGATCGCCGCCTGGACGCTGAAGAGCGTCTGACCCTCGCCGGGTCAAACCAGCATCAAGGACAGCCAGGGCACGGCGATCAGCAGCGCCAGCCGGAAGATGTCGGCGGCCCAGAAGGGCAGGACGCCTGCAAAAATGGTTCTGAGCGGCACTTCGGTCAGCACGGAGCGCAGCACGAAGACATTGAGGCCGATGGGTGGTGAGATCAGGCTGATTTCCGTCACCACGACCACCACAATGCCGAACCAGATCAGCACCATGTCCGGATCGCTCAAGAGGCCGGTGCCGAAATCCAGCGATGTGACCAGCGGAAAGAAAACCGGAACGGTGAGCAGGATCATCGACAGGCTTTCCAGAACAGCGCCCAGCACGATGTAGATCAGCACCAGCACCAGCATCACCACATAAGCATTGACATTCAGCGACTGCACAAAGGTCAGCAGTGCATCGGGCACGCCCGCATAGCTGATGAAATTGGAAAACACTTCCGCGCCGATGATGATTGCAAAGATCATCGCAGTCGTGCGGGCGCAGTTGAGACCGGCGGAATAGATCTTTTCGAAGGTCAGGCCGCCGGACAGGAACGCAATGACCAGGGAGGAGGCCGCACCGATGGCCGCGGCTTCGGTCGGCGTGAAAAAGCCGCCATAAATGCCGATCATGATCACGGCGAACAGGCCCAGAACGCCGAGCACGCCCCAGACATCCTTGCGGGTAAGGGCGATGCCGTCCCTGGAGGTGGGGGCGAGGTCCGGCTTGATCAAAACCGTCACATAGATGGCGGCCAGATAAAACAGGACGCCCAGAAGGCCGGGAATGATTCCGGCCACGAAAAGCTTGCCGATATCGGCTTCCGTCAGCAGGCCGTAGATGATCAGGATCACGCTTGGCGGGATCAGAATGCCGAGTGTGCCGCCTGCAGCGATTGACCCGGTGGCAAGACTGTCCGCATATCCGGCCTTGCGCATGGATGGCATGGCGACTTTTGACATGGTGGCTGCCGTGGCCAGAGACGAGCCGCACACGGCTGAAAAGCCGCCGCAGGCGACAATGGAAGCCATGGCCAGCCCGCCGCGCATGCGGTAGAGCAGCCTGTGAGCGGTGCTGAAGAGGGACTGGCTGACGCCCGAGATAGTCAGGAGATTGCCCATCAGAATGAACAGGGGGATCACCGACAGCGTATAGGACAGCCCGGTGTCGAAGGCCGCATTGCCAAGCAGATTGAAGGCTGCATTCCAGTTGCGCAGCGCGGCAAATCCGGCCGTACCGACAATGATCATCGCAATAGCAATGGGCACGCGCAGGAGAACGAGGCCGAACAGGGCCACAAAACCAATCAGAGCTTCAAGCACGGGTCAGGCCTTTTCACGCAGACGTTTGAGAGACCAGAAAATGGCAGTGATGGCGGCAATGGCGAAAGAGGCAGCGCCAAGCCAGCCGATCAGGTAGAGGGGAATTTGAAGGGAGTCCGTCACTTGCTCCCGGCGCTGCAGCTTTTCGGCATGTTCAACCAGCTCCAGGGCAATCACGGCAAAGACAATGACAGTCGAGACACCGGCACAAAGAGCGCCGAGCGCTTTCAGGATGCGGCTCTTGAAGCCGTCGAGCAATTCCACTTCGATATGCTCGCCCGCAGCCGTTGTCAGGGGCAGGGCGAGAAAGATGAGCGTGGCCAGAAGAAGTTGGGTCAGCTCATAGGCCCCGTTCACCGGGCTGTTGAACAGATAACGGGCGACAACATCGACACAGGTCAGGCCGATCATGGCCATCAGCACGCACAGACAGGCAAAGCCGAGCAGGCGGGCGGCGCCGCGCCGGACAGGAGATGTCCAGCGCGGTGCGGCCTTGTCTGATCCGGAAGTGGACATCAGTTTGCGACGCCTGTTTCAGTGCGCAGTTGCTTCAGGGCCGCGGCACCGTCAAACCCGGTCTTCTTGACCGCATCGTCCCAGTCCGCTTCATACTTGGCAGCAAGGTCCTTGACCTTTGCAAGAACCGGGGCCGGTACGTCATAGACCTCGATATCCGTATCAGCGACATAGGCGGCACCGGCCGCATCTGCCTTGTCCCACACGCTTCCGGCAAGCTCTGCCAGGGCCGGGCCGGAGATCTTTTCAATCGCAGTCTGATCTTCCGGTGAAAGGCCGTCCCACACGTCCTCATTCATGACCATGAACCAGGAGGTGTTGTAGATGCCTCCGGGAACCTTCATGGAGTATTTGATATAGTCCGTCAGCTTGAACGCCTTTAGGGCTTCTATCGGGAAGGTGACACCGTCAATCACGCCTCTGGAGAGCTTTTCATAGACTTCACCGGGGCCCATGAACTGGGTGGTGACCCCAAGATCCTGGGACAGATCGGCAATATAGCCACCAGGGGTGCGGATCTTCAGGCCTGCAAAATCTTCAGGGGTTTCGATCTTGCGCTTGTTGTTGTGGAACATGCCCGGCCCATGGATCCAAAGTCCCAGCAGCTTGGTGCCCTTGTGCTCGGCCTGGGCGTCCAGTGTGCCGGCATAGACATCCCAATAGGCCTTGGAGCCTTCGGTGGCTGTGTCGGCAATGAAGGAGAACTGGCCGATACGCGAGCGCAGGAACCGGTCGTCCCGGGTGAAGGAATGCAGGCCATAGGTGATGTCGGCAATCCCGTCAGCGGCCAGGTCATAATGGGCCGGGGGCGGTCCGAGCGGCTTGGGCAGGATGCGCACGGTCACGCGGCCTTCGGTCACCTCGGCCACCTGTTTGGCCCAGGGCTCCATCACACCCGTGACAATCGGATGTTTCGGGGGCAGCCAGGACGACAGCACCAGCTCCTCGGCCGAGGCGCTCGACAGGGCGCTGCCGAGGCCAGTTGCGGCCATCACGGCCAGCATTGAAAGACATTTGATTTGTTTCACGGATATCTCCTCCCGAATACCGGCTCTTCTTTGAACAAGGTCAAAACGTGGCTCGAAAATAGTTGCAATTGAAACTAAGTCAATCCTAAAATCAAGTCTCTTGATTAAGAGGAGCGCAAGCGGACACAAGGGCGCCTTGAAATGTTGACCGCCGGCTAAGGAGGAGCGCATCCTTGGTTGGGGAGCGTGCAGGTCCAAACCGTTTGTCTTTTGTGCTGACATCTTTGATGTCAGGCTGCGAAAGGCAAATCCAACGAAACGCGAGCTGCGCCACTTGGATGCGGGAGGCTCGCGGCACTGAAAAGCACTGGGGCAAGATGAGCGAAGCGGACACAAAGGACAGGGACGGTGCGGCACGCGCTGGCTCTCGGACAGAGCTGGCGGCCGGACAGGGGGACAGACTGGGCCATAATCAGGGGAAGAACGCGGACCAAGGAGCTGCGTTTCAACTCGAGAGTTTCTTTCCCTATCTGGTGCGCGTCTTCTATGCTGATGTGACCCATGCTCTGTCTGCGGTCTATCAGCGGGACTATGGCATGATGCCGGCGGAATGGCGGACCATGGCCATTTTAGGAGCGTCTGCCGGGGGGCTTCAGGCAACGGACATCGTGGCCCGGTCCAGTATGGACAAGGTGGTGGTCAGCCGGGCGGTGAAGCGCATGGCCGAGCGCGGGTTTTTGACCCGGGAAACCAATACGTCCGATGGCCGCAGCTTTCTGCTGCAGCTCTCCAAGGAAGGGCGGGCGGTTTATGAGGATCTGGCGCCGAAACTCCTGGCGGTCGAACAGCGCATGCTGGAGGGGCTCTCCGAGGACGAGATCAAGGGCTTCCTCGCGGTCGCGCAGCGGATCCGGGACAATCTGGCGGGCTAGAGCATCGTGCATCAACCGGCCGTGCCGGTTGGTCTGAAAGAGCGTTTTGTCTACGACAAAAAAGGCGGCCTCCGGGGCCGCCTTTTCTTTTGTCATTTGACCGATGCCCGGTGTCAGTCCAGACGCCCGCTGGCATGGGCCAGCATGGTATAGACCTTGCCGGTGTCGGAGGTCAGATAGGTCTGGCCAAGCATGTTGTCCCGGTCATTGCGGGAGACCTGAGCGAGCAGCTGTTCGAAGTCGCTCACATACCGCTCGACTGCGGTGCGGAATTCAGGGTCGCGGGAATATTTCTGACGGATGTCGTCAAAGGTCTGCTGGCCCTGAAGAGTGTAGAGACGCCGGGTGAACACGTTGCGCTCACCATTCCGGTACCGGTTCCACAAGTCAATGAAGGTCTCGTGGTCGATGGCCCGTGCAATGTCGACGGACAGGGAGTTGAGGCTCTCCACCGTGTGCAGCGGGGTGCGGGCAATGCTCGTGTCCATGTTGGCGTCGTCATCACGCGAGGCGCGCCGCAGAAGATCTGCAACCCAGCCTTTGCCGCCTGCATCCGCGTCCGGCTGCGGAGCCGGCTGACGCCGGTTTCCGGAAGGCCGTTCCTTGGCCTTGCGCGGCTCACGGGCCGGGGCGGTCGGCTGCTGCGCCGGCACTCCCGGATTGAAGGCGGCCGGAGGTGCCATTGCAGCGCCCGGCTGGCTGGCCGGTTGCGGGGCAGGGGCCATGCTGGTGGCGCTTGCCTGGGCCTGCGGATAGGACACGTCCAGGGTGTTGGACTGTTTGGCCACGATTTCCGACAGCTCGGTCAAGGCGTGGATCTGCTCGTTGACAACCTTGCGCAGCGCGGCAGACGATTCTTCGGCTTCGTCCGGCAGGTTGAGCACGCCCTGTTTCAGCTCGTTCCGGGTGGCTTCCAGCTCCTTGTGAACCTCTCGGGCCACATCGCGCATCCGGGTGGCCGCATCGTTGAAGCGGTCCGAAGCGTCGCTGACCGTGCGGGTCATTTCGGAAATGATGTCGTCCTGGGCGGAGCGGATCGCATCGCGGGCCTTCTGGCCTTCCATGCCGGCCGTCAGGCGCATGGATTCGAACTGCTCAGCCACCTGCTTGGAGGCGGCTTCTGCCGCAGCCGAGAGCATGTTGGCGGCGTCGCGCGCGCGGTCGTCTGCAGATTCCAGCGTTTCCGACAGGGTCTGGGTGAAGGAGCGCATGAGCGTATCGACGGCTTCTGTCTTGGCCAGAAGCGTGTCGGCCACTTCCTCGATAGCCGTGCGGCGGTCTGCCACGCGTCCTTCCACAGACCGGTTGGTGTCTTCCAGATGCCGGGCGGCCCTGGTCAGCTCCTCGGACTGGCCGCCGAAGCGGCTGGTCAGGTTCTGGATATCGGCCAGGGTGGTCTGGGTGACATCGCGCAGGTTCGAAACCTGCTCGTCGATCAGGCCGGTGGTCTGGGTGGTCTCCTGAACCGCACGGTCAACGGCGGAGCGGAATTCACCAGCCCGGCGGGCCAGGTTGCCTTCCACTTCGCTGAGATTGTCCCCGGCGGTGGTGACGATGGTTTGCAGGTTGGTATTCGACGCTTCGACTTTCTGGAGAATGTCGGTAACGTCGGCCTCAAGCCGGTGTTTGGTGTCCCTGAGGAGCAGGGCGGCCTGATCACTGCGCTCGTTGATATTGGCAACGATCCGCTCGCCGGCCTCGACCAGCGACCGGGTCGCATCCAGGCCGGTATGGGCGAAGGTGTCGGTGACATCGCGGCCCTTGACCGTGATGGCGTCGAGAATGGCGCCATGCACTTCGGACAGGCGGCTGGTCAGGTCGTTCGCTCGGGCTTCGATGGCGCCAATCAGCTCGTTGCCATCGGTTCCGACCAGGCGGGCCAGTTCGCCGGAGCGGGCCCCGAACGCCTCGTTGAGGCTGGTTGCCTTTTCCAGCAGTTCATTGGCCACATCATTGCCGCGGCCCACCAGCAGATCGGCGGCTTCGGCAACTGCGCTGTTGACCCGGGCCCGGACCATGCCAGCTTCGCTGGACATCTGGCCGCGGATCTCTTCCAGAGTCTTGGCAAGCGTCATGCGCGCCTGTTCGCTTTCCGCCGACAGGTTGCCGGAGATTTCGGCAATGAGGCCGGCCAGCTGGTTGCGGACCTTTTCGCTCTCGCCGGTCAGGGAGCCGGAGAACTCGGCCAGGGTGCCTGCATAGAGCGTGCGGGCCTTTTCGCTTTCGGCCGTCATGGCGCGGGCGGCGTCGCTGACGGCGGTCAGGACCAGATCGCGGATCTTGGTGCTTTCGCCGGACAGAGCGCCAGTGGCCTGGTGCATCGCGGAGCTGACCGTGTCGGCGGCCTTCTGGCTCTCATTGTTCAGAACACCGCGGGCCTCACCAACCGAGCCAAGCACGATCTGGCGCATGCGGTCGCCTTCCCCGGCCAGCTTCTCCGTGGCCTGGGTGAGGGTGGTGTCGACCATCTCAACGGTCTTGGCACGCTCATCTGAGAGCGACTGCCCGGCCGCTGCAACAGCTTCCTGGATCACGTCACGCAGGCGCGTGCTTTCCGTGGACAGGGTTGCACCAGCCTCGGAAATGACGGCGGTCAGGATATCGCGGGCCCGTTCGCTTTCCCCGGTCAAGGTGCCGGAAATGCTTTCCAGGCGCTCGTTGAGCAGGGTTTCCAGCTGGGTGGCGCGGCTGTCGAGGGTTTCGGCAACCTCGAACACCTTGGCCCCGAGGGACACATTGATTTCGGCAATGCGCTCGGACAGGGACTCGGTGAGCTGTTCGCTCTGGCGGCCAAGCACGTTGCCGGCCTCCGACAGGCGGTTGTCGAGGGCGCTGGTCATTTCGTCCTGACCATCCACAAAGGCCTGCGCGATTTCCTTGGTTCTGGAAATCAGGGTTTCGGAGATCTGGCGCGCGCGGGCGTCCAGGGTCTCGTCAATGCGGTCCGTGCCGCTGGTCATGGACGCGGACAGAAGCTCTGCCTTTTCGGCCATGGCTGCTGCGGCGCCGTCGACCCGCTCGGACAGGCTGTCACTGATTTCGGCAGCCCGGTCGGCCAGGTTGTTCCCGGCGCTTTCGATGCGCTGGCCCAGCTGAAGGGTGATCGCGTCGGAGCGGTCCGCCAGCACATCGGTGATGTTGCGGGTCTTTTCTTCCAGCGCGTCGCTGATGCCGGTGGTCCGGTTCTCGATGGCCTCGGCCAGGATCTGGGTCCGGGCTTCCAGCGTGGCCTCAAACGAGGCCGTGCGCTGATCGAGGGTCAGGTCCAGCGTGTTGATGTGGCTGCCAAGCGAAGCATCCATCGTGCTGATGCGCTCACTCAGGGCGCTGTCCATGAAGGCGATCTTTTCGCTCAAGGACCCGTCCATGGAGGTGAAGCGCTGGTCAAGGGAGCCGTCCAGCGTGCTGATCCGGTCCGCAAGCGTTGCGTCGAACGTATTGTGGCGGTGGTCGAGCGACGCTTCGATGGTGGCAATGCGGCTGTCGAGCGATGTGTCGAACGCCGTCAGCCGGTCGCCAAGGGTCGCTTCCATGGCTGCTGTCTGGCTGCTGAGGGAAGCATCCAGAGAGGCGGTATGGCCGCCAAGAGTGGTTTCGATGAACGCGATCCGGTCGCCGAGCGAGGCATTCATTGCCTCGATACGGGTGGAGAAGGTCGTATCCAGCGTCGACAGGCTTGCATCCATGGCTTCGGACAGCAGCAGTGTCTTGGTGTCGAACGCGTCGACCAGCTGGCCACCCTTCTCCGTAACAATGGTGTCCAGTTCACCAAGGCGGGCCGACAGGCCTTCCTGCAGCGCACCTCCGGAGACTTCCAGAGTTTCGGTGATCTGGTTGCTGACCTGGGTGATGTCTGCAGCCACACGCTCGCCCCGGGTGCCGATCAGCTCGGCCAGCTGCGTCCCGGTTTCGGCCAGCTTGTGGGTGAGGGCGCCGGTCTGGTCGCTGAGCCCGGTGGCAAATTCGCTGGACACGCCTTCCAGGGTGTTGCGGAAGCCGACCGTCTGCTGTTCCAGCATGGTGGCCATTTCGTTGCTGCGGGCGGTCAGGCGCTCGTCCAGCTCGGTACCGTTAATGGAAATCGCCGTGTAGATGCGCTCCGAAATGCTGTCCAGCTTCTCGGCAAGCTCGCCACCGCGCACCGAAATGGTGTTGGTGAGGGATCCGGCGGTCTCGTCGAGCTTCGCTGCAATTTCGCCGCCGCGCAGGGACAGGTCGACAACGATGCTTTCGCCCGTGCCCCGCAGGATTTCGGCAACTTCCGTCGACCGGCTGGACAGTGTGTCCACGATTTCCGCGCCACGCATGGAAATCGTATCGGTCACAGTCTGTCCGCGTTCGGAAATGCTGTCCACGACCTTGGCGCCCGTGGCGGCCAGGGATTCGTCCAGATTGGACACGCGGCTGTCCACGGTGGAGACAAGCTCTTCGGTGCGTGAGGTGATCGTATCGATCAGGCGGCCCGAGGTGAGGGACAGGTTGGCGTTGATCTCCTCGCCGCGCTGGGTGATGAGGTCGCCCACATTGGTCCCGGTGTTTTCCAGGGTGGTGCGGAATTCATCGGCCTTGCTGCTCAAGGTCGCAACAACAGACGAGCTCGAAGAGGCCAGCGTTTCGTTGATTTCCGTGCCTTTCGCGGACAGGCCTTCCACGAAGGTCGTCGCGGTTTCCGCAAATTGCTCGTTCACCTGGTTGCCGCGCTCCGACAGGGTCTCCCACATGGTCGTGCCGGTTTCGGACAGATTGTCGACCAGTTCGTGACCGGTGAGCGACAGGCGGGACACATAGTCTTCCGCGCGGCTCGTCAGGCTGTCGACCAGTTCATTGCCGGAGGCGTTCAAGGTGGCGCCCAGCGTTTCGATCCGGGTGTCGACGGTTGAGGTCAGTTCCTCCACGCGGCTGTTGACCGCATCGACCATGCGCTGGGTCGCCTGATCGACCGTTTCCCCGAGCTCGCCGGACGTGTCGGAGAGCTGGGAGGAGAACTTCTCATGGGCACCGGCGATGGTTTCACGCACGCGCTCGGCGTTCATCACGATGGATTCCCGCTGGCTGACCAGTTCCTCGATCAGCGCGCGGATCTTCAACTCGTTGTCATTGTAGGAGCGCTCAAGGGAGGACACTTCGTTGTGCACCAGCACTTCCAGCTCGCTGGCTCTGGCAATCGCCCGCTCGATACCATCTCCCATGGCGGCGACTTCCCGGCGGATGGCCTGACCAACGCTGAGAATGGATTCCTTGGCCATGTCTTCCGGCTCGGCAAGGCGCAGGGCGACTTCGGTCATGCCGCGTGCGACGATCCGCATTTCCTGGGCGCGCCAGATCATCATGGCCATGACGAAGAAGAAGATGATCGGGACAACGATGCCGACGGCTGCCAGAACCACTTCAGGCGAGGCGAACAGGGCCTGGGGGTCGGTCAGAACGTCAACTTTGCCTTCAAAGGCCGACAAGAACATGAAGCTGCCGAGGACCGCCCAGACAACGCTGAGGGTCAGGGCGCCCCAGAAGGGGGCCGAAGAAGGACGGCGCTGCAAGGCGAAAATCAGGTTACCGATATTGCGGCGGTCGTCATTGGCTGCAGGCGGGCGGCCGCCACGGCCGCGCCGGCGCGAAGATCTTTGCTCTTCGCGCGCCGGGGCGCTCTGCTTAGACTGTTTTGATTTGGGGGGCGCTTCCTTTTCAGGGGCAGCACTTGCTTCCGGCGCGATGTCCTCAAGCAGGTCGGACCCTTCAGGTCCGCCAAAATCGAGTTTCAGCGCTTCTTCAACTGCTGACAGTGCTGCTTCCGCCGGATCTTTAGCCTTTGTCGGATTTGCCATTCTAGGATCGCCTCACGTCCGTACTCTCTACAAACCGGTTCAACTGATCGGTGCGCTACCCTTGCAACCGACCAAAGTTACCGGATGCGCCGTCTTGCCTGTACTGCTGGACTGCACAGTACCGCAAAATCTCTGACTGGGAAGGGCCGCCGCTGACCTACCTGCCGGAATTACCCCGACGGTAAGCTCCCCATCTTGCCGCATCAGTAACTGTAATGGCACAATCTCTCCTAACGAACAAGAAACGGTAATAGCGTGTATCACTTAGGGGGCGGTTTCGATGCCTGAATCGGTGAGAAAGAACGTAGCGGAAGATGTCCGGTCCGGGGCGAGGGCCGAGGCACTCAAACCAGGATCGCTGACAGCGCCGCAAAAGCGCTGGTTGCAAAAAGGGCTCGGTCAGCCGGGCGGAAAATTGCCGCTTTTTGATGACAACGGACGTGAAATTCCGGCGCGTACGATCCGCGCCTGTATTTCGGCAGGCTGGGCAGAGCCTTGGTTTTCCAACCCAATCAAGCCTGACTGGCTCGTCTGCAAGCTCACGCCTGCCGCAATCGCAGCGTTGACTTCAAGTCTAAACCGGAAAAAAAGTTAACGCCGATCCGGCGTGTCAGAAATGGGCAGACAATCGGAAACGGCAGAAAGTCAAGGTTTTTTCGAAGCATCATTTCGGGGGCTGGGAGAGGCGCGTTAACCAAAAATTCAATTTTTTGGGGACATTGGCCGAAGTGGAGCGGTTACCGGGCAGGTTTAACCGGGCATTTGGGTGTTGGGCGCACACTTCATGGCAGTTCAAGCCTGCGGCGAGGTGGCTGCAGGCGGTTCATGCAGCGTGGAGCGCCCCATGGCCCCCTCTTCAATGGCCCGCGTCAGCGGCCGTGCCGGTCCTGCAGCCCCGATTGATCTGGTGCAGCTGGCCACTAACACGTTAGGCAACAGGGATCTGGAAGTTCAGGTTCTTCATCTTTTCAAGTCCCAGTCCTGCACCACCATCGAGCGGCTCGCCTATGAGACCGATGAAAAAACCCGGCTGGATCTGGTGCACACGCTGAAGGGGTCGGCCCGGGCGATCGGTGCGGAACGGGTGGCCGATGTTTGCGAGAGTCTGGAAGGCCATATGCGGGCAGCCCCCGATGCGGCCACAGAGGGCCTTGTGGCTGCCGTGGACGAAGCCAACCGTTACATCAAGGATCTTCTGGAAGGCTGAACCCGCACCCGGCAGGCTTCTCCCGCCGCAAGGGGCGGGTGGCACATGCGGGACTATGTCATCATCCTTGACCTTTTTGACGGAAGGTTTATGTCGGATCTGCTGGAACCTGCAAATTCAAGGCTTGGACGCGACTTATGCCGAAAATTACGTTTGTTACCGCCGACGGAAACCAGACCGAAGTCGAGGCTGCCGAAGGCACGACGGTTATGGAAACCGCCATAAAGAACATGGTGCAGGGCATCGAGGCCGAATGCGGCGGTGCCTGTGCCTGTGCCACCTGCCATGTCTATGTTGATGATGCCTGGACGGACAAGACCGGCGCGGCCGAGCCCATGGAAGAAGACATGCTGGATTTTGCCTATGATGTGAAACCGGCGTCCCGGCTGTCCTGCCAGATCAAGGTGACGGCCGAGCTCGACGGCCTGGTTGTCCATGTGCCGGAGCGTCAGGCGTAAGGAGAGACGTCAGATGGTCCAACCGGACAGACCGGCTGGAATTTGAAACAAAACCCGCAGGCAGCGCCTGCGGGTTTTTACATGGGGCCTCGCCGCAGACCGCCTTCGCTCTTATTCAGCTGCCTGGGGAGCTGCTCTGCGAAACCAGACATCGACTTCCCGTCCATCCTCCGGCCGGGAGGGGATCAGGGAGGCCAGGGCCAGGCTGATAACCGCCATGAAGGCGCCTGCCAGGAAGACGGCGGTGGGTGAGATGAGCCAGATAAAGCCGAACAGCACCGGAATGAACACGGCGGCGATGTGGTTGATCGTGAAGGCGACCCCTGCGGTCGGCGCGATGTCCCTGGGATCGGCAATCTTCTGAAAATAGGTCTTCATGGCAATGGCCACGGCAAAAAACGCGTGGTCGATCACGTAAAGGCTCGCGGCCACAACAGCGTTGCTGACAAAGGCGTAGCTGACGAAGACGCCGATTAGGCCGACATATTCCAGCATCAGAGCCCTGCGCTCGCCAAAGCGGACGATCAGCTGGCCGATTTTTGGGGCCAGCAGCATGCTGAAGACGCCATTGAGCAGGAACAGTCCGGCAATCTCGTGCACGTCATAGCCGAACCGCTCCACCATCAGGAACCCCGCAAAGACCGTGAAGATCTGACGGCGGGCACCGCCCATGAAGGTGAGCGCATAATAGAGCCAGTAGCGTCTGCGCAGCACGAGTTTCTTGCGCTGAGGCACGCCTTCGCGGAACTGGGGATAGGCCAGAATGAGAAAGGCCAGGACCAACAGGGTCAGGCAGCCCGCAATGGCAAAAACCAGGGTGAAGGACAGGTCGAAGGTCTTCCAGGCAAAGAAGATCAGTCCATAGGCGATCAGCTGGGCGAAGGCGCCGACGGCAATGATCTTGCCCATGCTGGCGGCCGCCGTTGCCTTGGGCAGCCACTGCAGGGACAGGGACTGGGCCATGGTCTCATAATAGTGAAAACCGATCGACATGATCAGCGTGGTCACATAAAAGCCCATCGCGGTCGGAAAATAGCCGGTCACTGCAACGCCGATGCCCAGAAGCAGCAGGGAGACATAGGCCAGTGTCTGCTCGCGCATCATAAGAAGCAGGTAAACGGCAAGAAAGCTCAGGAACCCGGGGATCTCGCGGATCGATTGCTGAATACCGATTTCCCGGCCGGTGAAATCCAGCTCATGAACGGCGAAATTGTTCATCAGGTTCCACCACGCCGCGAAGGAAAGCTGCATGGCACCGGCCATGATCATCAGCAGAACCGCAGGCGACCGCCAGCCCGTTGTGTCCGTCGTGTGCGCGCTTTTAGAAAAATAGGTCATTCCGTTGCCATTGAAAAATGCGTCATATGTTGGGCAGAGACTTGCTTCTAATCCCAGTTGCCGCTTGCGTGTTAGCGCTGTTTTGTCATGATATATCTTTGAGGCGCCATTTTTGATGCGTCTTTATGTTTGTTGATGCGAAAGCGCACGGCGGGACCCCATGTTCATCCATCCGGAATTGTCAGAATTCCCGAGAGGGGCCATTGCGGCACCGATTATCGGCTATGCCCGCACGCAGCCCCGGGGGGCACTCAATGAATGGCACTCCCATGATGCGGCCCAGCTCTTTCATGTGGTGAGGGGCTCGATTGCGGTCGACACGGATCATGGCACCTTTTTCGCCCCGCCGGAACGGGCGGTCTGGCTGCCGCCGAAGGTGGCCCATCAGACCCGTTATCTGACCGATACGGATCTCAGATATGTCTATGTCCAGAACGGTCACATAGAGGGGCTGCCTGAAACCCCGCAGGTGATCCAGGTGACCCAGCTGCTGCGGGCGCTCATTCTGGAATTCATGTCCTTTCCCCGTGCGGAAACGGCCTCCGGGCCCGCCGCCCGGATTGCGGCGGTCATTCTGGATCAGCTCAAGACGCTGCCGGCAGCGCCGCTGCAGTTGCCTATGCCCCAGGAGGAGCGGCTGCGCAGCCTGTGTGAGGCAATGGTGCGCTGTCCGGCCCATATTCCGGCGCTCGGGGAAGCTGCGGCGCGCTGCGCAACCTCGCCGCGTTCGTTTGAGCGGCGCATGAAGGCGGAAACCGGCCTGAGTTACCGGACCTGGGTGCGGCAGGTGAAACTGTTCCGGGCCCTGGAACTGCTGGCGGCCGGGCGTTCCGTATCCGATGTCTCCCACAAGCTGGGCTATGAGGGGCCGAGCGCCTTTGTGGCCACGTTCAAAAAAGCCTTCGGGGTTACGCCGGGGCGGTATTTTGAAACGGATCCGCACTCTTCCGGCTGATCAGACCGGAGCAGATCTGTTCCCCCCGCGCGTGCCTTCCGCCCGGTTTGATCTGGCTCATGGCAAAGGGGGGCTGGCATGTCCAAGACTGGTGTCCAGAACATCCTGGAGGAAACGCCATGTTTAAAAAAGTGCTTGTTCCCGTCGATCCGGCCGAACCCGGATTTGCCGAAGAGGCTCTTGCCAAAGCAGCGCAGCTCGCCCGAGACTACGGAGCCAAGATCCACCTTCTGGCGGTCTGCCCGGAAGTGCAGAGTTTTGTGGCCAGCCAGCTGCCGGAAGGCTGGCAGCAGCGCGAGATCGACGAAACGACAACGGTGCTGGACAAGATCGGCGCAAAGCTGGATGTGGCGCCCGGAACCGTGGATTGCCAGGTGCGCATGGGCAGCGTCTATCACGAGGTGATTGAGGAAGCGCAGGCATCAGACTGCGACCTGATCCTGATGACTTCCCACAAGCCGGGCCTGTCCACTTATTTCATCGGCTCGAACGCAGCCCATATTGTCCGCCACGCCCCGTGCTCGGTGCTGGTGCTGCGCGGATAGGGGTATCTGGCGGAGGCAGAACCTTAAGGCGTGCGGGTCAGCAGCATGGCTACGGCGGCATAGCGGAACGGGTAGAGATCCGGGGCTTGTTTCAGAATGTTTTCTGCACGCTCATAGATCCGGTTGACCAGATCTGTCCTGCCGGGTGTTTCCGGCAGGGCGCCGGTCAGGACCGCTTCGGTAAAGGTGCGGAAGAAATTGACATAGTCCCGGGCGTAGAGGTCAAGATCCCCGTCCTGCTTGAAGCGTTCGACAAAGGGGACCGGGATTTCATAGTCAAGCGCGTCCTCGATCCGGAACAGGCCGGCATTGGCAGAGCGGCTGTCCCTGACCGGGCCGGTCAGCTCCTCAAGCGTGCGCATATAGACCGGCTGATAGTAGCGGTCATAGAGCTGCCTGGAGATGTCCCCGGCCTCCAGGGCCTCCAGCACGGCATCATTTAACAGATCGTAGAGCCCGTCGCAGGTGCGCACCTCTCCGGCCGCGCCGAACACCTGAACCAGAAGCTTGCCGCCGGGCACGAGTTCGCGGGCGCGGGCGGACAGGAAGGCGGCGACATCCTGCCGGGCCTGAGCGGCGAAGGCGTCCTGGTCCTCCTGGGAGACGAACCCGTTGGCACGGGTCCGGCTGGGGCCGTTGGGCAGAATATATCCGGGCAAGGTGTCAACCGGGCGCCGGGACAGAAAGCCGATGGCGTTGAACGTCGTGGCAAAGTGCACGCTTTGGTCTGGCCGCAGCTGGTCATACATTGAGCCTCCGGCAATGGAGGAATAGATCCGCTCCTGCCCGAAGACGGAGCGGCCATCGGGGCGCAAAGTGCGCAACAGGGTCGAAAAATCATTGGTCGGCAGATCGGAATGCACCGTCTCCACCGGCCGGGACGTGCGCGGCAGCAGGCGCGCCAGCACCTCTTTCATGAAGGCAATGGAATTGCGGCCTTCAGAGCAGCCATAATCGGCAAGTGTCACCGGCTTCCCGCCATCCAAGGGGAGCTCTTCGGCGGCCCGGTGCGCCAGGGGCAGGATGGCTTCAATGGCGGCCCACTGGGGCTGGGAATTGGCATTGTAAAACCCATGCCCTGTCATGCCGGTCGTGGTCGCATGGGCATCGGCCGGGGGGAGCACATCACGCTGCATCAGGATTTGCCTTCCATTGAAAAAAAGTCTGCGATTTCGAGTCTTTCGCGATTATGTCCAAGAGCCCACTTGAGTGAATCCCAGTTTTACTATTGATAAAAATGCTTATTTTTATTCCTTTTGATGTATTTATTCCTTTTGGGGTCCGATTTTAGCTTATTATTATTGTTAGTGGTTTCGTTGGGTTTGTTTTTTAGATTATTTTTAGGAAAAAATCTGGGTGGGAATCAACATGTCTTTTAGTCGTTGGCCGATCGCACTGAAAATCTGTGCGCCGGTTGTTGTCATTGCAGCCTTTGCTGCCATTCTGGCCATCGTGTCCCTGAGTTCCCTCAGTTCTGCCATGTATGAAGAACGGCAGGCCAAGATCAAGGACATCACCCAAACTGCGCGGGCCATTGCAGCCCGGTTCCATGATCTGGAACAGTCCGGAGCCTTGAGCGGGGAAGAGGCTCAGAAACGAGCATCTCGATGCCCTTGGCTCGATGCGCTACGAGGACGGCAAGAACTATATGGTCGTGATTGACTATGATGCGCGCATGCTGGTGCATCCTAGCCCCAAGCTGGTGGGGACCTCGATGCCCGGCCTCAAGGACGTCAATGGTGTGTTGATCAATGAAGATCTGCGCAAGGCGGCCCAGGCCGGAGGCGGCTTCGTCCGCTATCACTGGCCGCGTAAGGGCGAAGAGGTCCCGGTTGAAAAATGGAGTTATTCCGACGGCTTCGAGCCCTGGGGCTGGGTGATCCTGACCGGCGTTTACGTGGATGATCTCAGCGCCGCCTTCTGGCGGCAGGCGATGATCATTATGCTCCTGTCGGTGACCGGGGCGGCGGTCGCTGGGGCCATCGCCTATCTGGCCTATCGCAGCGTCGTGGTGCCGCTCCGGGCGCTGACCGTCAATATGGGCGCGCTCGCGCAGGGTAATACGGATATTCACATTGACGGCTCCGACCGGGGAGATGAGGTCGGTCAGATGGCGCTGTCCATGGAGGTGTTCCGGCGGAATGAAACTGCGCGGCGGGAGCTGGAGGACCAGCAATCGGCCAGCCAGGAAGACGCAGCCCGCAAAGGCCTCGAAATTCAGCAGTTGAGCGGTGAATTTGATGGTCAGATCACAGATATGATGGCCATCATCGACCAGTCGGTTGAAAGCCTTCAAGCCGCGTCTTCGGACATGACCGGGGTGGCGGCCGAAACCAACGAACAAAGCAGTCTGGTGTCCCAGTCCTCATCCCAGGCGGCCAGCAATGTGGAGATGGTCGCAGCGGCTGCTGAAGAATTGTCGGCCTCTGTCAGCGAGATCCGCCGTCAGGTTCAGAGCTCCAGCGACATTGCGGCCAAGGCCTCAGGCGAGGCGGAAGCCACCAATGAGCGCATGAACGGATTGTCCGAAGCCGCAACCCGCATCGGTGAAGTGGTGACGCTGATCCAGGCAATTGCCGAACAGACCAACCTGCTGGCGCTCAATGCCACCATCGAGGCGGCCAGGGCAGGTGAGGCCGGCAAGGGCTTCGCGGTTGTGGCGGCTGAAGTCAAGGACCTGGCGACCCAGACCTCCAAGGCAACGGAAGAGATCTCAAGCCAGATCAGCGCAATCCAGGAAGAGACCAGCCACGCGGCCAGTGCAATTTCCTCGGTGACGGAAATCATCAACAACATGAACGAGATTGCGTCGTCCATTGCTTCATCGGTGGAAGAGCAGGGCGCGGCAACTCAGGAGATCGCGGCCAATGCAACGGAAGCTTCGCGCAGCACGGTGGACGTGACCAGCAGCATTGAATTGGTTGCCAATGCGTCGGAAGGCACGCGGGGCACCGCAGAGCGGGTCGACATGGCCGCCAAGGAGCTGAAGCAGAATGCAGATGTTCTGCGGGATCAGGTGGCCACGTTCCTTGAAGAGGTCCGCATGCGTTCGGCCGCCTGACCGGCAGGATTGATCTCACGATGCTCTGATGCGTGCCGCGATTGATCGGATTTGCCTTTCGCTGACTGACATCAGTGATTTCAACGCGGCACGCGCCAGATCTTCAGAAGAGGCAAATATATCCCCCGAGGCTCTGGCAGGGTCGTCCTGTGGAGGTTTGTTTGGTCCCCGGCGGGTGCTGTCAGGTCCTTGCCAGCACCTTCATGGCCTCGGTCAGGCCTTCCACTGTCATCGGGTACATGCGCCCTTCCATGAGCTCGCTCAGCATTTGAATGGAGTGGGTATAGGCCCAGTGCTCCTGGCGCACCGGGTTCAGCCAGACCGCGCTCTTGTAAAGGCTTGTCACCCGGCCCATCCAGGCCGCCCCCGGCTCCTCGTTCCAGTGTTCCACCGAGCCGCCCGCATAGGCGATCTCATAAGGGCTCATGGAGGCATCGCCGACAAAGACGATCTTGTAGTCGGCCGGGTATTTGTGCAGCAGATCCATTGTGGCGATGCGCTCGGTATGCCGGCGCCGGTTTTCCTTCCACACATATTCATAAAGGCAATTGTGGAAGTAGAAATGTTCCATCACCTTGAATTCGGATTTGGCCGCTGAAAACAGCTCCTCACAGACGCGGATATGGTCGTCCATGGACCCGCCAATGTCGAAAAACAGCAGCACCTTGACCGCATTGTGACGCTCCGGGCGCATCTTGATGTCCAGAAGACCCTTATGGGCGGTGGCGCGGATGGTGCCGTCCAGATCCAGCTCGTCCGCCGCGCCCGTGCGGGCGAAGCTGCGCAGCCGCTTGAGCGCCACCTGAATGTTGCGGGTGCCCAGCAACTGGGTGGCGTCCAGATCCTTGAAGTCGCGCTGGTCCCACACCTTGACGGCGCGCCGGTGGCGGCTCTCCTTCTGGCCGATCCGCACGCCTTCCGGATTGTAGCCATAGGCTCCGAAGGGCGAGGTTCCGGCCGTGCCGATCCACTTGTTGCCGCCCTGATGGCGCTTTTCCTGTTCCTTCAGCCGTTCGCGCAAGGTCTCCATCAGCTTTTCAAAGCCGCCAAGGGCCTCGATCTGCGCTTTTTCCTCCTCACTCAAGTGCTTTTCCGCAAGCTTTCGCAGCCAATCTTCGGGAATGTCCGTGACCGGGACATCGCTCATCAGGTCGAGCCCCTTGAAAACGTGGCCGAACACCCGGTCGAACTTGTCCAGATTGCTTTCGTCCTTCACCAGGGTGAGGCGCGCCAGATAGTAAAAATCCTCCACCCGCCGGCCGGCCAGATCCTTGTCCAACGCCTCCATGAGGGTCAGATATTCGCGCAAGGAGACCGGCAGGCCGGCCGCTTTCAGTTCGCTGAAGAAAGAGATGAACATGGGCTGAGCCTAACGGGAGCGCAAGGGCCTGTCGAGCCGGCACGGATGGTCGGGAAACGGGCCGGCAGGGCGGCGGCCCCGGCTCAAGGTTTGCCACCGTTTGCAGTAGGTTTATCGCCACTTTCAGACGAGGCGACCAGTTCGCCCATGAAGTCCTTCACATTGGGGCCGCTGGTGGCCAGAAACGGTGCCGGGCGGCAGACCGAAATGGCGGCAATGCCGATGCGCGCGGTCAGAAGCCCGTTGATCACTCCTTCGCCCAGCCGGGCGGAGAGGCGGGCAGCAAGGCCCTGGCCGAGAATTTCAGAGGCCAGACTGTCTCCGGCTGCCATGCCGCCGGTCACCGCCAGATGGGTCAGGACCTGACGGGCCAGGCGCAGGAAGCCCAGCGTGCCCGGGCGGCCTCCATAAAGAGCGGAGAGGCGGCGGATGGTGCGCAAATTTTCAAACAGCACCACCAGAAGGTCGACCAGCGCTCGCGGACTGACAGCGGTGATGAGAGACACCCGCTTGGCGCTGTTGAGCACAATCTTGCGCGCTTCCTGATCCAGCGGCGCCAGCAGGTCCCGCTCGGCCAGCAGCACCAGGTCACGTCCGTCAATCACCTCGCGCATATGGGCTTTCAGTGCGGCGCGCCCCTGGGCGGTTTCCGGCCGGTCCCGGTAAAGGTCCAGCAGATCCTGAAGCCCCGTGCGGGCGGCTTTTGTCTCATCGGCTTCGGCTGCCGTGTTGAGCCTCTGGCGCAAGCCGTCGATCCGGCCCAGGCGCCAGAGCCCGGCCAGTTCGCGCAGGACGAGGCCGCAAAGGCCGAGGGCCGCCAGCGCCGCCAGAGCGACCCCGAGCCAGCCCAGCCAGTCGGTGCGGGCAAACAGATCCCGGATCAGGCTGTCGACCGCAAGGCCGATGGCAAGCGAGACCAGGCCGCCAAGACCGACCATCAGCCATTTGCCGAAGCCGGCGCCCGTCTTCGGGGTGCTGGCGGTTCTGGGCAGGCGCAGATCGTCTTCGTCTTCCACCGCCTGGGTGATGACCGCCTCATCGGCCACCGGCTGGCGGTGGTCGTCGTCTGCGCTCAGATGCACCTTGCGGTCATCCAGGCGGAAGGCCGCCGGGCTGCGGCCCTCGTCTGCAGGCTGCGTGCTCATGCCAGGCGGTCTCCAATCAGAAATTCAAGGGCTCGGTCCAGGCGGATATGGGGCAGTGACAGGGGCAGGCCTTCGGCGGTCCTGTCCAGCTCGGGCGGGCGGAAGCGCAGGAAATGCAGCTGGCGCGGGCGCCGCCCGATCTTCGGCCCCGTGGCTTCAGAAACAGATTCAACTTGCCGGAAAACTGATTCAGGATCTTTCGGTAAGTCTCCGGGAAACATGGCAATTTCCGTTTTGCCATCATAGGTGTCGCCGTTCAGCCGCTCGCCGGGCAAGGGCGTTCCCAAAATGGCGGGCAGCGCGTCGGCCCGGTGTTTGACGGTGGCCTCCCGGGTGGCGCGCACGGCGGCCAGCGCCAGCGCCTCCACCTCCGCGCCCTTGAAGCGGGCCCGCTCCCCCGCCCGGGCCACGAGGCGTTTGAGCACGGCTTCCAGCCGGTCGTGATCGGAACTGTGCAGATGATCCGCCTTGGTGGCGGCAAACAGGATCCTGTCGATCCGGCGGGACACAATGGAGCCGAGCCAGCTGCGCCGTCCGGGCCGGAAAGCGGACAGAACCTCGCTGAGGGCGGTTTCCAGATCCGCCACCGCGTCGGGGCCCGCATTAAGGGCATGGAGCACATCCACCAGCACGATCTGCCGGTCGAGCCGGGCAAAGTGATTGCGGAAGAAAGGCCGCACCACATGGGTTTTATAGGCTTCAAAGCGCCGCTCCATCATGGCCCGCAACGTGCCAGAGCGGGCCGGGCCCGCGTCCGCGGCAATCTCCAGCGGGGCAAAGGTGAGGGCGGGGGAGCCGTCCAGATCGCCGGGCATCAAAAACCGGCCCGGCGGCAGCATGGACAGCGCATGGGCGTCGGCCCGGCAGGCGGTCAGATAGGTTTTGAAGCTGGCGGCCAGAGCCTGGGCGGTGGCCTCGCTGTCTGCCCCGTGCGGATCTGCAGCCTCCAGAGCGGCCAGAAACGGCGCGGCGACCTTCTCCCGGCTGCTGTCCCGGGCGCGGGTGAGGGCATCGGCGGAAAAGGCGGCAAAATCCTTGGCCAGAAGCGGCAGATCCAGCAGCCATTCGCCCGGATAGTCGATCAGGTCCACATGGAGCCGCCCGGGGCCAAGCTTGCGGTGGAAGAAGGACGCGCTTTCATAATCGATGGTGAGCCGCAGTTCGGACACCTGGCGGGTGGAATCCGGCCAGATCCGGTCCTTCACCAGGGCGGCCACATGGGCTTCATAGTCGAAGCGCGGCACCGCATCATCGGGCTGGGGCTGCAACCGTGCACCCGTCATGCGCCGTCCGGCGGAGGCGCTGAACAGCGGCAGGCGCCCGCCATGGACAAGATTGTGGACCAGCGCGGTCAGGAACACGGTCTTGCCCGCCCGCGCCAGCCCGGTCACGCCCAGCCTCAGGCTCGGCACCGCCAGCCCGCCCGCCGCATCGGCAAGGTTTGCCAGCGTCAGCCGGGCTTCGTCGGTCAAGGTGGTCAATGAATTCAAGAAAACGGCCTCCGATGCGTTCATGTAGGCGAGCGAAGGGCAGAGTGCAAACGGGAGGGGGCGTTTGCCGGAGAGCCAGGGGCCGCCCAACAAAAAAGCCAGCGCCGGAGCGCTGGCCTTATCTGGTGCATATCTCAGCTTGTTAACGGCTGGACTGCGTATTCTGAACACTACGAAGATTTCAGATTTGAGATGCATCGTCAAGTTGATAAACCTGAGAAAACACCTCCTTCAGAATACGTAGTCCAGCCGCAACTACACACATTTTTTACACTTGTAAAAACTGTAAAAAACTGCGTGCCATTTTTGCCTGTCGAGCTTGTATCCTACAGGACTACCCATTAAGCTAGATCAAGTGTCAAGTTAACCCCCGACTTTGCCTCCAAGTTGGACCTAGGAGAGTCAGGCATGCCATCAAGGTATGCTGTTCATAAATTCCTTTTTGATTGGAGTCAATATGCCTTACACACATTTAAAGTGAAAACGTAACTTCTACGGTAACCAATGACGTTGGACTGCTAGCGTTGGTAACGCGTCGCACGAGTCATTGCGGTTAGCCTGCATATTCTGCACTGCTACCTTTGCGGTTATTTTTGTTTATCCTCGTCACAAGTTGCGGTTGGCCTGCGGATTCTGAACTGCTACCGTCCTCATTTAAGGCATTGCGAACAATCAATCCGGCTGGCTTGAATTTAGACATACAACGAGGGCGCGTGACCAATGATTTCGACACTTGGTCTGGATCTGGGAACAAATTCATTGGGCTGGTGCCTGATTGAAACGGAGGGAGAGCCGGGGGCAAAGGAGAAGGGGCGGATCGTCGACCTCGGGGTCCGGATTTTTTCGCAAGCCGACATGGCGGGCCGGGACCCGAAATCAAAAGCCTCGCTTGCCGTGGCCCGGCGGGAGGCGCGCGGTGCCCGGCGGCGGCGGGACAGATATTTAAAACGGCGCCAGCGCCTGCTGGACCAGTTGATCGCCGCGGGGTTGATGCCGGAGGATGAAGACGGCCGGAAAAAGCTGTTGAAAGAGACTGCCGATGCCAGGGGCGGGGATGTGTCCGTGTCCGTTTATGCGCTGCGGGCAAAGGCTCTCGACAAGGCGCTGGAGCCTTTTGACCTTGGCCGGGTTCTGTTCCAGCTCAACCAGCGCCGGGGTTTTAAATCCAACCGCAAGACGGACAGCAATGACGCTGAACAGGGCAAGATCGCCACGGCCATCACCCGGCTTGACCAGCAAATGGCGGAGGCGGGCAGCCGGACCTATGGGGAATGGCTTTATCAGCGGCGCCTTGCCGGGCTGTCCGTGCGGGCCCGGATGACATCGGACGGCAAGGCCTATGACTTTTATCCTTCCCGGGCTGCGCTGGAACATGAGTTTGACCGGATCGTGCAGAAACAGAAGGTGTTTCACCCCGGTTTGCTGACGGAGGGTCTTATTGCCGATTTGAGGGAGACGATTTTCTTTCAGCGGCCCTTAAGGCCGGTGACGCCCGGAAAATGTTCCTATAATCCGCTGGAACAGCGTTTGCCCAAAGCCCATCCCCTGTTTCAGGCCTTCCGGCTGGTGAAGGAAGTTAACGAACTGGCCCTGATCGGTGACGACAAGATTGCCCGCAAATTGTCGCCGGACCAGCGCGATGCGCTGCTGCTTCTCTTGCGCACCAAGCTGACCAAACAGGGCAAGGCGCCATTTTCCAGATTGCGCAAGGCTTTGAAACTGCCACCGGAAATGCGCTTCAACAAGGAAAGCGAAACGCGCCGGGACCTGGAGGGCGATGTTGTCACGTTCCGGCTGTCCCAGCCGGAGTGTTTCGGCAATCTGTGGAGCAGCCTTGATCTGGAGCGGCAGGCGGAGGTCACGGAAAAATTGCGCACCGAACCGGATTTTGATGCGTTGACCCGGTGGCTTCAGGCCGAGTTCGGATTTGCCGAAGACAAGGCCAGGGTTATTGCCGACACGGCCCTTCCGGAAGGTTTTGGCCGTCTCGGCCCGTCCGCGCTCAGCGCCTTGACCGACGAGATGATGACTGCGGTTGACGAAAATGGCTGTGTCATTTCCGAAGCGCAGGCCTCGATCAATATCTACGGAAAAACAAATTCCCAATCCGCTCCGGGCCGGGAGGCTTTTGATTTTCTGCCGAAATATCAGGAGGTTCTTGAGCGGCATATTCCACCTGGAACCGGCGGAGAGGCGGATCCAAAGGCGCCGGAATGGGATGAAGTCAAGGGCCGGATCACCAATCCGACCGTTCATATTGCCCTTAATCAGCTGCGCCGGGTGGTCAATGCGGTCATCCGCAAACACGGCAGACCGGACCGGATTGCCATTGAGGTTGGCCGGGACCTGAAACTGAGCGACCGGCAGCGGCAGGACGCTGAACGCCGCATTTCCATGAACACCCGTATTGCCGAGGGGCTTTCAAAGGAGCTGACAGAAACCTATCAGCAGCGGGACACCGGCTATAACCGCCTGCGCCTGCGGCTTTGGAAAGAGCTGGACCCGGATGTGACCAACCGGGTCTGTATCTATTCCGGCAAGCCGATTTCCGCTGCGATGGTGTTTTCCGGCGAGACCGATGTGGACCATATCCTGCCCTATTCCAAAACGCTGGATGACAGCGTTGCGAACAAGGTTCTGTGCCTTGCGGCGAGCAACCGGGAAAAGAAAAACCGGGCCCCGGCCGAGGTGCCGCAATGGCGGGGGCAGCTGGCAGATATTCAGGAGCGGGCGTCGGTGCTGCCGAAAAACAAGCAGTGGCGCTTTGCGGAAGATGCCATGGCGCGCTTCGGCGATGAGGAGGGCTTTCTGGCGCGGCAGGTCATCGATATGCAATATATCTCCCGCCTGGCCCTGACCTATCTGTCTTTTCTTTATGACGCGGAAGAGGTGGATCTGGACGGGGTGGTCAGCCGTAACAGCCATGTGCGCGCCTTGCCGGGCCGGATGACGGAAATGCTGCGCCGGAACTGGGCGTTGAATGATATTCTGCACGATCACAATCTGGCCGATGTCACCAAGGAAAAGAACCGGCTGGACCACCGGCATCACACCATTGATGCGGCGGTCGTGGCCTGCACGTCGCGGTCCCTGATCCAAAAGCTGGCGACGGTGTCCGCGCGGGCGGAAGAAGACGGCGCCGAGCGGGTGGCCCGGGAGGTGCCGCTGCCCTGGCCGGGGTTCAGGGATGACTTACGCAAAAAGGTTGCGGAGGTTGTGGTCAGCCACAAACCGGATCATGGGACCGTATCAAAGGCCGGGGGCACTTCCGGCCGCAGCCAGACCGCCGGACGCCTGCATAATGACACCGCCTATGGCTATACGGGGGAACAGGATGCGAAGGGCAATGACATCGTGGTGGTGCGCAAGGCCATCACGTCCCTGTCGCCAAAGGATATCAATACCATCCGCAGCAATGATCAAGGCCATTCGGAGCTTCGGGAGCGGTTGACGGCGGCCACACGGGGTCTGAGCGGGAAGGCTTTTGAGGAGGCCTTGCAGCGGTTTGTGGAGACCGATGAAAAATTCGGCTTCAAGGAATGGACTGATCCGCAGACCGGCCAGACAAAGGTTCGTCAGGGCATCCGGCATGTGCGGGTGAGCGAACCGCTGCGCACGATCCCGATCCGCGACAAGGCGGGCAAGGCCTATAAAGGCTACAAGGGCGACAGCAACCACCGCTATGACGTCTGGCGCCTGCCCGATGGAAAATGGAAGGCGGAGGTCGTCTCGACCTTTCAGGCGCATGATCCGGGCTGGGTGTCTTCTGTCCGGGCCGAGTTTCCTGCCGCCCGCAAGCTTTTGAGCCTTCAGCAGGGGGATTGCATTGCGGTGGAGCAGGATGGAACCCGCAGGATTTGCCGGGTCGTCAAGTTCGCGGAGCGGGGCCAGATGATGGTGTGTGACCTCCATGAGGCGGGGCCGCTGAAAGCGCGGAATGACAACAAGGAAGATCCGTTCCGCTATCTCAGTCTTGCCCCTGGCAGTATGAAGAAAGCGAAGGTGCGGCAAGTCCGGATTGATGAAATCGGGCAGGTCTTCGACCCCGGGGCTTGGTGGGACAGGAAATGAATGCTACTTTAAGGGGAGTATTTTCAATATTTCTCTTGTGTTGCTTTCATGTTGCGTATTGTCGATCTTTCCTCAGACGGGCTTTATCTTTCGGTCAAGAGAGGGTTCCTGATCATTTCACGGGAAGGCAGTGAACTCGGCCGGATTGCCCTTGACGATATCGGCGCGGTCATTGCCCATGCCCATGGTCTTGTATGGTCCAACACCGTTTTTGTCCGGCTGGCGGAACGGGCTGTGCCGGTGGTGCTGTGCGGCGCGAACCACGCACCGGTCTCCTGTGTCTGGCCGATGGAAGGCCATCACTTGCAAGGTGCGCGGCTGAACGCCCAGGCGGGGGCCGGAAAGCCGCTGATGAAACGGCTGTGGCGGGATTTTGTTGCCGCCAAGATCCGCATGCAGGGCGCTGTTCTGGCCTCCGCAGGCGGGGAGGCCGGAGCCTTTGACATGCTGGCGCGCAAGGTCCGCTCAGGCGACCCGGACAATGTTGAAGCACAAGCCGCCCGCAGATACTGGCCTGCCTTGATGGGTCGGGAGTTCCGCCGCGATGCGTCCCTCGACGGCACAAATGCGCTGTTGAATTACGGCTATACGGTGCTGCGGGCCATTGTCTGCCGGGCGATTTGCAGCGCCGGGCTGCACCCGACGTTAGGACTTCACCATTCCAACCGGGGCAATGCCTTTGCGCTGGCCGATGATCTGATGGAACCCTACCGGCCCCTTGTTGACAGGCTGGTTCTGAATCTCGTGAGCGATGGGCATGGTGAGGTTGACCCTTTCACGAAGACCACGCTGGCCGGGTTGACCGGATTTGACCTTGAAGCGGCCCATGGCATGAGCCCGCTGCATCTTCATGCCGCGCGTCTTGCCCAGCAGCTTGCGGACAGTTTTGCCAAGGGGGAGGGCCAGCTTGACCTGCCGGTTGCACCGCCGCCTCTGGTGCTGGCGGCCATGGGCCGGGCGGAAGAGGAAATGGCATGACGACACTTTTTACGCAAACAAGAGGAGAGCGGCGGGACCCGTCCTATCTGTCCGCTTACCGGCTGATGTGGATGCTTGTGACCTTTGACCTTCCGGTGGAAACCAAGAAACAGCGCAAGGCTGCCACGAAATTCCGTGAATTCCTGCTCGATCAGGGGTTCGAGATGAGCCAGTTTTCCAACTATATGCGGCTTGTTAACGGCCGGGAACAATATGATACTTATGTCCGGCGGGTTGAGCGGAACCTGCCCGAGCGCGGCGATGTGTTCATCTTTCAGTTCACGGACAAGCAATATGAGAATATTGTGCGATTTAGCGATCAATCCCGGCGCAAGCGCCAGAAAAACCCGGACCAGATTGCCTTGTTTTGACCATTTTAGCGCTTTTTTGCTCCGTAGAGCGGCGGAAAAATGCTGCAAAAACAACCCTTTCCGCCGGGATCTACGGTAGCAGTTCAGAATACGCAGGCCAACCGCAACATTGGCACTGTTCTTTGGGTAGCGGGAACCACGGTAGCAGTTCAGAATACGCAGGCCAACCGCAACCAGTATTCGGACGTGCTGTGGCGCTGTATGACGGTAGCAGTTCAGAATACGCAGGCCAACCGCAACGCAACGCGGCTATCCTCGCAGGCATTGCCGACGGTAGCAGTTCAGAATACGCAGGCCAACCGCAACCTTCAAGCGAAGGCGGTACCAGCAGCAGCCACGGTAGCAGTTCAGAATACGCAGGCCAACCGCAACGCTGGAATCGACTGGAAGCCATGGCGCAGAACGGTAGCAGTTCAGAATACGCAGGCCAACCGCAACTTCGGACTGCCGCCCCAAATCTGGTTCGCAACGGTAGCAGTTCAGAATACGCAGGCCAACCGCAACACGTAGCCCTTCTTATCGTCGTATCGGACGACGGTAGCAGTTCAGAATACGCAGGCCAACCGCAACTCTTTGACCGCCCCTGTGACCGCGGGCGTCACGGTAGCAGTTCAGAATACGCAGGCCAACCGCAACTCTGCGCGCCGGTGTTGTTGTTGCTGGCCGACGGTAGCAGTTCAGAATACGCAGGCCAACCGCAACCATCAAGGGCAGCGATCCTACTGAAGACCCACGGTAGCAGTTCAGAATACGCAGGCCAACCGCAACCCGGCTGGCGCCGCCCAAAACCAGCCGGGGACGGTCGCAGTACTGCCTAAAGATCCCGCGGCTTTACGAACCGGTCCAGATGGCCGGTTCCGGTTGCGAGTTCTTCCCAATCGGCGATATCGAAATCGATAACGGCCAGCGCTGCGGTCGGATATTTTTCGCGCATATCGGCCAGCGCATCCTTGTCCCCGGTTCCGGCCAGCGTATGGGCGGTGTCTTCCGTTGCCGGATTGTGCCCGATCACCATCAGGGTCTGCGCCCGGCCGCCATGTTTGCGGATCAGGGCGGCGTAGCTGTCTTCGCTCTGCCAGTAGAGGTCGGACAGGAGCTGAATATGCGCTTCCTGCGGCAAAAAGGGGAGCAGGCGGGCCAGGGTCTCCCGGGTCCGCTGCGAGGTTGAGCACAGGATCAGGCTCGGCCAGAGCTTTTGCGCGCTCAAATAGTCTGACATGGCCACGGCCGCCGTCTTGCCCCGGGCATTCAGCGGCCGGTCGATATCGGCAAGATCCGGATCGTCCCAGTCCGATTTGGCATGTCTGAAAAGAAGTAACCGCATATCTTCTCTATCCGATAGGGCTCAAGAGCTTTTGGGTCCGGGCCGGTTTGGGTCAGTCCTGCTGCGCCAGCATCTGCGTGAACGCTGCAACAGCGGGGCCGACCTCGCCTTCCTGGGTCGGCAGCTTGTAGGACAGCCACAAGGTATAGTCTGCCGTTGCGCCCGAAAAATACCACAAGGTCTCGCACAGGCTGATTGGTGTCCAGTTCCGGGTCCTGAAGGAAATGCCGGTGGCGGCCGCGCCGCTCAGCTTGACCGGCTCAAAACCGGCGGCCTTGTAATTGCGGGAGAACTTCACCGCTTCCTTGCGGCCGGTGGCCTGCAGATGTTTGCGCACCACCGCCGTCAAGCCATCTTCGCCTGTATAGACGCAAGCCGCCAGACTGGAGGCGTCCCCCTCCAGGGCCTTGACCCTGTAGAACGGGCCGACCATGTCCGGGCAGCGCAGCCCGGTGAAGTGGCGCAGCCCGGCAACATCGCTCTGCCAGCCGGCCTCTTTTTCGGGCGGAACCTGTGCCCGGACGGGCAGGGACGCAGCCTGCAACAGCAAGGGCAGTCCCAGACACATCAGGACAAGAAGCGATAAAAAGGCGTTATGCCGTCCCAACTGGACCTCCCTGGCTCAACCCCGGTCGCGGCGGTTCATGAAGGCAAGGCGCTCAAACAGATGCACGTCCTGCTCGTTCTTCAACAAGGCGCCATGCAGGGGCGGGATCAGTTTGCTGCCATCTTGTTGACGAAGCGTTTCCGGATCGATGTCTTCGTTCAGCAGCAGTTTGATCCAGTCGATCAGTTCCGAGGTCGACGGCTTCTTTTTCAAGCCCGGGACCTCGCGCACATCGAAAAACAGCCGCAGAGCCTCCGACAGCAGCCTTTGTTTGATGCCCGGGAAATGCACTTCCACAATATCAGCCATTGTATCTGCGTCGGGAAATTTGATGAAGTGGAAGAAGCAGCGCCTTAAAAAGGCATCCGGCAGGTCTTTTTCGTTGTTGGAGGTGATGATCACCACCGGGCGCTGGCGGGCCTTCACCGACTGGCCGGTCTCGTAGACGTGAAACTCCATCCGGTCGAGTTCCAGAAGCAGGTCGTTGGGGAACTCGATATCTGCCTTGTCGATCTCGTCGATCAGAAGCACGGGTCTTTGCTCGGCTTCAAAGGCTTCCCAGAGTTTTCCCTTGCGAATGTAGTTGTTGATGTCCTGGACCCGCTCATCCCCGAGCTGGCTGTCCCGGAGACGGGACACGGCATCATATTCGTAGAGCCCCTGCTGGGCCTTGGTGGTCGATTTCACATGCCATTCGATCAGGCGCGCGTTCAGGGCTGCAGCCACCTGTTCCGCCAGCACGGTCTTGCCCGTCCCCGGCTCACCCTTGACCAGCAGCGGCCGCTCCAGGGCGACCGCCGCGTTGACCGCAACGCGCAGATCTTCCGTGGCAATGTAATCGTCAGTTCCTTCAAAGCGCATGGGACCGTCCATCTTAAAAATCTCCGGCGGAAAGTGGCAGGCCCGGGGCGCGGACGCAAGTCCGCAAAAGGGTCACGGAAAAGGCCCGGCAGGAGGAGAGTCTTGCCCAGGCAAGGGGAAGAAATTGCCTGTTTGGACTGGTTCTGACGTATTCAGGAATCCTCAGAAATAAATGGATGCAAATTATAAATATTTGAAATATATGGAAAAAATTTTGAATCTTTCAAACTGGCACGTCCCTTGCGGAAGAAGGCTGACGATGGGCGCAAGCCCGTGTGAGCAATGCCCGATCTATCAAGAGGACCAAACATGGGTATTTATGGGGCTATCAATGCAGCGGTCTCGGGACTGACAGCGCAGGCGACTGCGCTGGAAAACATTTCCGGGAACGTGGCCAACTCTCAGACAACCGGATTCAAACGGCTGGACACGACCTTTTCCGATCTTGTGTCCGGTGGCGGGGCGACGCAGGCCAGCCAGGTGTCCGGCACCACCTATGCGACCTCCCGGGCGACAAACTCCATCCAGGGCGACATCACCCGGTCGGAAGTCGACACCTATATGGCGATCAAGGGGGACGGTTATTTCGTGGTGACCAAGGCCTCCGACGTTGTCGACGGGTCCACCACCTTTGCCGACGAAACCTTCTATACGCGCGGCGGTGATTTCGAACGGGATCAGGATGGCTATCTTGTCAACAAGGCCGGCTATTACCTGCAGGGATTTCCGCTGGATCCGGATACGGGCAATCCGGTCGGTGACAACCCGGACGTGATCCAGATTGAAAATCAGCCGCTCGCAGCCTCAGCGACGACCCAGATCGATTACCAGGCCAACCTGCCGCGCATTCCTGACACCAGCGACTATGATGGGTCCACGGCCGCGTCGGCGCTTCTGGCAGCATCGGTTGGCACTGGCAACGTCGCCGTTGCCAACGAGCAGGACTTTCTGGACAGCTCTATCTCGGGTGGCTCCATCACGGTCTATAACGAGAACGGCACGGCGATGAACGTTCAGGTCCGCTATGCCAAGACTGCGAATGCGGCTGCCGGCCCTCCCGTAGTCAACGACACCTGGACCATGTATATCAGCTCCGGTGGCGATACGACGAACGCCTATTATGATGTCGGAGATGTTGAATTCGACAGCACGGGTGCCCTCACAAGCATGACGGCGGGCACGATCGGTACGGTGAACTCAACGTCTGATGGCTTTGATATCGCAACCCTGACGATCAACGGCACTACGGCAACCGGCATCGGCGTGTCCTTCGCCAACAATTCCCTGACCCAGTATTCGGATGCGGATGGCAATGCCAGCTCCGTCTCGCTTGACCAGGACGGGTATGCGGCTGGCGAGCTGACCGGTGTGGCAATTGATGAATCGGGCCGGGTGATCGCAAGCTACTCCAACAGCCAGCAACGGGCCGTTTACGAGATCCCGCTCGCGACCTTCGAGGCCGAGCAGAACCTGCAGCGGGTTGATGGGGCAGCCTTCCGGGCCACCACCTCTTCCGGGGAGGCGGATCTGACCGGCGGGGGGCAGATCCTGGCCAACAATCTGGAACTTTCCAACGCGGATATCGCGGATGAGTTTTCCAAACTGATCATCACGCAGCAGGCCTATTCGGCCAACTCCAAGATCGTCACATCTGCAGATGAGATGCTGGATTCCGCGTTGAACATGGTCCGTTAATGCCAATTTGGGCCGGCGGGGGCTGACCCGCCGGCCTTTCCGGTCAGCCGCTCTTTCGTAAAGGACAAACCGCTATGGGTCTCACAAGTGCCCTCAACACTGCGGTCTTCGGGATCACCTACAATCAGCGCCAGCTTGATGTTACGGCGAACAATATCGCGAATGCGGATACGGCCGGGTATTCGAAGAAAACCATTTCCGCCAAAGCCTATTTCGACGGCGAAGGCAATGTTGCCGGCCTGACCGCAACCGAACTGACCCGGGTTGTCGATGAGCAGGTCCAGGCGGACTATTTCAACTCTTTGGCCGACACGAATTATGCCAATCAGATTGCCGGGTATACGGAGCGGCTGGATTCCATCTTCGGTACGATCGGAGACAGCAGCAGCCTGTCCTCTCTGGTTGGGAACATGTCCTCGGCCCTGTCGACGCTTGTGAATGACCCGGGCAATTATACCGCACAGAAAGAGGTGGTGGCTGCGGCCGAGGCAATGGCCCGCGAACTGAACAGCAGCTATGAGCGCATCGCGGACCTGCGCCAGGAGGCCGATGAATCCCTGGCCCTGCAGACGCAGACCGTCAACAATCTGCTGAGTGGCATTCAGGACGTCGATACTGCCATCCGCGATGCGGCCCAATCCGGGATCTCAACGGCGGACATGGAAGATGAGCGGGACCGGCTGGTCGAGCAGCTGTCCGGCTATATCGATGTCGAGGTGACCAAGAACAACAACAACACGCTCTCCATCCAGGCCGCGAATGGCGAACAGCTTTATACGGACAACAAAGCCTCGACCTTGAGTTTCACACGGACCAACCAGCTGCAGCCGGGTGTCTCCGGGCAGACGGTTACCGTGACCACGCCGGGCGGGTCGTCCTATGACCTGATCGATGCCTCCAAATCCGGCAAAATGGTTGCAACAGCCGAGCTCCGGGACGAAATTCTGGTGGAAGCCCAGAAGCAGCTCGACACCATTGCCGCGGAAATGTCCCTGGCCTTTTCAAATGTGCCCGTGGAAAGCACGGCTGTCACCGTGGGCACCGACACCGGGTTTGATCTGGATCTGTCGGCTCTGCAGGCGGGCAACAAGATTACGCTGAACTACACGGATACATCCGGCGCGGAGCAAACGGTCACTCTGGTGGCCGTCTCCGATCCGAGCCTGCTGCCGCTGGACAATTCGGCCACGGCAGATCCGGGAGACACGGTGTTTGGCATCGATATCTCGAGCGGTTCTCTGGCAACCTATATCACCAACATCACCGCCGCGCTCGGCAGCACGGGCCTGCAGGTGAGTAACAACGGCTCCAACGAGCTGCGGGTCCTGGGGGATGGGACCGCGCCGACCAGTGTGGAGAGCCTTTCGGCCAATGTCACTGTGACCGGCAACGCCGACCAGGGGCTGGGCCTGCCGATATTCGTCGACCAGCGGGGCGGAACCGAGATCTTTACCGACGCGCTGGAAAATGGTGGCCAGCGGGTGGGCTTTGCCAACGGGATCAGAGTGAACCCGGATCTTGTGGCCGATAATGCGCTGCTGGTGAACTATCAGACGACGCCTACAGCAAATACAAAAAATGATTCGTCCCGGCCGCAGTATCTTCTGGACGCGCTGAAATCAGGCGAGACCCATTTTGATCCCGAGACGGGCATTGGCAGCACATCCTCGCCCTTTGAAGGCAGCGTGATTGATTACATCAACAACACGATCGCCTTTCAGGGAAACCAGGCGGAGGACACAAAAACCTATGCGACCGCCAAGGAAACCCTGACCAAGAACCTGGCGATCCGCCATGAGGAAAATTATTCGGTGGATCTGGATACCGAGCTGGCCTTCATGGTGCAGCTGCAAAACGCTTATGCGGCCAATGCCCGTGTGATGCAGACCGTCAACGAGCTTTTCGAAGAGCTCCTGAACATCGTTTAAGGTGCGTTATGACCCTGTCTTCGATCACAACTTCCCGGTCCTATCTCACCCAGCAGCTGGGGGAGATGAATGACCTTCTGGCGAAAAAGACCAACCAGCTGGCCACCGGCAAGGTCGGAACAACCTATGGAGAGGTTGGTGACAACCGGCTTCTGGACATCCAGCTGACGCAAAAAGTCAGCCTGATCGACAGCTATCAGGAAACGATTTCGACCTCCAATCTGCATCTCAATACTTTGTCCCTGTCTCTGGAACGGCTGGAAACAATCCGGCGGGATTCCAAATCCGCTCTGGATACCAACGATTTCGTGTTGCAGAGCGATGGTCAGACCCAGACCCAGTCCCGGGCAGAACTGCTGCTGACTGAAGCGCTCAGCATCCTCAACACGGAAGTGGCGGGCTACTATGTCTTTGGCGGCACGGATGCGGTTTCCGATCCGGTGGCCGCGCTGGATGCGATCATGAACGGGTCGGGCAGCCAGGACGGGTTGAAGACCTATCTCAGCGAATATTCCCAGGCCAATCTCGGGGCCTCCAACAATGGCCGGATGTCGATCTCAACCCTGACCACCAATTATGCTGCCGGTGTACCGACAGACAGCACCTTCACCATTGCCGAAGACGGGGCCCATGATTTCGGCTTCGACATTTCAAGTGTCACCTCAGGCCTGAGCAACGTGACACTGACGGGCCCTTCCGCAACGGATCCGGACAGTTTTGATGTGCAATTCACCGGGCAACCTGTGCTCGGGGAAACGATTTCGGTGGACCTGACCCTGCCGCCGGACCATACGGAAACGGTTACCATTGAATTGACGGCGGCAACCTCCAACGAGGTGGAAGGCACGTTTGAAATCGGCGCGGATCTTGAGGCGACGGCGCAAAACCTTCTCACAGAGCTGACATCCGCGATTGAAGAGGAAGCCAAGACAACCTTGAAGGCGGTGTCGGACGAATGGGCCAGCGACGAATTTTTCTCGACCTTCTCCGGGGAAGTTCCGATGCGTGTCTCCGGTCCTCCCTATACTACGGCAACCACCCAGGTGGCCGATTCCACCTCCACCTTGGAGTGGTATACCGGCCGTAACACCACAACGACGGATCCGCGCAGCGACAAGAATGCGGTTGTCGATTCCAATCTGACCGTGAATTACGGCGTCCGGGCGAATGAAACGCCGCTCAAGGAGCTGGTGCAATCGCTCGCAACATTCGTCGCGGCCGACTTTTCCGCTGGCACCCAGACGGATGAGCAATATTACAACCAGCTTTCCGCCAACCTGCGCAGCATTCTGCAGCCTGAAGGCGTGGACCAGTCCGGAATTGTCGATATTGCAACGGATGTTGCCATCACGCAGCGGACCGTCAAGCTCACGAGTGAGCGGCATGTGCAGATGAAAAGCACCTATGAGGGCACGATTGCGGAGATCGAGGGGGTGGACAAGGAGCTGGTCGCGGCCGAGATCCTGAGCCTGAAAAACAATATTGAAGTGGCGTATAATGCCTCTTCCATCCTCTTCAATCTGAAGCTCTCCGACTATCTCTAGAGCAAATCTGGTTTCAACGGATTCAGGTTTCGCAGCCTCTCGGCTGCGCCCTGAACACGAAACCTGACAGGCTCAAGCTTAACGCAACACCCTTTACATCAATGGCGCTTGGTATAACGCGGTTGGTCTGTTCGTCTGACCTGTCCGGAACCATAAAGAGCCGGCTGCAGTCCGCAGGCCGGCTCTTTTGGAATCCTTGTCGGCGACGAGGTGATCTATTCGCTGCCTTCCGCGCGGGCTCTGAGGCCTTCTGCAATTGCCCGGTTTATATTGATCAGAGTACCGAGCTTGGTGCTGTCATCGGTTGTGATGATGGTGATCGTCTGCTTGAACACGAAGACCGCAAGTGATGCGATGTTGTTCTTGATGTCCTGCGGCAACTGGCTTTCTTCGCTGGTCGCCGAAGTGACCAGGATACTCCAGAGCTTGCGGTTATAAACGAGCGCCTCATCTTTTTCCGCGAGGTTCGACTCGTCCCACTCATCCTTGATTAGCTGCAGCCGGGCTGCGGCTTTCATCAGCAGATTCGCTTCCAGCTCTCTCGGCGATACCGCCACCTGGCTCGTTTTCTGGTAAGCTTGCGCTGCCTGCTTGTACATGACCGATCAGCGTCCCTTCATACTCGATGAGCTTGCGTGCTTCTTTCAGTGCTTTATAGAACGCGCCGGTTATTATGGCGTTACTAATCCTGGTAACATACGGGATCGTACTCGGCGCGGCCTTCACGATATCATTAACGAGAGTGAAGTAGTTTTCCTGAATTCTCTCTACGTCCGTGGACAGGTACATCAGCTGCACCGCCAGATAGACCTTCTTGGCAGGGGAATCTGCGGTCGCCGGTGTGAGAATGTCCTTTTCTCGCAGAATGGGTGCCTGGCCTTCGATAAAAAGACGTGTTCGCTGATTGTCATTGGTGATGACACTGTCGCCGATGATAATTCTCTCACCGGGTTTCAGCTCGACCTTGAGCGCCATTCTGTGACCTCCACGTTTAGGAACCGGCAGTGACCGATCATGATTTTAACCATGATCTTAGCCGATACCCTACTGAAATTCATCCTGGCTGTTATCCAAACAGGCTCAAGACGCTCTGATCCGCCTGGTTTGCCAGCGACAATGCGGTTGAGGAAAGCTGCTGCCGTGTCTGCAGGGCAAGCATGTTGGCGCCTTCCTCGTTCATGTCCGCAATCGTCAGCTCTCCGGCCCCCACTTCCAGGGTGTTGATCATGTTTTGGGTAAAATCCGTGCGCACTTCCACCGTGGACAGCGATGTGCCCATGGAGCGGGCTGCCGAGCGGAGCTCATCCAGCGCCGCGTTGATGGCCTGAAGCGTCCGGTCGATATCCGTGTCCGACTTGAACTCGGAGGCGGTGGCCGTCAGGCCCACCGTTCCGGAGGTGCTGCCGAGCGTCGTCCGGTTGAAGTCGGAATTGCTGCTGGAAATGTTGAAGGACACTTCCCCGATCAAGCTGATGCTGCCGCCGGAAACGGTCGCATCAAGGCCTTTCACATTGTCAATGAAGGTGACCAGATCGCTCACTGTTGTTTCAGCGTCGATTTCGATCGAGGCCGGTTCAAAACCGTTGCCATCAGTGATGGTGATCGTGTCGCCAGCCTGGAAGCCGCCCGAGGAGATCAGCGTGGCCGATGCGGTGAGGGCGGTCACCGTAAGGCTGGTTGTCCCGGTGCCCGACGCGCCGCCATTGGTCGCCGTGCCGCCCCCTGCGTTGTCCTTGGCGATCGAGATCGTGTTGTCACCGCCCGATGTGATCGAGATGGAATCGGTTGCCTCATCGAAGCTTGCGTGGACACCGGCCAGATTGTCGAGGGCATCCACATAGTCCTGAACCGTGGTGATATCCGTGCCGACGGTCAAGGTGGTGGTCCCGGAACTGTCGGTAATGGTGACCTGGTCGCCGTTTGACCAGGCGCCCAGATCCGCCAGGTTGGAGGAGGCCTGAAGGCCGGTCAGGGTGAGTGACGTGGAGCCGCCATTCAGGTTAAAGGATGCGGTACCGGTGCCGCCGGTGTTCAGATCATCGAGATTGAGGCCGTCATCCAGCGTCGTGTCCGTAAAGTCAACCGGATTTACTGTGAGATTGGAGGTGCTGTCTTCGTTGAAAATCACTTCCAGCTCATTGCCAGCCCCGGCCAGAAGGTTCTTGCCCTTATAGCTGGAATCGCGGGCCATATCCTCAATTTGTTCAAGAATATCATTGTATTGGGTTGCGTATTGCTTACGCTCATATTCGCTGGAGGTTTGCAGCGCCTGGTTCGCAATCGCCTTGGCGGATTCAACCAGTTTGGTGATCGAGGTAATCCCCTTGTCCGCCGCTTTGATGGTCTGAACCGCCTGTCCCATATTGTCCAGAAGGTTTGACAGATCGCTGGCCCGGTCATTCAGGGACTGGGCCGTAAAGAACGAGTTCGGGTTGTCGAGTGCTGTATTGACCTTGAGCCCTGTGGCCAGCCGGGTCTGGGTCACCGACTGAAGATCTGCCGTTTGCTTGAGCGACAGGAGATTGTCCCGGACGGCGCTGGAGAGAACAATATCAGACATCAGGCTTCACCGCTTTCCTATTCAGTACCCGCCATCGGAGCGCCGCAAATGGTTTCAAGATGTGGGCGCACCTTTGACGTAAATCTAAATGGAAAGTTAATCGGTCCTGCGAGAATTAACGCGATGTAAATAAAGGTTACCAAAAGGTTTCTGTTAAGTCATTGAAATTATTTAAAAAAATTTCGAGCAAATCGACTGTATTTCTCCCGGAAAACGAAAACGGCGAGCCAGTGGCCCGCCGTTTCTGGTTGTCAGCTTGTGAGTCGTGCGTCTGACTGATTCTTCTAGGCTTAGAAGAGGGATAGCACCGTCTGGTCCGCCTGCGACGCGAAGGACAGTGATGTGGACGCCAACTGCTGGCGTGTCTGAAGCGCCAGAAGGTTAGCCCCTTCTTCGTTCGTATCGGCCAAGGTCAACAGGCCCGCACCTTCCTGCAGAGTGTTGATCATCGTCTTGGTGTAGTCTTGACGGATTTCAACGGTGGACAGGTTGGTACCGAATTCAGAGGCCTGGGAGCGCAGGTTCCCCAGAGCGTTATTCAGCCGGTCAACCACCTTGTTAATGTCGGAGTCCGTTGCAAATCCGCTGTCCGACAGGGCGGAGAGGGTGACACCGGCCGTGTTGGCTGTGAAGCTGCTTGACGCAAAGTCAGCATTGTCACTGGTGAGCGACAGGTCGGTTTCACTGAGGATCGACAGCTGACCACTGGAAAAGGACGCGGTGACACCGTTGAAGTCGTTCACGAAGTCTTTCAGATCGTCAACTGTCGTGTCGTCCTCAATTTCAAGCGAGCCGAGTTCGAAGTTGTTTCCGTCCGTCAGGGTCAGCGTGTCCCCGACTGCAAAGGAACCGGAGTCGACCAGAACCTGGGTTGCTTGCGTAAAGGCTGTCGCGGCAACAGTACCGAAACCGGCGGCGCCTGCTGTCCCGGTGGTCAGTTTGAGGTCTTCATCACTGTAGACCGTCAGCTCTCCGGTGGTGTTGTCGAATTCGGCGCGGACGCCTGAAATGCCATTCAGATTGTCGACGAGGCTTTGCACCGTGTTGGTGCCGACACTCAGTGTGCCACCAGTAATCGCAGCAGCGGTTGCCTCGTTGTTGACGGACAAAATGGTGTTGCCCGCCGTGAACAGGCTGGAATCCGACAGCAGGGAGCTGGTGTTAAGGCCTGCACCGAGGGTGATGACCGTTTTGCCGCCCTGAAGGTCGAATGCGGTTGCACCGCCTTGCCCTTCGGCGAGATCCGACAGGTTGAGGCCGTTGGACAGGGTGGTGTCCGTATAGTCGACGGCTTCGATGGTCAGTTTGGAAGTGGCATCTTCGTTGAAGATTGTCGTTAGGTCGTTGCCATCACCGGCCAGAAGGTTCTTGCCCTTGTAGGAGCTGTCCTTGGCAACATCTTCAATCTGTTCCAGAAGATCGTTATATTGCTTGGCGAAGGTCTTGCGCTCGTACTGACTCTGGGTCTGCAGGGCCTGGTTGGCTTTAGCTTTGGCCGCTTCCACCAAATCGGTGATTGTCTGGATCCCTTTGTCGGCTGCCTTGATGGTCTGCAGGGACTGGCCCATGTCGTCCAGCAGGTTGCTGAGGTCACCTGCGCGGGAGTTCAGGCCGGAAGCCGTGAAGAAGGAATTCGGATTGTCTAGGGCCGAATTCACTTTCAGGCCGGTCGCCAGTTTGTTCTGGACACCGGACATCATGTCGGCTGTAGACTGAAGCGTGAGGAGGTTCTGCCGCACGGCAGCTGACAGGGTAATGTCCTGCATCGTAATATCCCTTTCCTGGGTCACATGTACTGCTGCTCGTCCTGAGCAGGTTGATTAGGATCATCTCCTGTTAACCCTAATCATTGGTTAATTGCATCGCATTTTAGGGTTAACGAGGTGTTAACGTGTTGATTTTTCGCGAGAAACAGCGAAAATCTGTGCGATTGCACTGAGCAGTGCGGGAGTGTG
Source organism: Roseibium sp. AWQ4_254 (assembly GCF_056161025.1). NCBI lineage: Bacteria > Pseudomonadati > Pseudomonadota > Alphaproteobacteria > Hyphomicrobiales > Stappiaceae > Roseibium > Roseibium sp. AWQ4_254. Next base: position 343,328 of record NZ_JBSWYH010000001.1, read on the forward strand.
TTGGAAACGGGGAGGGGAGTTTTTTTGACGTGAGGTTACAAAAAAGGCGGGCCTGAGCCCGCCTTCTTCGATGCTTTGGAGTGTGTGGTGCGCTCTTTAGAAGAGCCGCAGCACGTTCTGGTCCGCCTGGGCTGCCAGGGACAGGGAGGTGGAGGCGAGGGACTGCTGGGTCTGCAGAGCCAGAAGGTTCGCGCCTTCCTCGTTGGTGTCCGCAAGGGTCAGCTTTCCGGCGCCTTCTTCCAGCGTGTTGATCAGGGACGTTGTGAAGTCCTGACGGTTTTCCACGATGGACAGGTTGGTACCGAATGTAGACGCCTGCGAACGCAAGGTGTCCTGGGCTGACTTCAGGTTGGTCAGCGTGCTTTCGATTGACGAGTCGGTTGCAAAGCTGGAATCCGTGCCGTTTGTGGTCAACGCAGCATTTGAGTTGAATGCCGTGTTGTCGGAACTGATCGACAGCTTGAAATCCGACGTGGTGGTCAGCGTGCCGCTGGACAGTGCAGCGCTGGCACCGTCAATGCCGTCAATGGCCGATTCCAGATCGGAAACCGTGGTGGTTGCCGTCACCTCAAGCGTGGCCAGCTCCGTGCCATTGGCATCGGTGAAGGTCAGGGTATCGCCTGCAGTGAATTCAGAATCAGCCGTCAGCAGGCTGCCAGCGGTCAGCGAGGTTGTCGCTGTGCCGTTGGTGAGCGTGATCGCGGAGGTGCCGGAGGTAGCTTCAGTCAGATCGGACAGGTTCAGACCGGTGGACAGGGTCGTGTCGGTATAGTCAACCGAAGAGATGGACAGGGATGAGCTGCCATCTTCGTTGAAGGTCACCGACAGGTCGTTGCCCGTGCCGCCGAGCAGGTTCTTGCCCTTATAGCCGGAATCCTTGGCGATATCTTCGATCTGCGTCAGCAGCTCGTTATATTCCTTTGCGTATTTGTTACGCTCGGACTGGCTGGAGCTCTGCTGGGCCTGGTTGGCCTTTGCCTTGGCGGCGTCAACGAGATCGGAGATGGCCTCAATCCCCTTGTCCGCTGCTTTCAGGGTCTGGACCGACTGGCCCATGTCATCAAGCAGGTTGGACAGGTCACTTGACCGGTTTTCCAGGCCCTTTGCTGTGAAGAAAGAATTCGGATTGTCGAGAGCCGAATTGACCTTCTTGCCCGTAGCAAGTTTTTCCTGCACGGAGCTCATCAACTGAGATGTGGACTGGAGAGCATTAAGGTTCGAGCGCACTGCGCTCGACAGAGTTACATCACCCATTTGAGTTTCCCTTCTAGGAATACGATTTACAAGGACCCTTCCTGGATCCGGGGATGATGAAACGGCTGAATCTGATAACAGGCCCTAAAGAAAGATGGTTAGCGTCATTTAACCTTAATGCTTTGTAACGAAAGGAAAAGCGGCAGACTAAGCTGCCGCTTTTCAGATTTTGTTCGGACCTTGCGATCCGCACTTGAGCTCTTAGAAGAGCCGCAGCACGTTCTGGTCCGCCTGGGCTGCCAGGGACAGGGAGGTGGAGGCGAGGGTCTGCTGGGTCTGCAGAGCCAGAAGGTTCGCGCCTTCCTCGTTGGTGTCCGCAAGGGTCAGCTTTCCGGCGCCTTCTTCCAGCGTGTTGATCAGGGCATTGGTGAAGTCCTGACGGTTTTCCACGATGGACAGGTTGGTCCCGAATGTGGACGCCTGCGAACGCAAGGTGTCCTGGGCTGACTTCAATGAGCTGATCGTGCTGTCGATTGACGAGTCGGTTGCAAAGCTTGAATCCGTGCCGTTTGTGGTCAACGCGGCATTTGAGTTGAATGCCGTGTTGTCGGAACTGATCGACAGCTTGAAATCCGACGTGGTGGTCAGCGTGCCGCTGGACAGTGCAGCGCTGGCACCGTCAATGCCATCAATGGCCGATTCCAGATCGGAAACCGTGGTGGTTGCCGTCACCTCAAGCGTGGCCAGCTCCGTGCCATTGGCATCGGTGAAGGTCAGGGTATCGCCTGCAGTGAACTCAGAATCAGCCGTCAGCAGGCTGCCAGCGGTCAGCGAGGTTGTCGCTGTGCCGTTGGTGAGTGTGATCGCGGAGGTGCCGGAAGTGGCTTCCGTAAGATCGGACAGGTTCAGACCGGTGGACAGGGTCGTGTCGGTATAGTCAACCGAAGAGATGGACAGAGAGGACGTGCCATCTTCGTTGAAGGTCACCGACAGGTCGTTGCCCGTTCCGCCGAGCAGGTTCTTGCCCTTATAGCCGGCGTCCTTGGCCAGATCCTCGATCTGCGTCAGCAGCTCGTTATATTCCTTGGCATACTGGTTGCGCTCGGACTGGCTGGAGGTTTGCTGGGCCTGGTTGGCCTTCGCTTTTGCAGAATCCACGAGATCGGAGATGGCCTCGATGCCCTTGTCCGCTGCTTTCAGGGTCTGGACCGACTGGCCCATGTCATCCAGCAGGGTCGACAGATCGCCCGCACGGTTCTCCAGGCCCTTGGCCGTAAAAAACGAGTTCGGATTGTCGAGAGCCGAATTGACCTTCTTGCCTGTCGAAAGCCGTTCCTGGACCGAGCTCATTAGCTCGGACGTGGCCTGTAGGGAGTTGAGGTTCGTGCGCACGGCGCTCGAAAGAGTAATTCCTGCCATTACAGAGTTCCTTCTGTTCTAAGACGCCATTCTTCCTGAATGACAGATGAACTCTGTCTCGTGACATTGTATTAACTGCTAATTTATTTGGTTATTACGACTTAACCTAAAGTACTTATGAATCAAGATCGTAAATATATTTGGTTAATTGGTTAATTTGTTTAAAATCAATGTTTTAAGTCGCCTTTTGCCGCAACTATAAATAAGCTTTCTTGCCGCATTTGCAACTAAAGCAGGGGGGTGGACCGGGTTCTTCGGGGTGGCTAACTTTAGGAAAAGTACGGTTGGGCGATGTGGTTGGTCAGGTGCGGTCCGTCGCGGGCCCCTGAATGTGGTGCATCAGGCAAAGCATGCGCTGGCGCAGGTCTGGTTTCCAGCCCTGTCCCGTTACAACTTCCTGTCTTTTTGCAAGGCGGCCGTTTGGGCTCTCAGCCTGGCCGGAAGGCTCAGCGGGCCCTTCTGCCGATGGGGCATGAGGTGAGGCTTGGGGGGGGCTACGGCCCTGAGCAAGAATGTCCTGCACTCGGGCAGGGCGCCGGCCTTTTGAGGGGAAGGGGCGGTATGGGAGGGCGCCGCTCGACCGCGGGATTGCGCCCGGGTTTTTGCAGGCACGGACCGCGTTCGCCCGGTTTCAGGCCGCTTTACCTTTTGCTGCCTGAAATCAGAGATTTCAACGCAAAAGACAAAGCAGTTTTAATCCGGAAAAACGCGACACGCTCCAAGCGTATCGCGCGACCTGGTCTGATTGACCGGATAGGCGGTGCAACGGCGTCCGTTGTCAGGAATTGGGGCACCGGAGGCCGCGCTCGGAGAGGCTCGCGACGTTGTCGCACGTCTGGCCCGAGACCCCGTATCGACCTGCGGCGCGCTTTTGGCCGAGGCCTCTCCAAGCGCGGTCAAATGGGTCGTGAGCAACTGCGCTTGGGTTTAGGCGGTCCGCTGGAAATTGGCGGTTGTGGTCTGGGCTGTCTGTGTCTCGATGGACTTGGTATAGGCCCGCAGGCGCCGCAAAGTCTCGCTCGGTACCTGCCGCACAACCTCACCGGTATCGGTGTTCGTTGCTGTATAGACAACGCTGTCGCTTTCAGGATCCACCACGTTGCGGCGTTCCAGTTGCGGAGCCACTGTTTCAAATAGCGACTTTGACTCGCGGCTGTTATTGGCCGCCCGCGTGTCTTCGCTTGTTTCCTCAGCCGGTTTGACTGTGTCTTCGACCGGCAAATCAGTATTCGCGGCGGGCTCGTTCTTTTCCGGGGCCCGCGCTACCGGCGTGATCGCCGTGTAGGTCGGCGATGGCGGCCGGGCAATTCCCGTATCCAACATCTCATCCTCCGGGGTACGCATTACAGTCCCGTATATTGTTGAATATAACGTAGGGGAATGAATCGTTTCTTAACGAAATGATTAGGATTTGATGTGTAGGCGCTTTTATTTTCAGATGATTCGCGCTGGCTGTCCCGAAGATAAAAAAGGCGCCTGAGCCGCTGCGGGGACAGCTCTGGACCATAACGGAAAAAGGCCCCTTCGAAAAGGAGCCGTTTTCTAGAAACTTACCGGGAAAGGGTCAGAGGGAATGGTTCACCGCGATACCGTGAGCTGAGTGCGGTCCGTTTGGTGCTGAGCCGGTGCGGCCATAGGTGGTTGGCGCATTGGCGTTCTTGGCGCCGGCGGCCTTCGCCACCGTTGAGACGAGGGAATTGGCCACATCCCGTGCCGTTGACAGGACGGCAAGATTGATCCTGAGGACCGGCTGGAACTCACCGTGCTGGCGGCGCAGGGACTGGGTGGCGGCTGGTGAGAGGTTGCCAAGCGCAACGGCATGTTCCTTCGCGGTCATCATGCCCTTGGTATATTCATGGATGAGCCGGGCCTTGTCTGGCTGCAGGTCTCCGGCTTCCTTCAGCCTTCCGGAGCGCACAAGATCTGTTTCCATCTCGATGACCGACAGAAGGGCCTCCATGGTTCCGGACAGGGCCGAGCAGAAGGCCTCGGCTTCCTGCTTGCTGGTGGGCCGGTCCAGGGAAAAGGGAAACGTGTGGGGGCTCGTCTGGGCGGTCATCTTGATCCCTCCTGCAGGGCGATCAGCTCCCGCTCGACACTGTCGGCGAGGCCAATACCACCTGCTTCAGAAATTGAATGGGCATATTCGTCGATCAGAAAGCTCTGCCAGGCGTCTGAGCCGGTGCCGCCGCCCCAGGTGCCGCCTTCCTGAAGGCCGGTGAACATGTTCTGCAGCATCGTGTTCAGGAACACGGCTTCAAACTCTTCTGCTGCGGCCCGCATGCTCGATTTGTCTGACGTGTTCACGCCGCGCAGCGAATCCATCGGATTGGGTTGGCTGGTGACCGGAGCAACAGCGTTGAGCATCACAGCACCTCGATTTCTGCTTGCAGTGCCCCTGCAGCCTTGATGGCCTGCAGGATGGAGATCATGTCGCGCGGGCCGATGCCCAGCGCATTCAGCCCGTCGACGAGCTGTTTCAGTGTGATCGTCTGCGGCACGATCGCAAGTTTGGAGCCGTCCTCGTTCACAGAAACTTCCGAACGCGGAACCACAACTGTCTCGCCATTGTCAGCAAAAGGCAGGGGCTGGGACACCTGGGGAGATTCTGCAATTGTCACGGTGAGATTGCCCTGGGCAATTGCGACCATGGAAACTTTTACTTCCTGGCCCATGACGATGATCCCGGAGTTTTCGTCGATGACGATTCGGGCGGCCAGATCCGGCTCGACAATCAGCTGTTCGATGTCGGTCAGGAGGTCGACGATGTTGCCGTCATACTGCTGGGGCAGGTCCAGCTGTACGGTGCCCGGATCCAGGGGCTCGGCGGTGGGCAGGCCGATCAGCTCGTTGATGGACAGGGCTACGCGCCGGGCCGTGGTCAGGTCCGGATTGCGCAGGGCCAGGCGCAAGGTGGTGAGGGAGGCCAGCTTGAAGTCCAGTTCCCGCTCGACCAGGCCGCCATTTGCGATCCGCCCGGCGGTGGGAACTCCGCGCACCACGGAGGCGGCGTCTGCCTGCGCGGAAAACCCGCCAATGGCAACGGAGCCCTGGGCAATGGAATAGACCTCTCCATCCGCGCCAACCAGCGGCGTGACCAGCAGCGTGCCGCCCTGCAGGGAATCGGCGTCGCCGAGTGCGCTGACATTCACATCAATGCGCGTGCCCTGGGTGGCAAAGGGTGGCAGGTTGGCGGTCACCATCACCGCGGCCACCGTGTTCGTGTTCAGCGAGATGTTGCGGGTGTTGACACCGAGCCGTTCCAGCATGGCCTGAAGGCTCTGCTGGGTGAAGGGCGTGTTGTTGAGGGAATCACCGGTGCCGTTCAGGCCGACCACAAGGCCGTAACCGATCAGCTGGTTTTCCCGGATGCCTTCGAAATCGGCGATGTCCTTGATGCGGGAGGCCGCCTGGGCGCTTGTCAGCCCGCCCCCCAGCGCAACGGTGGCCAGGACCGCAAGACGGCACAGCCCTGCCAGCCAAGAAGTATGAACATCACTCATGTGTCGCATCGCCTGTTCCAGCCCAGTTTTTCGAACCGGCCATGCGCCGGCTCAAGAGAATGCAGCATGCAGAATGCGAGAGGCGTGCCAGTTTGGTGAGGCGCAGCCGTCTTTTTTTAAAAATGGCAGCATTCGGCCGAAAAACCCGTAAACTTGCAGCTTGGCGCCGGGAAGATGAGGATTTAAGTTAATGAAACCTTTTTCCGGAGCGGCAAATATTGCCTGCCCTGCAAGGACTCATTTACCCTTCGGGGCAATTTCTGACAACGGGCGGCGCAGTTCGGCAAAAACTCCGGCAAGACCCAACGATGTCGGGCAAGGTGGAACAAGACATGCGCATTACAGGCAACAAACCGATTACCGGCGTTCAGGGCAGCAAGGGCGGTAAGAAGCGGGTGTCCTCCGGCTCCCAGGAATTTGCACCGGATCTCGGGGGCGACGTATCTCACTCGGCTCAAACCGCAGGCGGACCCTCCATTCAGGGGATGGACGCTCTGCTGGCGCTGCAGGAAGTTGATGAGCGGGAGGCCCGCCGCACCAAGGCGGCCCGGCACGGCCATACGCTGCTGGATTCTCTGGAGAGCATCCGGGCGGACCTGCTGGCCGGGGTGGTATCTGAGGACCGGCTGGAGGCCTTGGCCCGGCAGGTGGAGAACCGCCAGAGCAGTGGCGATGAGCGGGTTGATTCGGTGCTCGAAGAGATTGAATTGCGCGTGAAGGTGGAGCTTGCGAAGCTTGGGCGTTTCGTGGATCCGTGATTGCCGCAAATTGCGGAAAATCGCAGTAAAACGACCCCAATCTTACGCAACGAATTGAAAGATATGACGTTTCTTTAATGCTGTTTTTCAGAAATGAACCGTTGTCGGCTGGCGGAACCGGCTATATATTGCGCCCGGCCAAACGGTAATCCGGAGCTATCGATGACGGTTGAAATTGAGTCTGACTATCGACCCTCGGAAGACGAGCCGTTCATGAATGACAGGCAGCGTGAATATTTCCGAAACAAGCTGCTTGCGTGGAAAGACGACATTCTGAAGGAGAGCAAGGAAACGCTCACCAACCTTCAGGAAGAAAGCCAGAACCATCCTGATTTTGCCGACCGCGCGTCCTCTGAGACGGACCGCTCGATTGAGCTGCGGGCACGGGACCGCCAGCGCAAGTTGATCTCGAAGATCGATGACGCTCTGGAGCGGATTGCAGATGGGAGTTATGGCTATTGCGAAGAGACTGGCGAGCCGATCTCGCTCAGGCGTCTGGAAGCCAGACCGATCGCCACCTTGTCGATCGAGGCCCAGGAAGCCCATGAACGCCGCGAAAAGGTGTATCGCGACGACTGATTTCCAAAAAACGGCTGGCGTGCCCGCCCGGGGCGTCCGAGAACTTTTTCAGCCTTCCCGCCCGGGAAGGCTTTTTTCTTGGTCCGGGCGGGGGGGACAGGTGGCAGGTGGCGTCCGGCTGCTCCGGGGAGGAACCGGGCAACCTCAATTGCCGATTTTCTCGGCCATGACCGAAATGGTCTGCACGTAGACGCTGGCCTTGTTCCATTCCTTCAGAACCCGGTAATTCGCGGTTCCGGGCCCCCAGGGCTGACCGCTGCGCCAGCCTTTTTTCTGCAGGTAGTTTGCCGTGGATGCCAGGACATCGGGGATGGAGCGGATCAGATCCCGGCGGCCGTCCCGGTCGAAGTCGACGGCGTATTTGACATAGGACGAGGCCAGAAACTGGGTCTGGCCGATTTCACCGGCCCAGGCGCCGCGCATGTCAGCCGGGGCCATGTCGCGCCGCTGCACGATGATCAGCGCATTGATCAGCTCATTGGTGAAAAATGCGGACCGGCGGCAATCATAGGCAAGGGTGGCGAGGGACTGGAGGACCGGCATGTTGCCGGTATAGCCGCCAAAATTGGTTTCAAGGCCCCAGATGGCCAGAATGACCGGTGCCGGAACACCATATTTCCGCTCGATCCGGCTGAAGAGCCGTCGGTAGGTCTGGCCGAGCCTTTGCCCCTTGCGGATCATCGCTGTATTGACCCGCTTTGCATAAAATTGCTTGAAGCTCAGTTTGAAGGATTTCTGATTCCGGTCGAGGCGGACAACCTTGGAATTGTAGGTCACGTTCTGAAGCGCGTTGCGGACCGTACGGGTCTTGAGCTTGTACCGGGGCGCGCTTTCGACAAAGGCCTGTTTCCAGGCTTGGAACCCGTCCGGCCCGTTGCCGCAGCTGGCTGCTGCGGCGGGTCCGGCCGAGACAAGACATAAGCAAATGGCGGATGCAAGCAGACGGCGCATGAAACCTCCGGGCAAGGGGCAAATTTGATCCGGGGCTCAGTTTAGTCCGAAATTCCGCAACGGCATATCTTCTTTGCAAATCGGCTGATCACAAAAGAGAACGGGCACGGCACTCGGGGAGCGAGATGCCGTGCCCGTCATCAGCCGCTGCAGGAAAAGCTTCTAGAACACTTGGCCTGCAGCTGGCCGGGGGACTGAAAAAGAGACGCGGTCAGAAGGGCAGGAGAATGTCCATCACCTGATTGCCAACGCGCGGTTGTTGAACCGTGGTGATCTGGCCGCGGCCGCCATAGCCGATGCGCGCTTCTGCGATCTGCTCGCTGGCAATGCGGTTGTTGGCGGTGATGTCCTCAGGCCGCACGATCCCGGCGACGATCAGCTCGCGGATTTCGAAATTCACCCGGACTTCCTGCCGCCCTTCGATAACCAGATTGCCGTTGGGCAGTACCTGGGTCACGACGGCCGCGATGGTGGTCTGCAGGTTTTCTTCCCGGTCAACCTTGCCTTCGCCCTGGAAGCTGGAATTGCTGTTGACGCTGCCAAGATCGCTGGCGGCCATGCCTGCGGGCATGAAGATCGTGTCGATAGCCGTGCCAACCGCACCGCCGACGCCAGCGCCGCTTGATTCTGTGCGGCTGCGCTCTGTGCTGTTGTCGAACTGGGCTTCATCATCGATGGTGACCACAACCGTCAGGATGTCACCCACCTGGCTGGCCCGCTGGTCCTTGAAGAAGGCGCGGCTGCCCGACTGCCAGAGGGAGTTCGGATTGTAATGCGCCTGTTGCGGTTCCGGCATGGGCATTTGCACGGGCCGGTATCCCGGTGTGGTGGTCGGGTCCTGGATGGCATTGAGGGCGGGCTGCTTGCCCACTTGGGCGAGCTGGTCAGCCGTGCCGCAGCCTGCGGCCAGAGCCGCCAGGGTCAGGCTGGTCAGCACTTTGCTTGTAAGAGAAAACGGCATCAGTTGGTCTCGCTGTTCAGGCTGGCGACAAGGGGGCTTGCGGTGTGAACGCGTACTCGACCGCGGGAGACGACAGTTGCCGGCACAACGCGCCGGGATTGCAGGTTCATCACGTCGATCACGTCGCCTTTGGCGCCGCTGTCAAGCGCCTTGGCCCGCGAGGTGAGCTTCAGGCCCGGCATGTCGAATGTGACGGTGACCTTGTCCCCACGGCTGATAAGAACCGGACGCTGAAAGGTTCTGCGGGAGAGGGGGGAATTGGAGCGGATATTCGTGGTCGCTTCCTTGCCGACAATCTCCTGCGCGCGGGTGACGGCGCTTGAGGGGACACGGGCCCTGGCCATGCGGATCGTGGTCAGGTCGTCTTCCCGCAGAATGTCTCCTCGGCGCAGGGGCTGAGCGAGGGCGAGCACTTCCGTCATTTCCTGGGCGATGCCGGTCAAAGTGAGCTGCCGGGTGCCTGTCTCAACGGCCACCGTGGCCCGGAGAACAAAATTGCCGCTGGCGTCGGACCAGTCGACGGAGGTGACCCGTATGGGCTCCTCAACGCTCGGATCTGCGAGCACCCGGTCCGGGGCTTGCAGCAATTTGATGTCAAGGTTCTCCGGCTGAAGGCCTGCGTGGCGTTCTACCAGAGCCTTGCGTACAAGCCCGGCCAGCTGGTCGCGTTCGAATTTGGCAGCGCCCCGGTGGACAACGACGGTTCTGAGACCGTCGGTTCCTGCGCTGTCCAGGCCCGCCGCCCGGGCGCGCTCGGCAACAAGGCTGGCGGGCACATTGCCAGAGGTGCCCATGTCCGGTGAGCGGAACAGCGGTTTGGCCGCAAATGCGCCTGAATTGGAATAGAAGTCGCCAACGGTGACAATGTCCGACAGGGTCATGACCTGTGAGCGCAGTACCGGCGGATCTCCAGCGGCTGCCGGGCTGCCGGCCAGGGCCAACAAGGCCAGGCCGAGGGCGGATTTCAGAAAAGTCTTCATCATTTCAAGCCCCCTGATCAGCGCAGGTTGGTCGTGGTGGAATACATCTCATCGGCGGCCTGGATGATCTGCGAATTCATTTCATAGGCGCGTTGGGCGGCAATCAGATCGGAGATCTCGGTCACCGCATCGACGTTGGACATCTCCAGGAAATACTGCTGGACGCTGCCGAAGCCGTTGTCATCCGGATTGCCGGTCTCGGCGGCCCCGCTGGCGTCGGTTTCCAGGAAGAGGTTGTCGCCGATGGCTTCAAGGCCGGCCTTGTTCACGAACCGCGCAAGTTGAACCTGGCCAAGTTCCTGTGTGGCGCCCGTGTCGTCCACGCCCTGAACCGTGCCGTCATTGGCGACCGTCAGATCCTGAATGTTTTCCGGAATGGTGATGCCCGGATTGACCGGATAGCCATCGACGGTCACCAGCTGGCCATCCGCGTCCCGCTCGAACGAGCCGTCCCTTGTATAGCCTGTGCGTCCGTCCGGCAGGTCGATCTGGAAAAAGCCTTCGCCGCGAATGGCCATATCCAGAGGATCGTCCGTCTGCTCCAGCGAACCCTGGGACATGATCCGGGTCGTGGAGGCCAGTTTCACACCGGAGCCGATCTGAACACCGGTCGGCACGATCGTGCCCGCATCGGAGGTTTCCGTACCCATGCGGCGCAGGTTCTGATAAAGCAGATCCTGAAAATCCGCCCGCTGTTTCTTGAATCCCGTCGTGCGCATATTGGCAACGTTGTTCGAGATGACTTCAACGTTAATTTCCTGCGCCTTCATGCCGGTCGCGGCGATCTGGAGTGCTTTCATGGTCTTGGTTCCCTAAAGCCGTCAGGTCTTGATCTGTCCGAGTGTGGCGATGGCCTGCTGGCGCAGTTCATTGGCATCCTTCAGCATCTTCGACACGGATTCGTATGATCTTGTGATTTCAATCAGGCGCGTGACTTCAAAGACGCCATCCACGTTGGACTGTTCCAGAGCGCCCTGAACGACTTTGGTATTGGCCGGGACAAGGGGGTTCTCACCGGTAAAGGCCGTCTCCCCCAGTTTCTGGAGGGCCTGCGGATCTTCGAAACTGGCAATGCGCACCTGGCCGCGAATGCCGAGATCTGTGGCGATGGTGCCATCAGACGCGATCTGGATCTGGCCATCTTCCCGGCTGAAGGTCAGCGGACCGGCAGATGTGAGGACCGGCCGTCCTTCAGAGGTGACCAGCTGGCCATTGGCGTCCAGATGAAAGGCGCCGTTGCGGGTATAGGCCTCGGTGCCGTCATCCATCTGGACGACGAAGAAGCCTTCTCCTTCAAGGGCCATGTCCAGCTCGTTGCCGGTCATCTTGAAGCTGCCATTTTCAAAGTCGGTATGCGTCTGATAGTCCAGCACATAGGACAGGGTCCGGTCTTGTGCCTCAAACTCGGTCGCTTCGGCGACCGGCATCAGATATTCCTCAAACAGCAGGTTCTGCGACTTGAAGCCAGCCGTGTTGATGTTCGCCATGTTGTTGGCGACGACATCCAGCTGATTCCGCAGGGCGGTCTGCCGTGACAAGCCAATAAGCTGTGCGTTCTCCATATGAACGGTTCCTTTTGCTCCCCGATGAGCCGTCCGGTCTCCCCAGACCTGCGGGCTCGGTTATGGTTAATGCACGGGGCATGCCAGTTTTTAAATCCTTGGGAAATCTGGGTAAAAACGAAAGGGGGAGGATGCGCGCGGCAAGAGATTCCGGCAGAAGTTAACCACTTGGCAATTTTTGCCCGGTGACTCGCGTTAATGGGGCGGTAACCATTCGTTAACCATTAACTCTTTAGTAATAAATAACGCGCGCGGGCGTTGTTTTAATGCGGAGTGCGGAATGGCTGATGAAAGCACTGCTGCCGGTGATGAAGCCGAAGAAGGGGCTGATGGCGCCGCAGGAGGCGGAAAGAAAAAGCTGTTTCTGTTTGGTGGGATCGGACTTGTTGTCCTGCTCGCCGCAGGCGGGGCTGCTTATTATTTCCTGATGGGCTCGGACGCTCCGATGCCTGCGCTGGGAGATGGTGAGGCGCCGGCCGAGGTTCAAAAGCCGGTCGTTTTTTACGACCTGCCGGAAATGACCGTCAATCTGGCCACGGAAGGGCGGACAACCTATCTGAAGGTACGCATCGCCCTGGAGGTTGAGAACCGGGCAATGATCGATCAGATCCAGCCGTTCCTGCCGCGTATCCTGGATGCGTTCCAGATCTATTTGCGAGAGTTGCGCCCTGCGGACCTGGAAGGGTCTGCCGGTTTGTTCCGCCTGAAGGAAGAATTGCTCAGACGGATCAACATGTCGGTCTATCCGGCTAAGGTAGAAGGGGTTCTGTTCAAGGAAATCCTTGTGCAGTGACATGATGCATGGCTGACGTCGACGACGATGATCTGTCCGAAGAGGACATGGCCGACGCCTGGGGAGCTGCCCTGGCTGAGCAAGGCGCTGGGGACGAAGATGACGACCTGGCCGCGGCCTGGGGGGCTGCCCTAGAAGAGCAGGGGGCGGGAAGCTCCGACGATATGGCTGCGCAATGGGCGGCCATGATCGATGACAGTGAGCCCGACCTTGAAAACGCGACCCGTGGGGCCGACCGTGTCCTGAACCAGGAGGAAATTGACAACCTCCTCGGCTTCAACATCGAGGATACGATTGCCGGTGACCAGAGCGGGATCCGGGCGCTGATCAATTCGGCGATGGTTTCCTATGAGCGTCTGCCGATGCTCGAAATCGTCTTCGACCGGCTGGTGCGCCTGACCACGACGTCCTTGCGCAACTTCACCTCTGACAATGTGGAGGTGTCGCTGGATTCCATCAGCTCCGTGCGTTTTGGAGATTATCTGAATTCCATTCCGCTGCCGGCCATCCTGGGGGTGTTCAAGGCAGAAGAATGGGACGGTTTCGGTCTGATTACCGTTGAATCCAGTCTGATTTATTCCATCATCGACGTTCTTCTGGGCGGCGGGCGTGGTATCTCGGCCGTGCGTGTTGAAGGGCGTCCTTATACGACCATTGAAACCGGCCTTGTCCAGCAGATGGTTTCGCTCATCCTGCAGGACGCCGAACAGGCCTTTGCACCGCTGTCGCCGGTTCATTTCAATCTGGAACGCCTGGAGACGAACCCGCGCTTTGCCGCGATTTCCCGTCCGGCCAATGCGGCGATCCTGGTGGAATTGCGCATCGACATGGAAGACCGGGGCGGCTCGGTCGAGATCATGATGCCCTATGCAACCCTGGAGCCGATCCGCGATCTGCTGCTTCAGATGTTCATGGGGGAAAAATTCGGCCGGGATCCGATCTGGGAAGGTCACCTTGCCAGTGAAATCCATGCGGCCGAGGTCGCGGTCGACGCGGTTCTGCATGAGACCTATCTGCCGCTCAGCCGAGTGCTGAGCCTTGATGTCGGCCAGACCCTGGTCTTCGACGTTGATCCGGCCGATCCGGTGACCATCAAATGCGGGAACGTCCCACTGACCGAGGGGACCCTCGGCAAGGTGGAGGATTCCATTGCAATCCGCGTTGCAAAGAACTTGCGCAAACCCAAGATGACACTGGCCGCGTTTGAGCGTGCCATGCAAAACGAAATGGAGCAGCCATGAGCACTTTGCCAATCGGGATGATCATTGAAGCCTTGGTTTCGGTGCTGTTGCTGATCACGATCGGGTATTGCTGGATGCTGAACCGGCGGCTGCAACGGCTGCGGGCCGATGAAGAAGTGCTGCGGGCAACGATCTCTGAATTGATGACAGCAACGGAAATTGCCGAACGGGCGATTCTGGGCCTGAAAACCACCGCGTCGGAAGCGGACAAGGTTTTGGGTGGCCGTCTTAAGCAAGCGGAAACCATGTCGCACACTCTGGCTGATCAGATCGGCGAAGGTGATAAAATCTTTACCAGGATTTCCCAGATTGCAGAGGCTGCGCGGTCCGTGTCCCAGCATCCGGAACCGGCTCCGCGCAGCGATCCATATGCTGTCAGGCCTCAGGCCGAACAACCGGCTTATGCGCGCCCGTCAGGTCAATATGCTCCGGCCGCTCCGCAACAGGCTGAACGGCAACAGGCCGCACCGCAGGCGCCGTCCTATGAACAGGCTCCTGTTTATGAGCCGGAGCGCAAGCGCACCAGCCGGGCCGCGGATATCCGCAGTGCGGCGGCAGAGGCGACAGCACGGCTTGAGCAATTCCGCAGACGAAACGGTGCTGCTGCATGAATTTGAGACTGCTGCCATTGTTGGGAATTTCGGCAAGCGCCTTGCTTGCCCTTAAGCTGCTCGGCCTCGCTATAGGCCCCAACCACAGCGCGCTTCCTATCAAGGGCGCAGTCGCCCAGGAAGCTGCCGGGGACGCGACAGCGCCAGCAGGTGAAGAAATTACGGCAGACCTTCCCGACATGGCGGCTTCCAAAGATGGTGCGCAGGACGGAAAGGAGGCTGACAGTGAGCCTCCGGTCCTGCCGTCCTCTTTGGAAATCGGCGGATCGGCTGCGGAGCGCGCCGTTCTGGAAAGCCTCGGCAAGCGGCGGGAGACCCTGCAGCAGCAGGAAGGTCAGCTGGATCTCAGGGAAAAGCTGCTTAAGGCGACCGAGGAGCGCATCGAAAAGCGTGTTGATGAGCTGAAAAAGCTCGAGCAGCGGATCGAAGAAGCGGTCGACAAGAAGAAGAAACAGGAAGAGCAGGAAGTGGCTGGGCTCGTGACCATGTATGAGACCATGAAGCCAAAGGATGCGGCCCGCATCTTCAACCGGTTGAGCCTGCCGATCCTGCTCAAGGTGGTACGCCAGATGAAACCCCGGAAGATGGCTGCCATTCTGGCGAAAATGTCTCCGGAGACGGCAGAACGGCTGACGGTCGCGATTGCCAGCAGCGACAAGGATGGCGCGTCCGCGGGCCGTCCTGTCCAGGCGCGGGCGCCGGCGCAGCAAAACTTACCGAAAATCCCGTCAAACTAGGCGGTTTGGTCCGGTTTTAAAGGCATATGTAAGGGCGCGTTAAGGACACTTATCTTAAAATAGAGTGTTGGCGCCATCTAAGGACAGATCGACTTGCAGGCATCCGGCCCGAGACTGAGACCAAGCTGTATGACCGCCCGCGCCTGCCGCGTGTGGGGGGCTTGGATCTTTCTGGTCCGGGCCCTGGTTCTGTGCGCGTTTCTGGCTCCGTGTCTGCCCCCTCAGGCATCTGCCCAGACGCTGGAGCCGGTGGACCTGCAAGTGTCGCCTGAAGAGGGCTACGGCCGCCTCGTCTTGACCTTCAAGGACCGCACTTTGCTGCCGGTCTATGATGCGGTGATCACCGGCGGTGTTTTGAGGATTTCCTTCGAGGAACCAGTCGATATCAATGTCGATGACGTACCGCTGGAACTGGGAGACTATGTCACGATTGCCCGGCGGGACCCGGATGGCAGCGCCATCCGCTTCGCGCTGAAAAACCAGTTTCAGATCAACACGCTTGAAGCGGGTGAAAAGCTGTTTGTCGATATTCTGCCGATGAACTGGCAAGGGCTGCCGCCGGGGCTTCCCGATGATGTGGTGCGCGATCTGGCCAAACGGGCCGAGGCGGCGATGCGCAAGGTGCGGGCGCTGGAACAGGCGCGCCTGAAGGCCCAGGAAGGCCCGGAAGTGACCTTGCATGTGGGCGAGCATCCAACCTTCACCCGGCTCGTGTTCGACTGGTCGATCAAATTCGATACGGCCTTCGTGCGGGAAAACGACATCATCAAGCTGACCTTCAATCACCCGGCCCAGCTGGATATCTCCCATTTGCGGGCGCATTTGCCCCAGGGGGTGATTGATGCGACTTCCTTCCTGGACAAGGGCAAGCTGAAATTCCTGATGCGTGTCGAGCCGTCGGTCGATATCCGTGCTTTCCGGGAGGAAAAGACCTATGTGATCGATGTGACGCCGGAAAATATGGAAGTCAATGACCCGGCCAATGCGCTGATCAACAAGGAACTCTCCGTTGCGGACAACGAGAACCGCAAGAACATGATCACTGCCCCGGGCCTGAGGGACACCCGTGAGGTCGAAGACCCGAGGGGGCTGCCGCCGGTGCCGAGCGGCCGGTCCTCTTCCGGCGTTCTGAAGGAATCCCGGGCCGACGAATCTGCCGCGTTTACCGCAGTTCCGATCGGTGGGATGGCCGAAAAAGACAGCACGCGGGCGCCGGACCCGGCTGAAGGGGCTGGCCTTGTGCCGGAACAGGCACCCGGTCAGGCCGCCCAGCAGGTGCCGCGGCTGGCCCCGCAACAGAACCCGTCCGGGACAACAGCTCAAACCGCAGAGCTTGCCCCGGAAAATGGGGTGCAGCAGCCCGTTCAGCCTCAGAACCTGGAGCAGGCAGTGCCTGAGGCGGAGCCGGAGTTAGCGGGCACAAGGGCAGGCAGTGAGGCGGCCATGACACCGCGCCGCAAGCCACCGCGGCAGGCTCAGGGTCCACCGGAGCCGGAACCGGTCAATCTGGCCGAAGCTGCGGCCGGAGAACCTTTCCCGGAAGACCCTGTCACACCAGGACAGACTGATCTGGAACAGACCGCTTCGGCGGTCGAAACGCTTCCGGCTCCTGAAGTGGCGGAGGTAGCTGAGGCGCCGCAGGCGGCGGCGCTGGTCCCGTCGGAGCGGCAAGCAGATCAGCTTCTGACCGCCGCTGTGCCCCAGACCGGGGCTGAGGCCGAGGCAGAGCCTGTGGCTGCGCGGGCCGCGCCACACCAGGAAACGCCGCCCGTCACCACCGTTGCGCAGGCTGATCCCGGCGCCATGCCTTTGACCGAGCTGCCCCCTGAAGAGAAAGAAGTGGTCCGGCAGGCTCCGATGCTGGACCTATCAAAGCAGACGTCTGCGTCCCCTGTGGCTTCCAGGGGCGAGAAGGCAGGGCGTGCAACTGACGGCATTCCGACGCTGACCCCTCAGACCGCCTCAAGTCTTGAGGCCCCGCAAACCGGTGCGCAGGCGGGGCAGCCGGTCCGGGTCGACGAGACCCCGTCCCTGGGCGGAAGCAGTGTTCCTGCGGCCATTCAGCTTCCCAAGCGGCCAGAAACGGATGTGCCGGAAGTGTGGCGGGCCACAGGCGGGGCCGACTTTGGCAGGAGGCCGTCCCCGGAGCAGCCGCCGGACAACTTCGCCGATGAAGTCCGCAATTTTGTGTCTGCGGAAGCGCGCCGGATCGGCAAGACCGTCCGGGTCGTTTTTCCCTTCTCCGAGCCGGTTTCCAGCGCGGTCTTTCGCCGCAACAACAGTATCTGGCTGGTGTTTGATACGGATGCCACGATCGATACCCGGGGCATGATCTCGGCGCTGGCTGAAATGTCCGATCATATTGATGTCCAACAATTCGATGACTACCAGATCCTGCGGATCGACATGAATGACCCGTTGCTGGCGACTGTCGGGGTGGACGGCAATGCCTGGTCACTGGTCATCGGGGATATGGTTCTGGAGCCATCGGTGCCGCTCAGTCTGGAGCGCAATATCCGGGGCGATGGCGAATCTGTTTTGCGCGTCTACTACAAGGCCCCCCAGAATATCCGCAAGATCGAGGACCCGTTTGTCGGAGACACCATCTCTCTGGTGACCGGTTTCGGACCGCCCCGTGGGTTGTTGAAGTCCCAGAATTTCGTGGATCTCGAAGCGCTGAGCTCTGCTCAGGGCATTGCCATTGTGCCGCGGGCCGATGGGGTCAATATGCAGATCCTCGGCAATGACGTCATCATTGAAAAGGATGGCGGGCTTGCCGTTTCGAACCAGCATTTGAGGGGCGGAACCGGTGCTTTCAACACTATCGTTGACCCGGACGAAGGTAAGCTTGAATTCGTGTCCCTGAAAGCGGAAGGGCCGGAAGCTTTCCGCTCCCGGCTGATGGAATTGCAGGACAAGCTTGCGCGGGCGCCGGCCGGCAAAAGGCGCAATGCCCTGATCGATCTGGCCCGGTTTTATCTGGCGCAGCAATTTGCGCAGGAGGCACTCGGCTGGATGAATCTGGCTATGGAAGAAGAGCCGGCGCTGGCGGAAGATCCCTCGTTTAATCTGATGGTGGGGGCGGCCCACACCCTGGCAGGGCGCCCGGAAGAGGCTTACAAGTTCCTCAACCGCCCTGATTTGAAACACAGTCCGGATTCGGCGATCTGGCAGACCATTGTGGATGTTGCTCTTGGCAACTGGACCCCGGCCCGGATCGCTATGCCGCGCGGGCGTGCCGTAATTGGCAACTATCCCTCTGCGATCCAGACAGAATTCAGACTGGCGGCGGCCAAGGCGCTAGTGGAGGTGAATGATTTCGGTGCCGCGAATGGAGTTCTTGCAGAGATCGAGCCAAGCGAAGTGACCAAAGCGCAGGCGGCCCGCTACGATATTCTGCGGGGCCGGGTGGCCGATGCCTCCGGCCGGTCCCAGGAAGCCCTGACCGTGTTTGATCTGGTAACCCGGTCCGATGACCGGCCGCGGGCGGCCGAGGCCGAGTATCGTGCCTTACGCATCCGCTACCGGGACGGCGAGTTGAACATAGATCAGGCCATCGACCGGCTGGCGGGTCTTGCCACCGCATGGCGCGGCGACGAGATCGAATTGAAGACCTTACGCTTCCTGGCGCAGCTTTATGCGGAAAAAGGCCAGTACCGGCAGGCCTTTGAGGCGATGAAATCTGCGGTTCAAGCTGATCCTGAGTCCGATACGACCCGTTTGTTGCAGGAGGAGATGAACGGCTTGTTCAATTCCCTGTTCCTATACGGCAAAGCCGATGACATGCCGCCGATCAAGGCCCTGTCCCTTTTTTACGATTTCCGCGAACTGACGCCAATTGGGCGCCAGGGCGACGAGATGGTACGGCTCCTGGCCAAGCGCCTGGTGGAGGTCGATCTTCTGGATCAGGCAACGGAATTGCTGCGCCATCAGGTCGACAATCGGCTCAAAGGGGCTGCTCGTGCCCAGATCGCCGCCGATCTTGCCGCAATCTATCTGATGGACCGGAAACCGGATGAAGCCCTCCGGGTGCTGAACCGGACCCGTCAGGCGAGCCTGCCGTCCACATTGGAGCGGCAGCGCAATATTGTTGAAGCGCGGGCGCTGACAGAAAGTGGCCGGCCGGATCTGGCGCTGGAACTGGTGCGCAACATGCGGGGGTCTGATGTGGACCGGCTGCGGGCCGATACTTTCTGGGCCGCTGAAAGCTGGAGGGATGCGGGCGAGCAGCTTGAAGCCATGCATGGGTCGCGCTGGTCCGACAATATTCCGCTGGATGAGCTTGAACGCCGGGACATCCTGCGCTCCGGGATTGCCTATTCGCTTGCCGGCGATCAGCTCAGCCTGAAGCGGCTGCAAACGAAATACCTGAACAAGATGTCCAACAGTCCCGAAGCCCTGGCCTTTGAGGTGGTCACACGTCCGATTGAATCCCAGGGTGTGGAATTCCTGGAAGTTGCCAACCGGCTGGCGGATACGGACAGTCTGGAAACTTTCCTTAAGGAATACCGGCGCCAGTACATGTCTCCTAACCGGACATCGGAGAATCAGGCTGCCGACGATCAGGCCGTGGCTGCCCCAGCGGACGGTGCACCTGCCGGGTAGAGCACATCGCTTTTCAGCGGCTTTGCCTTTCGCGGCCTGACAGCAGAGATTTCGCCGGGTCCACCACATTGTGTTTGCGGAATTGTGGCGGCCAGACGCAGCGGGCTTTCAGGAAGTCCCGGTAGGTCTTGTCGTCAAAACCGGTTTGCAGCACTAGCCGCATGATGGCGCCATCGGCGTCTGATCTCAGGGTGTCGGCCACAACGTCATCGGCCTGATTGATCTTCCGGGCAATCAGCCAGATGGCGGCGTCGACGCGGGCATCTTCGAACAGCTTGCGCAAGATGGCGTCAAAGGACACTTCACCATTGGCAATTTGAATGCTGGCTTCGTGGCGGGAGTAGTGAACCCCGTCGAGTTCGATATCGCCGTCCCTTTCCAAATCGCCAATGGCCGACGATTGCACGCGATTTGGGCTATCCGCCGCCGAAACTCTTGACCAAGGACCCAGCCACCAGGTTCCAACCATCCACAAGCACAAAAAAGATCAATTTGAAGGGCAGCGAAATCACCACGGGAGGCAGCATCATCATACCCATAGACATCAGAACCGAGGCGATGACCAGGTCGATGATCAGAAACGGCAGATAAAGCAGAAAGCCGATCTCGAAGGCCCGGCGCAATTCGGAGATCATGAAGGCAGGGATCAGTGTCGCCATGGACAGGTCTTCCGGTCCTTCGGGGGCGTCCTCACCGGACAGCTCCTGAAACAGCGCCAGATCCTTTTCCCGCACCTGGGAGAGCATGAATGTGCGGAAGGGGGCGGAGGCCTGTTCATAGGCCTGATCGAACTCGATATCGCCGTCGATCAGCGGCTGCACGCCGGCATCATATGACTCCTGAAGGGTCGGCATCATGATGAAGGCGGACAGGAACAGGGCGAGGCTGATCATCACCATATTGGGCGGCGCCGTCTGCAGGCCGATGGCCGAGCGCAGCAGGGACAGCACCACGACGATCCGCGTGAAGCTGGTCACCATGACCAGGATGGATGGGGCCAGCGACAGCACCGTCAAAAGGATGACAAGCTGGACCGCCCGTTCCGTCAGGCTGGCATCTTCACCAAAGCCAACGGAGATTTCCTGTGCAGAGGCAGCGCCTGCCATAACCGTGAGCACAGGCAGAAGCGCAAGCGCAATCTTCAGGGCCCGGGACAGGGCCCCTGCGCATCGGAGCTTGATCATTGGTTCGGCTGTCCGCCCAGTTCGTTGAGAATTTTCGCCATCTCATCCTCAATCGGATTGCGGTCTCCCAATCCCTGCACGACACGCGGGGGCTTTGGATCGCTGGCCTTTCCAGCAGAAATGTCCAGCCTGCCAGCGGCGCTGGAGGTCAGGCCGGGGGAGGCCGGTTTGATCTGGCTCTGCGTCTGGGCCGCGGGCTGTTCGGTTGCGGTCACACTCTCCAGCTTGCCGGCGGGGGCTTTTTGAACCTCTTCCGTTTCCGTTTCGATCAGGTCGCCGAGTTCCAGGTCCAAATCGACCTGTCCGGTGGCAGCGTCTTTGGGGGGCGGCTCAGATCCGTTTGAAGCGGCCGCAGCTTCTGGTGCGTCCAGGGGCGCGGCGGGGCGGGCGCTGCTTTCAGACGCGCCGGTCTCTGGCTGTGCTGGATTTTCGGGGGCCAGAGTTTCAGGGACCGCTGTTTCAGGGATCGCTGTGTCAGCGGTTGCCGGACCCGTGTTCTCGGCAGCACTTGCGCCGTTGAGGGAGGGCGCGCCGTCATCCGGCGTGTCTTGCGCTTTCGGGGCTTGTAGTGAGGCCGGAGACGCGCTCCCATTTGCCGTGCCGCCGACCAAAGCAGGGTCAGAGGCTGGGCCGGTCTGGGCGGCTGCAACATCTGATCCATCAGTTGCAGCCGTTGCCGGGCCAGCGTCAGGAACTTTGATCTCCGGAGTGTCTTTTTCCGCTGCTGCCTCTGTGCGGAATGCAGGGGGCACAACGGCGGGGCTGGCTGAAGCGGCAAGGACCGGCTCAACCTTCTTTGCCTGGGCTGGTTCCACTGGCTTTAGCAGTGCGGTTTTCGCCCGCGCGGCAGGGCCGGAGGCAGGGGGGGTGATGGAATGGCCGCTCTGGGGCGCGCGTTCGCGGCCGCCAAGGGTTTTGGCCAGGGACTGGAAAGCCGCCCCGGCCGCGCCGCCCTGCTGAGAGGACGTTTCTGCAGGCTTGCCGGAAGGAGCCGGGATGATGCCAGGCATTTTCGGGACGCTGCCCTCCGCGTGAACGGCGGTTTCGGCTGGAGCCGGGGTTTGACCGTTTGCGGTCTTGCCAGTGGCCGGACTGGCGCGGTTGAACCCGTTTTGCGTGGCGGCCCGCAACAAGGCGGCGGCCCGGGTGAGAGGTTGCGGCGCGTCTGTCTCTTTTTCCGGTGTGGCCTTGGCAGCTGCAGGGGTGGCTGCGACGGGGGCTTTGGGCGCCCCGGCAAGGCCGTTGCGCTGTCGGTTGGAGGGCCCATTGACCACGGGGGCCTTCAGCCGGGACGCGGACGGCGTGTCTTCTTTCGGAGCGGGTTCCGGCGTGGGGGCGGAAGATATCTCCAGGGCCGGGCCGGCTGGCGCCGGACGAGCCTCGACCGGGCTTGCTTGCGCAGGAGCATCAAAGGAGCGTGGCTCCGGCTTGGGCGCTTTTCTGGGCAGGTCCAGTTCGGGAACCGAGGCCTTCAAAGCGATGGCGGCGCGGGCAGAATCGGCGAGGCTGCTGCTTTGCAGGGTGTCCTCTGCCGATGAAGCGCCTGACAGGCCGCTTTGAGGGGCGGACGGGCCCGCCGCTTGAACGGCAGTCTCATCCGGGCGCAGCGGAATATCCGGTCCCGGAGCCATGGGCATCTTGAGGGCGCCGGGCAAGGTTGAGGCTGCCTGCTGGGGCAGGGGGGGCTGTGCCTGGGCGTTCGTGTGCTGTCCGGCACGGGGCTGGACAATGGGCGCGCTACGGATGATCTGCTGTTCTACCACCACATCGCTCGGGCCACCGATCAGGATCAGGTGTTCGACATTGTCCCGCCGGATCAGAACCAGGCGCCGCCGGGCATCGACTGCGGTGCTGTCCATGACCGCCACCCGGGGTTGCCGGTTCTTGGGATGGGGCAGGTTTGTGCCCATCAGCCGTTTGAGCACAAACACAAAGAGGCTGAAGAGCAGCAGTACGGCCGCCAGCGCCAGAACCACCGCGATTGCCTGGGTCACGCCGCCGCTCACGTTGAAAGTCGATTCAATCCAGTTGTACATCTTTTCCTCGTGCCGCCCCGCCTGCGGACGTCAAGTCGATCGCCTGTTATCTGGGCCCTTCGCCGGATGTGGGGAACGATCGGTTTATCCCCAGTTCTTCCGGTGGACGTCCCGGGGTGCCCCGCTCGCCCCGATTGGCTTGCACTTTTTTGTCTTTCCGCAGTCCGGCCGGTCGTTTCGGCGCCTCTGGCGCCGTTTCTTCTGTCGACAGGTCCGCTGATGTGCTTGCTGACGCCCTTCGAATCTCACTACTCCTGAAAGTTAACAGAAGCAGGCAAATATTGCCCGTTCCAGAGGGCTTGATTTTGCGAAATGCAAAGGAAAGTTGATCTCCTCCACCGGTTTCTGAAGGGTTTCGTGCGATGTGTGTTTTTGGCGTTAACCCTTCATTAACCATTTGGTCGGCAATGATTGCCTATCAGGTTAACGAATGGTGAATGACATGGGTGCGATGGATCTGCCGCTGTTTCAGGCCTTGAAGTCAAAAATGCAGTGGCACCAGACACGGCAAGGGGTTCTGGCGGAGAACATCGCCAACGCCAACACCCCGGGATACCAGTCCCGGGACGTGAAAAGCTATTCGTTCGGTGATCATATCGGTCTGCAGGAAGCTGGCCTGTCCACGGACGTCACGGAGGTTGGCCACATTTCAGGAGAAATGACCGGAACGATTGCCACGAAGGTGGAAGAACGGGATGGCTTTGAAATCACACCGAACGGGAACAGCGTCAATCTGGAAGAGCAAATGATGAACATCACGCAGAACCAGATGGACTTCCAGGCCGCCACGATGCTGTACACCAAAGGGCTGGGACTGATCCGCACCGCGCTCTCCAAGAACGCTTGAGGCTGATGATTTATAAGAGGAGATCTGCACGATGGATCTGATCAAATCCCTGTTCATATCAGCCAGCGGGCTGAAGGCACAGAACGGGCGCATGCGAGTCATCGCGGAGAACATCGCCAACGCGAATTCGACCGCGCGCACCCCGGAAGAAGAGCCGTACCGGCGCAAGATCCCGACCTTTCAGAGCCATTTCGACAAGGAAATTGGTGCTGAAACGGTCGAACTGGGCAAGATTGCCGAGGACACGTCCCCGTTCAAGTCCACCTATATGCCGGGCCATCCGGCTGCGGATGAGAAGGGCTATGTGTTGCAGCCCAATGTGAACACGCTGATTGAGACCACGGATATGCGCGAAGCGCAGCGGTCTTACGAAGCGAATCTGAACGTCATCGAATCGACGCGGCGCATGCTGCAGCGGACCATCGACATCCTGCGGGCGTGACCCGGTAAATTCAGTTAAGAGGGCATGGGGCTATGAGCACGCCGTCAATTGCAAACAATGCGTATCAGATGGCCGCACGGCTGCAGCAGCAGGCCAAGGCCATTGAGGACAGCCCGGCGGACCGGTCCGCCATGGATTTCGGCCAAATGGTGAAAGATGCGGTTGAAACGGTTGTCGACCAGGGCCAGCAGGCCGACCAGAAGGCCATCGGCATGATCGAGGGCAAGACCGGTGTGGTTGACGTCGTGACAGCTGTTGCGGAAACCGAAGTGGCTCTTGAGACCATGGTGACGGTCCGCGACCGGGTTATTTCCGCCTATGAGGAAATCATGCGGATGCCGATCTGATCTTGCCTGGAAGGGGCCGTGCAATGACATCTGGTGAAGTTCTTGATCTGGCCCGCGAAGGCGTCTGGACCATGATCCTCGTGGCCGGTCCGGTCATGGTGGTCGGTCTTGTGGTCGGTGTGGTGATCGCACTGTTTCAGGCCTTGACCCAGATCCAGGAAATGACCCTTGTCTTTGTTCCCAAGATCCTGGCGATTTTCGTGACCATTTTGATCACGCTGCCCTTCATGAGCCAGCTTCTGGAAGCGTTCATGGGGCGGGTGACCGAATTGATCCTGACAACGGGGTAGGGCTGTGCCGTCTGCCATTGTGAGCGCGCGCCCATGACGGTCACGCTCGACTTCCTGCCCGATGTGGCGGCTGCCTTCATGCTGATCTTTGCCCGACTGGGCACCATGGTCATGCTGCTGCCGGCCCTTGGGGAAAGTTCGATCCCGACCCGGTTCCGCCTGACCATTGCCCTTGCACTTACGCTTGTCATGTATCCGGTTGCCGCATCGCTTTATCCTGCGGACCTGACCTCCAATTTTCCGCAGCTTCTGGCCCTTGTGTTCGGAGAGCTGGCCATCGGCTTCAGCATTGGATTATGTGCCAAGCTGATCACCTCGGTGCTGCAGATTGCCGGTGTCATCATGGCCAACCAGTCCGGTCTGGCATTCGCGCTTGGAACCGATATTGCCAATGAGGGGCAGCAGGGCGCGCTTTATGGCAACTTCCTGGCTGTTCTGGGCATCACGCTGGTGTTTGTCTCTGATTCCCACTACCTGGTCATCGCGGCCATCCACGACAGTTTCACGATTTTTCCGCCTGGAAAATTGCCGCCGGTCGGGGATTTTGCCCAGAACGCGACCGAGACGGTCGCCCATGTGTTTACGATTGCGGTGCGCATGAGCGCGCCGTTTCTTGTCATCGGACTGGTCTTCTATTTCGGCCTTGGCCTGCTCAACAAGCTGATGCCGCAAATGCAGATCTTCTTTATCGCCATGCCAGTGAATATTGCCATCGGCTTTTTCCTGCTTATGGCACTGATCGCAACCCTGATGATGTTCTATCTCGAGCATTTCCAGAGTGCGCTCGGCAAATTCATAGTAGGGTGAAGCTGCGCCATGGCTGACGACAGCGACGACTCAGAAAAGACAGAGGACCCCACGCAAAAGCGCTTGAAAGAAGCGCATGACAAGGGGGACGTTCCCAAATCGCAGGAAGTCAGCACCTGGTTTACCCTGGCCGGAGCGACCCTGATGATCGCGATCTTCGCGCCGGGCGCTGCCTCGTCCCTTGGTGAGTTGATGAAGGGATATCTGGAACATTCGCACCAGATCGCTGTGGACGGTTATGCCCTGAAAGCCCTGTGGCGCGATACGGGACAGTCGGTTGCGCTCATTGTCGGCTTGCCGCTGATTGCGCTTGTCATCATGGCGGTTGCGGGAAACCTTGTGCAGCATCAGCCCTTGCTGACGGCGGAAACCATCAAGCCCAAATTGTCCAAGGTGTCACCGGCCTCCGGTTTCAAGCGGCTGTTCTCCGGGGACAGTCTGGTCAATTTCGCCAAGGGCATGGCGAAGATCCTGCTTGTCGGGGCGGTCATGGTGGCGGTGATTTGGC
Organism: Roseibium sp. AWQ4_254; assembly: GCF_056161025.1. Lineage (NCBI taxonomy): Bacteria > Pseudomonadati > Pseudomonadota > Alphaproteobacteria > Hyphomicrobiales > Stappiaceae > Roseibium > Roseibium sp. AWQ4_254. The sequence goes on from NZ_JBSWYH010000001.1 coordinate 369,683, forward strand.
CGCACCGGGACGAGGCGGAAATCATCATCTTTGCCGAAACCGGCATCATCTTGCAGGAAACCCGGGTTCTGGTCCTGCAGATGCTGGCCGCGATTCTGGCCGTGATGACTGTGGTCGCGGGCGCGGACTTCATGTATCAGAAGCACAAATGGTTCAATAAGCAGAAGATGTCCCTTCGGGAAGTGAAGGAAGAATACAAGCAGAGCGAAGGGGATCCGCAGGTCAAGGGCAAGATCCGCCAGTTGCGCATGGAGCGCTCGCGCAAGCGGATGATGTCGGCGGTGCCGCAGGCGACCGTGGTTGTGACCAACCCGACCCACTATGCGGTGGCCCTGCAATATGAACAAGGCATGGGAGCGCCCTTGTGCCTGGCAAAGGGCACGGATGCGGTTGCCCTGAAAATCCGTGAGGTTGCCAAGGAGAACGAGATCCCGGTCGTGGAGAACCCGCCGCTGGCCCGTGCGCTATATGCTACGGTTGAGATCGACCATGAAGTGCCCGAAGAGCATTTCAAGGCGGTTGCCGAGGTGATCGGATTCGTCTTCAGGATGCGCCGCCGCGCCGCGTGGCGGGCCAAATAGACCGCAGCGCCGCGCTTTGCCGGTGACGTATGTGGCGCCAGGGCCTCTAAACGCGTGAATTTCAATCGGCGCAGCTGTCATACCGGTTGAAATCGGGTGGCAAGCACAGAATGCTTATACATGGCCGTTTCTAAGACGAATCGGTCCGGGGAGACTGGATGAATGAGTGATTTGGACGGGGCGCCAAGCGGGCCGATGATCAATCGGCCGGAGCGGTCCGGCAATATTGGCCTGCTGATCGGGCTGGCGCTGCTGCTTGTGGGCGCGGCGGCCGCCTTTACGGTTATGGACCGGGACGTTGCCCAGCCGTTCATTCTGGCGCTGCTCGGCATCCTGGCTGTGGTCGGCGTGTTCTGCCTGTTTGCCGGGGCCATTGGCTTTCTGCGCCTGTCCGCCCGTCCGGGCGAATCCAATCCGCTGGCCTCCACCTTTGTCGACACCATGGATGACGGCGCGCTGATCACGGATATGGACGGCCGTCTTGTTTATGCCAACAAGGCCTATGCGGATCTGACCGGGGCGGATACGGCCGCGGACATCCGCGTTGTCGAGCGGGTGTTTTCCTCCGATCCGGATGCGGCGGATGCTATTTTCCGTCTGTCCCAGGCCATGCGTGACGGCCGCAAGGCCCAGGAAGAAATCCGCATGTCGGTGCCGCTTGGCCGGGTTGAAGGTCAGGCCCGCTGGTACCGCGTCTCTGTACGCCCGCTTCCAGCTTCTGCGGAGCGCGGCGGCAAGCCGATGGCTATCTGGCAGATTTCCGACATTACCCGGGACCGTGCGGAGCAGGAAAATTCTTTCCAGGAATTGCAGCGGGTTATCAATTTCCTCGACCATGCCCCGGCCGGGTTCTTCTCCTGTGATGCCAGCGGCCGCATTGTCTATCTGAACGCAACGCTGGCCGACTGGCTTGGCTATGATCTGGCCCAGTTCGACGCGGGCGATCTGGATCTGAGCGAAATCGTGCGCGGCGACGGCACAGAGCTGATCCGCTCCGTGAAGGGGCAGGCGGGCGAGGTCAAGAGCGAAACGTTTGATCTTGATTTTGTCACCCGAAATGGCCGGGGGCTGGCCGTGCGCCTGCTGCACCGGGTGCCGTTCGGGGAAAACGGCCTGGCGGGCGACAGCCGCACGCTCGTGCTCAACCGGTCACGCGGCGAGGAAGCCTCCGAAGCGCTGCGGGCGGCCGAAGTCCGCTTTGCCCGGTTCTTCAACAACACGCCGATTTCCATTGCCTCGCTGGACAGTGAGGGCCGGGTGCTGCGCACCAATGCACCGTTCCTGAAACTGTTCGGGGCGGTCGATTCCACGGATGGCGCGCCGAAGCTGGAAGCCTATATTGCCGAAAGCGGCCGGGAAGAGCTGTCCAAGGCCCTGTCGGCTGCTGCCAAGGGAATCGGCGAAATCGCTCCTATCGACATTCCGCTGGTGGAAGGCAACGATCCGCGCTCCGCAACCTTCTATGTCTCTGCGGTGCAGGAAGGAGAGGGCGATGGGGAAACGGCCATCGTCTATGCCCTGGAGACGACCCAGCAGCGCGCCCTTGAGGCCCAGTTCGCCCAGAGCCAGAAGATGCAGGCCATCGGCCAGCTGGCGGGCGGGGTCGCCCATGACTTCAACAATGTTCTGACGGCGATCATCGGCTTCTCTGATCTGCTCCTGGCGAGCCACCGGCCGACCGATCCGTCTTTCCAGGACATCATGAACATCAAGCAGAATGCCAACCGGGCAGCGGGCCTTGTGCGCCAGTTGCTGGCCTTCTCGCGCCGCCAGACGCTCCGTCCGCAACAACTGGAACTCAACGATGTGCTGGCAGATCTGTCGATCCTGCTGGACCGGCTGCTGGGCGAGAAAGTGGAGCTGAAAGTGATCCATGGCCGGGACCTGTGGCCCGTTATGGCCGATCTCAACCAGCTGGAACAGGTGATTGTCAATCTGGCCGTGAATGCGGGCGACGCCATGGCCGAGGGCGGGCGCCTGACCATCCGCACACGCAATGTGTCGGCGGACGAGTCGACACAGTTCGACAACACACGGGGCATGCCTGCGGGCGAATATACGCTGGTGGAAGTGGAAGACACGGGCCACGGTATGCCGCCGGAAATCATGGAAAAAATCTTCGATCCGTTCTTCTCCACCAAGGAAGTCGGCAAGGGCACCGGCCTTGGCCTGTCCACGGTCTATGGCATCGTGAAACAGACCGGCGGGTTCATCTTCTGCAATTCGGAAGTGGATCTCGGCACGACCTTCCGTTTGTTCCTGCCGCGACACATTCCCGAATTCGTGGAAGAAAAGAAGCCGGAGCCGAAGGAAGCCGAGACGGAAAAGGTGGCCGACCTGACCGGGTCCGCCTCGATCCTGCTGGTCGAAGACGAAGAGGCTGTCAGGGCCTTCGGCGCCCGTGCGCTCGCCTCGCGCGGCTATACGGTCTATGAGGCCGGGTCCGGCAACGAAGCCCTGGAAGTGATGGAAGAGACGGATGGCCAGATAGATCTGGTGGTCTCTGACGTGGTGATGCCGGAAATGGACGGGCCGACGCTTCTGGTGGAGTTGCGCAAGACCCAGCCGGACCTGAAGATCATCTTTGTGTCCGGCTATGCGGAAGATGCCTTTGAGGAAAACCTTCCCGAAGGCGAACAGTTCTTCTTCCTGCCCAAACCCTTCACGCTCAAGCAGCTGGCGACCACGGTGAAAGATGTCTTGAACGGCTAGACGTCAAAGGGCACTCTGGCCGGATTGAAACATCTGTTCCGGCTGGAGGAAACTCATGCAATTCCCTGATTTTATTAAGAATTTTCCTGCTCTGGATATTCCGTTTCCAGAGGATGTGGTGACTTCCCACGCGATCCGCTCAGAGGCCGGTTTGGTCGTGTTTTTCGAATTTCACAAGGACATGGTGCTGCCGCCCCATTCCCATCTGGCTCAATGGGGCACACTTGTGGACGGCGAGATAGAATTCACCATTGGCGGTGAAACGAAAACCCTGGGTCCCGGTGCGGTCTGGGACATTCCAAGCGGCACGGAGCACGGGGCGGTCATCAAGGCCGGATCCAAGGCCATTGATGTGTTCGAGGAACCGGACCGCTATGGCCTCAGGGGCTGATGGTCAGGGTTGCTCAGATAAGGGGAGTGGCAGAGCGGCCGGACGCTCCCGGGCCCGGCCGCGTCTTTTGGACGGGTCCTTCAGAGGGCGCCAATCTCCCTGTAGTAACGGGCGGCGCCCGGATGCAGCTTGATGGTGCCTTCCGCCTTTGCCGCGTATTCCGGTGTCAGGGCCTTGGCCCAGGGCGCGTCGGAGGTGATGGAATCGATGTTTTCCCAGAAGGTCTTTGTCATTTGATATACCAGTTCCTCGTCCAGATCCGTTCTGACGGCAATGCTGACGCCCGTGTCGTTGGATTTGACGGGGCCTTCATTGACCTGGTTGGCGTAAAGCCCTGACGGGACCTCGGCCCGGTGGCGGAATTTGCCCAGGAAAGTGTCGACGGCCGCACCGCTGTCATCTTCCGGGCCGATAAAGCGGACCTTTTCCGTTTCCGTGAACTGGATGAATTGCTGGCACGGATCGATGCAGCCATTCACATACATGTCGATCTTGCCGTCCAGAAATGCCTGGAAGCCGGTTTTCCAGTTGGCTTTGATGGCGTCATAATCCTCGCCTTCCTTAAGGCCGGTGGTGGCCTCAATCCATCCCTTTGCCGCGTTGAAAGCACCGCCGCCTTGCGGGCCGAGAAACACTGTGGTGCCTTCAATGTCGTCCAGATAGTCGATGCCGCTGTCAGCGCGCACCGCAAAATGATAGGCGCCCCAGGGAAAGGCCATCAACTGGCTGACATTTTGGGCCAGCTCTTCATTGTTCTGCGTGTTCTTGTACATCGCCTTCTTTTGGCTGAGCAGCATATGGATCGTCGGGGATCCCATGGACATATCCAGGTTGCCTTTGGCAACCTCCAGCATATGCACGGTGGCCGCGCCGCCTGCCGCAACTTCAATCGTGACGCCGTCGAGCTTTTCGGTCACGATATTGGCGAAGGTGGCCATTGTAATGGCTTGCCCGAGGCTTGGGGCAATGGTGGCCATTTTCAAGGTGATGTCTTCTGCCTGTGATGGGGTTGCAAAAAGCGCTGCTGCAAGAGCAGCCGCAAGGCTCAGTCTGCGCATGATATGTCCTCCCTTGGTCATGCGTATGTTGTCTGGTCTTTGGGCTCCGGCCGGGCCAGCAGATAGTGCCTGGCTAGGACCAGGGCACTTAAAGTCACGGCGCTGCCAGCGGTAAAGGGCTCTGGAACCAGAACAAGAAGGCCGAGCCCGGCGCGGGCGATGCGTTCGGGAACCGGCAGGGATTTGCGGTCAAAGCCCGTCAGCGCTGAGGCGAGCATCCACATGGCCAGGGCAAAGGCTGCAATGATCCAGAAGAACCCGTTCCAGCCGACACTGGCAATGTCCAGCATGGCCCGGCTGTCTGGTGCGTCCTCTCCGAACCAGACAAACAGAACCTGAAGTTTGTACAGAACGGCCGGATGATAGACGAAGACAAAGGGGATCAGGAAACCGGCAATACCGATGCGGGCAGCCTGAAATCCGGTCCGCACCGGATCGGCTCCGGCAATAGGGGCCGCAGCGAAGGCCGCAAGGGCGACCGGCGGCGTGACCGTCGACATGACGGCAAAGAAAACGACAAACAGATGAAGGGTAAGCGGAGGAATACCTATGGTCTCGATTCCCGAACTGAGCGCAATCACGATGATGAAATAGGTGGCTCCAGGGGGCAGCCCCATGCCCAGCACGATGGAGCCAAGCGCGACCACCGCAAGCACCATGGGCAGTGGGCCGCTGGCCAGCTCGGTGAGCAGCTGGGCAAGACGTCCGGAGAATCCGGACACCTGGATGAGGCCTACGATCAGCCCGATCGCCGTCACAATGACAACAATGGAGGCGGACATGCGCCCGGCGGCCACAAAGGCTGCCCAAAGGGCGCGGCCGGAGCGGAAAACGGGAAAGAGAACAAGCGCGGTGGCAAGCGCTGCAACCAGGCCGAAGAACCCTGCTTTGGGTACAGATGGCTGGGCAAACAGAAAATAGGTAAGCACGCCAAGGGGAATGATGAAGACCAGGCACTGGACCCGGTCCCGGCCGGTGAGGGGCGGCCGGTCTGACAGCGGCAGTTTGCCGATCTCGAGTTTCCTGGCTTCAAAGAAAACCGTCAGGAAGGTGCCGAAATAATAGAAGATGGCGGGAAGGATCGCTGCGACGACAATGTAGCGGTACTCCAGCCCGATTTGACCGGCGACAAAAAACGCAACGACGCCCATGACCGGCGGCATCACCTGCCCGCCGGTCGATGCGGCCGCTTCCACGGCCCCCGCAAAGGCGGGCCGGAACCCGGATTTCTTGATCACCGGAATGGTCATGACGCCGGTCGAGACGACGTTGGAGATCGCCGCGCCGGACAGCGTGCCGAATAGGGCCGAACTGGCGATGGCCGCATGGGCGGCCCCCCCGACCAGTCCGCCGGTAAGCCGGTTGGCGATCTTGAGCAAAAGGTCCCCGGCGCCGGAGGCCATCATCACGGCGCCAAACACGATATAGATCAGCACATTGCCGGAGACGACCTGCAGGGGCTGGCCGAACATGCCGCCGGTCTGGGCCCAGAAATTCTGGACCATGGCCAGCAGGCTTTGCTGAAAGGTTGCCTCCGACCCGGCAAGGATGCCTGTCCAGTCCGGGAGGACGCCGCGGATGAAAAAATACACGATCCAGAACAGGCAGAACGCCACGATGAACCCGCCGAACAGACGCCAGGTCAAATAGAGCGTGATGGCGGTCGCAAGCGGGAACATCACATAGTCGAGCGGCTCGGCAGCGGGAAGGGCGCCGCCATCGGTGGCGAAGATCTTGACGATCCAGGACAGATAGGCGGTGAGGGCCAGGGCTGTCAGAGCCCAGTTCGCCCAGTGCCAGGACGGCTTTTTGTGCAAGGTCAGCAGGCAGGTGGCATAGGCGAACAGGATGGGCAGGCCCAGAATGAGGCCGGTCGGCAGCAGAAAGCTCTTTTCGAAGCTGCGATAGCTGCTGCCCAGCCAGTGCGCGCGCAGGAGAAGCCGCTGGTCCCGGCGGGAGAGCTCGTCAAATGCCGGTGTGGTCACCTCGATGACAAAGCGCACGAATTCCGATATCGGCCCGGAGGCTGCGTAGAGGACGATCACCAGCGCAAAGCAAAACGCAAGCCCGTCTGAGAGGCGTTCGTTGAGGGGGCGTGCGGGGAGCTGGGCCGGGGTCGTTACCGGTCTGTCCTCTTCTTTGGTCACATCACTCTCCACCCGGGGCCGTCTTGCGCGTGTGGTCCTGCGCGACTGGCCCGCGATAGGCTTGTGTCATCTCGTCCGGCACTTCGCTGCCATCCTTCAGGAAAGGCAGGATGCCCTTTCTGGCGGATTGTCCGCGCATGGCCTTGATGGCGTCTTCTGACATGGTCACCCGCTGGGCAAGCCGCCGTCCCCAGTCCGCAAGATAGCCATAAAGACGGTCGATTGCGTCCTGGTGCTCCGGCTGGCCGGCCAGATCATGGAATTCCTGAGGGTCGGTCTCAAGGTCAAACAGCATGGGGCGGAAGCCGCCTTCGGCGTGCATCATCTTGTAGCGCCCGTCAAAGACCATGAACAGGCGCGCATCACGCGGCTCCAGGCCCAGTTTGACGCATTGCGGGGTGGGCGAATAGTCATATTCGCTGATCACATAGTCCCGCGTCTGCGGGGCCTGGCCGTGAAGAAAGGGCTGCAGGCTCCGGCCTTCGAGTATATGGCCGGGCACCTGGCCTCCGGCGGCTTCCACAAAGGTTGGAGCAAGATCAATCGCCTCCACAAGGGCTCTGCAGGTGGTGCCCCGGGTGCCCTCGGCCTGCGTGCGGGGATCGTAGATGATCAGGGGCACTTTCACCGACGGTTCGTGAAAGAGGTCCTTTTCGCCCAGCCAGTGATCGCCCAGATAATCGCCATGGTCGGAGGTCAGGACGATCATCGTGTCTTTCATCTGGTCCGTTGCCTCCAGATGATCCAGGAGCCGCCCGAGCTGATCATCGCATTGTTTGATCAGGCCCATATAGGCGGGAATGACCTTGTCGCGCACCTCGTCCTGCTGAAAGGCTTTGGCGATGGCATTGTCCATATAGGCCCCGTAGACCGGATGCGGTGCGGTGCGCTCTCCCGGATGGCGGATGGCCGGCTGAATGTGCTCCTTGCCGAACATCTTGTGATAGGGGGCCGGAACGATATAGGGCCAATGGGGCTTGATATAGCTGACATGGGCGCACCAGCGCCCCTTCGCGCGGGTCAGGAAGTCAATCGTCTGGGTGGTCAGCCACGGGGTTTCACTGTCTTCTTCCCGGATATTGGCGGGCTTGTCGGCATTGTCGAACATCCAGCCGCTCGCCACTTTGCCCTCTTCAACGCCCGCATTGGCAAAGTCGGCCCAGGGGTTCTGGCTCTCATAGCCTTTCGATTTCAGATATTCGTTATAGGGAGAGCGTTTTTCATCATAAAATCCGTCCGGGCCCTGGCCCCAGAGACCGTCATCGCGGACCCAGACATCGAAGCCGCATTCCTCCTGGCGGGCGCCAATCACGCTGTCCGGACTGAGGCCGAGCCGCGCCATGCCTTGCCGGTCGGCGGCCATATGGGTCTTGCCGATCAGCCAGCAGTCCATGCCGAGCGCGCGTAGGTGGTCGCCCATGGTCAGTTCGCCTACGCGCAAGGGGAAGCCGTTCCACTGAGCGCCATGGGACGAGGTGTAGCGGCCGGTATAGGTGCTCATCCGGCTGGCGCCGCAGATCGGCGACTGGACATAGGCGTTGGTGAAGCGGACGCCCAGGCTGGCAACCCGGTCAAAATTCGGCGTCTGCAAATGCGGGTGACCTGCACAGCTCAAATAGTCAAAGCGCAGCTGGTCATACATGATGAAAAGAATATTCAGCGGATCCCTCCCAAGTTCCACATCCGGGAGCATACGCAAAAAGACTCATATCCAACAAATAACTACTTTTCCAAAACTGGAGAAAAAGTTATGGGCTTGTGGCTGCACCTTGAGCCCACGCCTTGCAATGGGTTTTGACCAGATCTGCAAAGGCGATGGCGGCGGGGGTCAGAATGCGGTCCCTGGCGCTGGTCAGGGCAATTGAGACCCTGGGCGGCGGCGCCGCAATCGGAACGACATCAACATCCCACTTCGTGCGTAGTTCCTGGATCGGCAGGGACGGAAAGGAACACAAGAGCTCGGTTCCCTCCAGCATGGCCAGAATGCTGAGGACGGAGTCGGAGCGGGTAAAGGGTTCTGGGGGCTGGAGCCCGCGCTCTTCAAAGAACTGATAATAAACGGGACGCCTTTCCTTGGGGCCGATCATGATCCAGCGGCCGTCTTGCAGATCGGCAGGATCCCGGGCCTTCAAAAACCGCGATCCGTGCCCCGTCAGGATGGAAATCGAGGTCTCAAAGAGCGGGGCCGGATCCAGGCCGGGCAGATCTGACGGCCCGGGAGAGGGGCCCAGGACAAAATCGGCTTCGCCCCGGCGCAGGGGCGCAAAGGCGGCCGGGGCATGGCCGCCCGAAATCCCGATTTTCACATTGGGAAACCGGTGCTGGAACCGCCGCAAGACCGGCGGGACAATCTTCATGGCGGCCAGGGGCGAGACAATGATGTCGAGCGCGCCCACATAGTCTCCCTGGACCTGGGCGACTTCCTCTCTGAGCTTCCGGATGTCGACGGCAATCTTCTTGCAGCGTTCGACAATCACCTGACCCTCGGACGTCGGCACAACACCATAGGAGGCCCGGAAGAAAATCGGAGCGCCGAGTTCCGTTTCAACGGCCTTCAAGGCCTTGGTGACGGCTGGCTGGGTTCTGTTCAGCCGGGTTGCGGCGGCCCCCAGGCTGCCCATTTCGGCAATAGCCACGATCAGTTCAACATGCTGAGGTTTCACCTGAGGCTCCTGACAAGGCGGGCAGTGCTGACAAAGCATAGGGGCTCGCAGCGCGGAAAAGAAGCGCTGCAATTGCCGGAACCTGTCCTGTGAACCGGGTTTTCGGCTCATGGCCGTCGGGCTCAGAACCTGGCAGCAATTCCGGCCAGAGGGCCTTGTGGGATGGCGTAATAGGTAAAGCGCCTGGCTCCGGAGCATCACGCCGAAGCGCAGGGGTCAAAATGTAACCGGTGCGCAAGGGGTTTTTGGTGTTTTTGAGAGAATTTCCGTTCTGGAATTTGATATGTTTATGTCATTGTTTTGTTTTATGTATTTATTTTGAAATAAAAATAGAACAAGAATCGTTGATTATTTATTTTATATTTTAAAGTGGTGTAAATTTATTTGTTTTTCACTTGAGTTCTTGCCGTCCTCTTCCTAGGCTGCGCCCGATGAAGTGCAATCCCTCTGAGGTGGGAACATCCCACGGGAGCGGATGGCGAGGGTGAGCTTTATAACCGGATCTGCACAGACAGGGCCGGTTATCCGTGGCCGGAGGTTCAAGCGCCCTGCAATTCATCGGATCTGACACAGTCACATGAGGCAAGATCGATATGTGTGAACTTTGTTCCGCCACCGGCCGAACCAAAGACTTTCCGGTCGTGGCCGGGTTCAGCTGCGATGACGGCAGCGGACCCCAGGCCAATGAGGGCGCCCCATCCAGCGGCGTGTCGTCGGCTCCGCTGCCCGTCTACACCAATGACCAGATTGCAAATGAGCTGAAACAGCAAACCTCCAGCGGGGCGCCGATTTCGTTCAATGCAGGACCCGGTAGCACGATCACGGTTGATATCACCGGCCTGACCAGCGCCGCCAAGACCCTTGCGACCTATGCTCTGGAAGCTTGGGAGAATGTCACCGGACTGACGTTTTCCTTTGTCAGCAGCGGGGCGCAGATCACGTTTGATGACGAGGACAGCGGGGCTTACGCCAATTATTCCTGGTATGGCAACGGGGATCTGATTTCCGCAAATGTGAACGTGTCCAAGGCCTGGCTGAGCAATTACGGGACGAGTGTCAACAGCTATTCCTTCCAGGCCTATATTCACGAAATCGGCCATGCGCTGGGGCTTACCCACGCGGGCAATTACAATGGCTCTGCCACCTATGGCGTCGACAACCACTATGCCAATGACAGCTGGCAGGCCAGTGTGATGTCCTATTTCAGCCAGACGGCAAACACTTCCGTCAATGCCAGCTTTGCCTATACGGTCACGCCCATGGTCGCCGATATCATCGCGGTTCAGGATCTGTACGGCACGCCAACCACCATTCGCACCGGCGACACGGTCTATGGCCTGAATTCCAATGCCGGTGGCTATCTGGAGGCGGTGTTCGACTCCGAAGCGGCCTCCGGATTTGATCCGAACTCCGCGGTGGCCCTGACGATCTATGACAATGGCGGGACGGATCTTCTGGACTATTCGCACTATTCGGCCAGCCAGAAGATCGATCTCAACCAGGAAGCCATTTCCAATGTGGCCGGAAAGACGGGCAACCTGATCATTGCGCGCGGTACGGTGATTGAAAATGCCAATGGCGGCTCGGGCAATGATGTTCTTGTCGGCAACAGTGCCAGCAATATCCTGAACGGCAACAGCGGGGATGACACGCTGACCGGCGGGGCGGGCAATGACATTCTGCGTGGTGGCTATGGCCGCGATGACATGTCTGCCGGGGCAGGCGACGACACAGTTTATTACACCAATGGCGATTATTTCTGGACCAATGGCACCCCCAAGGATGTTGGAGGGGCCGGAACCGACACGCTGATCATCGAAAACGGGTCCGTCTTCAACACCTCGGGCCTGTCCTGGTACGGCTTTGAGAAATTCATCGGCGCGGGCCGCGACGACCGGGTGACCGGCAATGATGGCTCCGTGGACTATGTGATGGAAGGCGGCGGCGGCAACGACACCCTCACCGGCAATGCGGGGGATGACACGCTTTTGGGCGGGGCCGGGAATGATATTCTGCGCGGCGGCTGGGGCAGCGACACGGTCTTTGGCGGCGCCGGGGATGACACCGTCTATTATGCCAGCGGCGACAAGTTCTGGGACAATGGCACACCGCTTGATATTGGCGGCACGGGTACGGACACGCTGATCGTTGAGGCAGGGTCCCGGTTCAACACAACCGGCCTGTCCTGGTACGGCTTTGAAGTGTTCCAGGGGGCTGAGAAAGACGACCGGGTGGTCGGCAATGATGCCAGCATCGACTATGTCCTGGACGGAGGCGGCGGCAATGACATTCTGACGGGCAGCGGCGGTACAGATACGCTGGTTGGCGGGGCGGGCAATGACCGGCTGGAAGCCGGCGCTTCGTCTGGCGGCTGGCAGAAGATGGAAGGCGGTGCTGGCGATGACACTTTTGTGGTCAGCGCTGACAATGGCTGGATCGACATTGTCGAACTGGTTGGAGATGGCCTCGACAAGCTGCTGTTCACGGATCTGACGCTGGATGATCTTGTGGCCACCAAAGATGCGGCCAACAACATGCTTCTGAGCTGGGCAAACGGCGCCGGGCAGCTTCGGGTCAATGACCTGGGCGCTGAAATCGACAATTACGAATTCGCCGATGGCACGGTGATGCAGGCAGATGATTTTGCGTTTGTGTGATCCGGTTTGAGACACTGAATCCCTGCGCATGCCTGATGGGGCTTGCGCAGGGTTTTTTTTATTTAGAACAGGTTTCTCATTGGTTTTCCTAAAAATTTACTTCAAGTTTCTTTGCGCAGGCCAGCAGGTTCTCGTCCCGACCCCCCGGTGCAATCAGCATGGCGCTCAAGGTTGTGCCCGCATGGGTGTAGGGCAGAGCGATGGCGCAGGCATCGGCCACATTGGCAAGAGACGGATTGCGCAGGGCCAGAAGATTGAGGCGGTTGAAGGCATCATCGTCTGACAGATCGGAAATCTTCGGCGGCAGGATGGGCGTTGTCGGCAGCAGCAGCATGTCATTGCCGAGTTCTTGCGCAAAGGCTGCAATGAACTCCGTCCGCCGGTTCAGCGTCTGGCGGTATTCGATGGCGGAGATTTCCGCAGCCCGGCCCATGCGCGCATGCACCCGCGGGTCGAACTGGCCGGGGGAGGCCTGGAAATGGGCTTCATAATGCGCGCGCGATTCCACGGACGTCATGTGCCAGGTCGGGACCGTGTCATAAAGGGCGATGGTATCCAGCGGCTTTTCGATGATGTCCAGCCCGGCTGCGCGCAAGGCCTGCACCGCCGCCTGAAACCCTTCGGCAACGGCTGGTTCCATCTCGGTAAAGCCGAAATTTGACGGAATGATCAGCCGGGCTGCGGCGGGGGGCACGGGGACCGTGTTCCTGCCTGCCATGACCTGCCAGGCAAGCTCGCAGGCCGCAACGGAGCTGGCCATCGGCCCGAAACTGTCGAGACTGTCCGACAGCGGCTTGCCGCCGGTCAGGGGGACCGTGGCCTGGGTCGGCTTGAAGCCCGTGATCCCGGTGAAGGCGGCCGGAATGCGCAAGGATCCGCCAGTGTCGCTGCCAATGGCAATATCGGACAGGCCCAGCGCAACGGAGACCGCGCCGCCGCTGGTGGACCCTCCGGGCGCACAGCCCGGAAAAACCGGGTTGGCCGGGGTGCCGTAATGGGGGTTGAGACCAAGTCCGGAATAGGCGAATTCGGACATGTTGGTGAGGCCGGTCAAGACCGCTCCAGCCGCGTCCAGGCGGGCGATGGCAGGCGCATCGGCTGTGGCGGCGGGATCGTCTGCCAGCACTTTCGTTGCCGATGTGGTGACCTCGCCGTCCACATCGAACAGGGCCTTCACGCTGACCAGGGCGCCTGCCAGAGGGCTGTCTGTGCGAACAGCCTCTTGGGCCTGTGTCCGGGCGCGCCCGGACAGGAGCTTCAGGAAAACGCCCTTTGCCGCGTCCCCGCAGGCTTTGTCCAAAGCCTCCTCCAGCCGGGCAGGGGTGGTTTCAGGTGTCCAGGGAAACGCTGCGCTCATGGGTTATTATCCTGTCAATGCCTTGGGGGTGATTTGGATATCACGAAATGATCTCCAGGGAAGCGGTTTGATATTGCGCTTCCATCGACCGGTCCCGCACCGGGTCGGTCAGGGACATTTTGAAGGTGGCAGCCGGACGTACACCACCGATCGCCGGCAAGGTTCCGCATAAAAGGGCTGTGCCATCGGCCAGAGCGGCCCCCTCCATGAGCTGGACCAGCGGCAGGATCGAGGCCAGGGTGCCGTCCTGATAGGCCACCCAATTGCCGTCCTCCTTGATCCAGGAGCGCAGCTCAAGCTGGTCAAGATGGGGGGCAACCTCGTCAAAGGACCAGAGTGTCTTTGCGGCAGGTTTGGCACAGATCTGTTTGGAGGCTGCGACGGAATGGGCTTCCAGTGCCCGGTCCGTATGGTCGGAGGCGAGCCCCAGCCAGGTGGTTTCCTCATGGCGCAGAACAAAGGGCTCTGCCTCGCCGGAGGTCTGCGTACCCAGAACCTGTATGTGCTCCTCCTGGGTCAGAAGAGACGGGGCGCATTGATAATAGAGTGGCACTGTTGAGGGGGCGGGCACACCGATGGCGGCCAGTTCCTCGATATGATGGTCCACGGCGGCCCGGTCCCGGCCGGTCCAGCCTGCCACAACGAGCCGGTCTGGGGTGCAGGTCAGCGCTCCGGTGCTGGTTTGAAAAATCATGAAAGGGTCTCCGGACGTCTTAATTTTATAGAAGCCGGGCCGCAGCCGGGCGCGCTTCGCGCCGCGGCTTAGGCAATCCGGTCAGAGTGTTGAGGGCAGGAACAAGGCCAGTTGAGGAACCAGGATCAGCAGTCCGACCATGGCCAGCATGGCCAGTGCATAGGGGATGCAGCCCAGCATGACATCACTGAAACTGCCGGATTTGCGCGCCGACTGGACCACATAGAGATTGAGGCCGACAGGCGGTGTGATCAGGGCCATTTCCACCAGAATGATCATCAGGATGCCGAACCAGATCTTGTCATAGCCAAGCTGAACGATGATCGGCACGACGATCGGAATGGTGGCCACCATCAGCGACAAGGTCTCGATGAAGAAACCCAGAATGATGTAGATCAGCACAATAACCAGCAAGGTTTCCAGAGGGCCGAGGCCGAGATCTGTCAGCAGGCCCTGGAGCGCCCGGCTGACGCCGGCGGCTGTCAGCGCGAAATTGAGCACATAGGCGCCAATCACCACCAGTGAGATCATGGCCGAGGTCCGGACCGAGCCGCGCAGGGCATCTGCGAGCATGGCAAAGGTCAGCGCCTTGCGCTGGGCCGCAATCAGGAGGGCGATGGCAACGCCCACGGTGGCAGCTTCTGTGGGGGTCGCCCAGCCCGCATAGATCGAGCCGACAATTGCGGTGAAAAGACCCAGGATGGGCAGAAGGTCGCTCAGGCCCTTGAGCTTTTCGGACCATGAACTCTGGCGGCGCGGTCCGCCAAGCGCCGGATGGAGTACACACAGGATCACGGTGATCAGCATGAACAACCCGGCGAGAAACAGGCCCGGGATCAGCCCGGCCAGAAACAGCTGGGGAATGGAGCTTTCGGTCAGAAAGCCATAGACAATGAGGTTGATCGACGGTGGGATCATGATCCCCAATGTGCCGCCCGCAGCAATCGCGCCGGAAAACAGCTTCTGGTTATACCCCAGTGCTTGCGCCTGGGGCATGGCCACGGTTGCCACGGTTGCCGCCGTTGCCACCGAGGAGCCGGACGTGGCTGAGAACATGGTCGAGGTGGCAATGTTGGCGTGGATCAGGCCGCCCGGCATCCAGGCCACCCATTTTTCCAGAGCTGCATAGGTGCGTTTGGCAACACCGCTGCGCACCAGGATCTCGCCCAGCAGCACAAACAGGGGAATGGCGATCAAGGTGGCGCTGTTGGACGAGGACCAGACCACCTGGCCAAGGCCGCGCATCAGCGGAAACGGGCTGAAGAAGGTGTCTATGCCGAAGGCCAGAAGAAAGAGCACAATCCCGACAGGGATCGAGAGGGCCAACAGGCCGAGCAGACCAACAGAGGTAAAGGCGATCATGCTTCCCCCCGGGCGCCGGCAATGGCATCAACAGCTTTGTAATCGGCGCGGACCAGCTTCACGGCAACGGATACAAGCAAGAGACTGGCGGACAGGGCAAACCAGAGCCAGCCCCCCCACCAGAGCATTTGGGGAATCCACAAGGGCGTCTCCAGCGGGGTGTTGGCGCGAGCGCCGGTGGCCAGGGTTTTAGCCACAACATCCCAGCCCCGATAAGCTACGACGATGGCGGTTCCGGCCAGACAGGCCAGTGACAGCAGGTCGAAAACGGCCCGGCCCGGTGGGACCAGGCGCTGGCGGAGCAGGTCGATGCGCACATGGGCCTGTTCCGTCAGGGCGTAGCTGATGCCCCAGCTTGTGGTGACAGCCATGACATAGCCGGAGATTTCGTCAACGCCCCCGAGAGAGCCGCCCAGTTTGCGGGCGGCAATCTCCACAAGCGTGAATATCACGCATCCGAGCAGGATCAGACCAACCCCGATGGCGAGACGGTCATTGATCCGCCGAATGAGGGATACCAGGGACGTCATCTGGCTGGCCTCAGTTCGCGTTCAAAGTGACGCCGGTCACTTTGCCAACCGTATCGCTCCAGCGCTTGCCCCAGTCGCCGCCCGCACGTTCCGCCCAGTCCGGCAGAACCTGGGTGATCAGGACGTCCTTGGCCTTGGCCTCGTCAGCCGCACTGGCTTCGACCAGTGTCATGCTATGTGCTTCCCCATAGGGGCATTCGCCATTGCCGGTCAGACAGGCCACGTCGTTTTCCAGCGCGTTCTGTGCGGTTTCCCAGGCCGGGGCTTCCAGATTCTCTTTGACGCCTTTTTCCAGAATGTCTTTCTGGGCGTCGGTGAGGCTGTTCCACTTGTCCAGATTGATGGCGGTGACCACCGGATCCCAGCCGCCAAGCGGCAGCGGCATCAGATGGGTGGAGACTTCCCACCAGCCGGCATTGTAGCCCGACCCGGCGCCGGTGATGGCGCAATCGACAACACCGCGCTGCAAGGCGCCAGGAACTTCCCCGAAGCTGACATTGACGCCTTCCGCGCCCAGAGCTTCCAGGAACTTGGCGGTCATGCGGCCGGAAGCACGCACTTTCTTGCCTTTCAGATCATCCAGCGAGCTGATCTCCGCGTTGCAGAAGACCACCTGCGGCGGATAGGGAGCAATGCCCAGAACCTTGGCGTTGAAAACATCGCGGTAGATGTCGTCCACCATCGGGCGGGCTGCTTCCACGGCCTTTTGCGCGGTGGCGGCATCCGTGGCGATCAGCGGCACGTCAAGCCCTTCAAGGGGAACACTGTCGGAAACGGCGTAGTCGGCCACGGTCATGCCCACATTGAAGACGCCTTGGGACAGAAGGCGGAAAACATCGCCACCGGAAATGCCCATCTGGTCATGGGTGGTCAGTGTGGCGGTCAGATCGCCACCGGAGAGTTCCGGAAGCTTCTTGGTCCAGAACGGCGCTTCATATTCCTTGTGCAGCGGCAGGCCGCTCCAGCTGCCGACAACAGAGAGCTCTTCAGCCTGGGCGGCGGTGCCTGCGGTGACTGCAATCAGTGAGATTGCAGAAACAAGTGCCAGTCTATTCATGATGTTGGTCATCCTCTGGTTTGGTGATCTTGAAGGTTCTTGTCGTTGTAGGCGTAAAGGGGCGCCGTGCCGCTGCCGACATCGGCAATCAGCATGGCACCTGGTGCGTGGGTGATGGAGAGCGGCGGGCGGGCTTCCATGATGGCAGCTTGCGGGGTGACCCCGCAGGCCCAGAAGACCGGGATCTCGCCGTCTTCCACCGGAACGGCAGTCCCCCAGTCAGGCGCAGCCAGATCGGGAATGCCGATGTCTTCCGGCGCGCCAGTATGGACAGGGGTACCATGGGCCAGCGGGTAGGCTTTGCAAATGGCAAACACCTCTTCCATGCGGTCCGCGGAGACGGGCCGCATGGAGACAACCATACCACCTTTGAACGGGCCGCTTTCCTGTGTCGCGATCGTGGTCCGGTACATGGGCACCGTCACATTGCGGTCGATATGACGCATGGCAATTCCGGCCTTGCGCAGGGCGGTTTCAAAGCTGAAGGAACAGCCGATGGCAAATGCGACCAGATCCGCGCGCCACAAGTTGTGCAGGTCGCGCACCTGACCGTCCAGAACACCGTCGCGGTAGATGTTGTAACGGGCTGCATCGGTTCGGATGTCCACATCGGCGCCGAGCCTTGGAATGAAGGGGCTGCCCGGCTCGGACACACCAGCCAGCGGGCAGGCTTTCGGGTTCAGGCGGCAAAACGTGTGAAAATCGTCTGCGAAATCTGCAGGCAGAATTGCCAGATTGCATTGCAGCTTGCCTTTGGCGAGCCCGGCCGTGTGGCCGTCATAGTGCCCATCGCGGATCAGCTGGCGCTGGGCCGCTGTCTCCATGTCAAACAGATCGGGAAGCTCGGCAAGGCCGCAGGTCATGGTCACCTCAAAAGTCAGTGGCAAAATGCTGCGGCGGATCTATTATCAAGTCAAATCGTGTTTTTTTGTAAAAAGTGATCAAAAAATATGATCACCTCGCCTTTAGGGGACAGCATGACATTTGAACAGCTCCGGACGTTTCTGACTGTTGCGCGCATGGGTGGTGTGCGCAAGGCTGCCGAGCAGATGAATGTCTCCCAGCCCGCCGTGTCCTCGCGCATCTCCAGCCTGGAAACATACCTTGGAACCCCGCTTTTCAGCCGGGTCTCCACCGGGGTCGTGTTGACGCGCAAAGGTGTGTTGTTGCGCAATCATGCCGAGCAGATCATGGATCTGATGGAGCGGATCAAGGGCGACGTGATGGCCGATGACAGCATCAGCAGCCTGTTGCGTCTCGGGGTGGCTGAAACCGTCGCCCAGACTTGGCTGCCGGATTTCCTGCGGGCACTGCACCGCAGCTTTCCCAAACTGACCATCGAGATCTCGGTGGACATTTCCCACAATCTGCGGGAGATGCTGCTCGACCGGTCGCTCGATCTGGCGATTTTGATGGGACCGGTTTCCGACTACAGTGCAGACAATCTCGACCTGCCGCCCTTTGAGCTGGCCTGGTACCGGCCCATCGATCTGGAAGAGCCGGATCTCAGCGTGACACCGGTGATCACCTACAACCGCAATTCGCGTCCGCACCGGGAACTGACCCAGGAACTGCGCGACCGCTATGGCAATACCGCGCAGGTGTTTCCGACCAATTCCCTGTCGACCGGGTTCGATATGGTGGCCTCGGGCATCGGAGTTGGCATTTTGCCCCACATTCTGGGCCGCAGACTGGTGGAGGAAAACCGGATTGCGACGTTTGATCCGGGCTGGCAGGCGACGCCGCTGCGCTTCACCGCCACCTATATCGGCGAGCCGCGCAATGACCTGATCGCAAAGGCCGCCCGTGTCTCTCAGGAGGTTGCCCGTTCCTATGGAAATTCCCTTTAGGCACCCCATACCAGCCTGTGATTGGCCTGGGTTGGCCGGGCAAGCGGCGTGACACAGCCGGCGGGCGTGCGGATCTAAAAAAACGATGAAGATCCGCTACGGCAGGCTGCTTCGGGACTGTGCGTTAGGACGCAACCGGCGGGCAGGAGCTGGTTTGCTCAGCCCGCGACTTTAGCCCTTGCAGACTTTGCAATGTGTTGGGGTTGCCTGGCAGCACGAAGCTTTGCTCCAGGGCGGTGCGGACATTGTTGATGACTGCGAGATCCTGCACCGCCAGGGTCTGGCAGGGTGTTCCGGTGAAGCGGACCCTTATGCGGATCACCCGCTGGCCATTGTCGGACGGGCCGAATTCTGAATCCAGGGTCGGGTTCGCCCCGGTCATCGGACGCTCAAGCACGACCATGTTCGGCTGATCCTGAAGGACAATCGTTCCGCGTTCCTGGGCGCTGGAGACAAGGGCGCTGCGCACGGCGTCCGGGCTTGCGGCGATCTTCACGCTCTGGGCGCCAGCAGGGACTTCCAGCCTGGGCTGATCCCCGAGTGACGCCGACCGGTTGGAGCCGGACTGGCAGGCGCTAACGGCAAATGCGCAAAGGCCGAGAACGAGAAAGTGTCGCATTTGAGAGTCCAAAGTAAATATCCGTTGCTACAATCGGTCATACCCAAGTTTTCGGTCAGGTCCAGACCTGAGCGAACCAAAACCGGCATTTCTTGCGGCCACAAGCCCGATCTGCGGGGAAAAGCTCTGGAAACGGCCTGTGAGATGTCCAGGCTCCTTTTCGGTCAGAACCGGTCGCCGGTCTTGAAGCCGCCCCCGCCAAAGCTGCCGCCGCTTTTGAAGCCGCCGCCGCCAAACGAGGAGCCTCCGCCTGCGCGCCTGCGGCCAGCGCGGCCAAAACCACCCATGGATTTCGGCAGGCCGGTGCCGTTTGGAAAGGCAACCTTGCGCCCGCGCGGCTTGCGGCGCTGGCGGGCCCGTTCCGCCCGGGACCAGTAGTCTGCGCCGCTGATCGCCCCCTTGACCAGCTCACCCAGCAGAACCGTGGCCAGATTGTCGTCGGAAAAGGTCGTTTCCCAGTTGCCATAGCCATTTGAGCGGAAGCGGCTGATGACTTCGGACAACTCCCCCCGCCGACGGCTGATATCCCGTTGCAGTTCCCGGTCCTGCCGGATTTCCCTGGACACCTGCTCGATCCGATCCCGGAAATCCTCGATACGCTGGACGATTTTCTCGTCCTCCGGGGAGGGGGTGTTGAGCGCGGTTTGCCACAGGTCGTGGAGGTCGTCAGCCTGCAGGGACCTGGACAAAAAGTCTTCCGCCTTTTGAAAGTCTGTGTCTTCGCCGCTGGAAAAATCGGCGAGCGCTCCGGCAAGGGTCTCTATCTGCCGGTCCAGCTTGTCCAGATCCGCGTCGATCTGGCCGATCTCGTCGCTATAGGTCTCGATCGTTCCCACCAGATCGGTTCCGGCCGCGTCGGTCATGGCGTTGCGGCTGAACTCGGCGAGCTTGTCCTCTTCCCGGTCCGCGATGTCCGCACAGCGCTCAGCATGTCTTGCCATCCGCTCGGGAATGCCGGTCAGCATGGCGTAATTGGCCCGGGCGTCCTCAAAGCGGATCAGTCCGGCCACCCAGCGGTCAAGGGAGCGGATCAGCCCGCGATGGTCGTAGGTGGGCGTGCCATAGCCGCGTTGCCACAGATAGACAAAAAGCGGGTCCGCATCATAGGCCTTACCTTTTTCCAGCCGGGCTTCTTCCGACGTTCTGGCCTTTTCCGCAGCCGCTTCGGCGGTCCTGTGCGCCTCTTCGGCAGCCTCCCGCTGGGCCAGATAGGCGCTGTCCTGTTCCAGGCGGCTGTCCACCGCCTCCATCAGCTCATCCATCTGGCCTTCGGCGGCATCGCGCGCGATGTCGAGGTCCTGGCGCTTTTTCTGGTGCTGGCTGCGTTCAGTTTCACTCTGGCGCAGCTGCTCGCTCAAGACCTTGTAGTCGTCGCTGCGCTTGTCGAGCAGGCGGCGGGCTTCCCGCGCCGCGCTGTCCAGACGGGTGTTGAGCGTACCGGCGGCGTCCGTGTCGAGCCGGAACCGGGCCAGATCCCGGTAGGCTTCGCTTTGCCGTTCCTGCAGGTCGGTCAGGGCCCGGGTCGAGCGCTCAATGCGCTTGCTGAGCTCGGCCTCTTCCCGTTTTAGGTCGGACAGGGATTGTTCAATGCTCCCAAGGGTCTGGCGGCCGCTCAGCATGAGGCCTCCTCCGGCTGCCGCCCCCGGTCATGCAGGCGAGCTTCCTTCAGATGTCTGACGAACGGGTCCGCCTTGAGCCTTACTGCCATTGCGTAATCGCTCCTTCCTGCACACCGCTGCGCCATTTGATCTCCAGATCGCCCCGCCGTTTGTGGCCGAGCACGCCTTTCTGGACGATGCCGTCTTCCATTTTGTCCCGCCGCACCGCGTCATAGATAGTCTTGGACACCCGCTGGCCCCATTTGTCGACCGTCTCGGATTTGCCGGTTTCTTCGGACTTGATGGTCTGTTTCAGCACCTTGCCGTCCGGGGCGATGGCCTCCACGAAGATGTAATAGTTTTCAGTACTCGGATTGGCTTCCGGAACGCGGCTGAGACCGGTCGGCTCGCCTTCGCGCGAGACGATCTGCACCTCAAAGACCTCCTGCAGACGGGCGGCCAGCTGGCGCAAATCCGCTTCCGCTTTGAAAGCCGCCTCGTTTCGCCCGTCGGCGAGGGCAAGGCTGCCGTCGTCGCCAAGGGTCTTGGCCTTGGCTTCAATGGCCTCATCGTCTGTGAGCGTATCGATCCGCGTCACCAGCTCGTTCAAGGTGCCCGGAAGCGCCTTCAGGTGGGCGGCCAGATTGGCGGCGGCCCGCTGCTCGGGCAAGGAGACCAGCACATACCAGGCAGTCACGGCCACGATCAGCACGGCGGTGGCGGCCGCCAGCCATTTCGACCAGGTGCTGCGGGAAATGTAGATCATGGCCAGGCTGCGCTGCAGGCCGGCCTTGGGCGGGACATAGACGAACCGGTCGCGCTTGAGATCCTCAACGCCTGCTTTCAGGATATGGTCCGGAACCTCGATCCCCTGGGACGCATAGACCTGGCGCAGACGCTCCACCATGGCGGCGTCGCGGTCATCGGCTTTCAGTTCCCGCGCAATCTGGCCCTCTTCGTGGCGCAGCGTGTCGACCACGTCCATCGCCATCATCAGATCATCGAGGGGAGCGTCAGATGTGTCTGCCCTGCTGTCCATCAAAACCTGTCTTTTGTGAAAGGGAAAAGGGCCGGTGGAGCACCGGCCCGAAACCGGCCTTTGTTAGAGCCCCTGACCCTGGGCGGTCAGTTTGGCCAGACGGCGTTTGCCATCCTCAACCGCCGAGCGGATCTCTTCGGAATTCTTGGTCGACATCTCGCGCATTTCGGTGATGATCTCCCGGGACTGAACCTGGAAATTGACGACTGAATCCACCAGTTTCTTGACCGAGGCGGCCGCCACGGTCGGTCCGTATCCGGCTTTCAGGGCTTCCTGCTGCACAGCGTCGCCGATTTCGGCCAGGGTTTCCAGGCTTTTGTTGATGCCGTCCTTCATCGCGTTCAGCGTTTCGGTCGATTCATGCAGGCCCTGCAGTCCGGTGAAGGACGCGTTAAGGGCAGTCAGAACGGATTCGTTGGTGGAGAAGAAGCTGACGGACTGGGCATAGACGCGCTCCTTGGCATTGGTGGTCTGCACCAGCCGGGCCATAATCACTTCTGAGGTGTTGTAGCCGATGGTCAGATTGTCCGACAGATCCTTGGCGATCTGGTAGCGCTTTTCCTCGTCCTGCATTTCGCGCATGCGTTCATCGCGCGCCAGTTCCAGGCGGGCCTTCTGGGCCGGATCATCGCCCGCATAGGCTTCGACCTCGCCGGAGGCGGCTTCCAGGGCCTTTTTCTTGCCGCCCAGCGTTTCGGTGGCCATGTTGAGCAGCTCCAGCGCGGTCACCTCGGCCTGTTTCAGTGCGCCGCGGAAATCCCGGTACGCTTCCAGGATTGTCTGCTCCCGTTCAATCTGGTCCTTGGTGGCGCTGGCCACCTCCTTATAGGTGCTGCGAATATCCTGGAACCGGTCGGAAATCGTGCCCCGGCGCATGTCGCGCCATGTGTTGGCAAGGTTTTCGGTGAAGGAGATCTTGCCGTCGGCCAGCTGGTCAACCAGCGCCTTGGCATCGTCCCGGATCGAATTGAACGCGTTGGTGATGTCTTCATAGCGCTCTCCAATGTCCATCTGCTGGACCTGGGTGCGCACGACTTCGTTGAAATTGGAGGCCTGGCTGAGGGGCCGCGAGATCACCAGAACCTTGTCCGGCGACAGGTCGGAGATCTGTTCCAGCAGGGCATTGATCGGCGCATCGGTTTCCGACTGCGGCGTGATGCCGATGTCCCGCAAGGTGGAGAGCGCCCGGTCAAGGTATTGAAGCGGCGAAAACCCGCCTGCCGGGGCTGTTTTCGGGGTGCTGTCTTGGGCTGCGGACGCATCTGTCATAGTCTGGCCTCCTTGTGGGCAACGGCTCTGCCTTCTGGGGCAAGTCTAATGGGTCTGCCCGGCCGTTCCCGTTCCTGTCAATTCATGCCGTCAGTAAGGGCAGGCTAACGCCGCTCTGTCAACGGCTTAGGGCCCCTGCGATTGCCTCAAAGCCTCGAAGCCGTTCGGGCAGCTCCATCCTTAGGGGGAAATTGCGACAGAAACATATCGATGGCGCGTCTCAGGTCGGGCCAGCCTGGCAAGCCCTCCCGCATGGTGCGGGACCGCCGGTTTTCCTGCCGTTTGGCCCGTGTCAGCAGACCCGCTGTCTCCATCATTCAAGGGGCGCGCTCAGGCGCTGCCGTTTTGCGGCCAGCGGCGTGCTGTATTGTCCTGGCTTTTCCCGGGCACGGCGGAGACAAGGGGCCGGGGGCGTCAGGCCCCGGCAAGCGAGGTGGCGATTTTGGCTGCCAGACGGGCGTTGTTGCGCACGAGTGCGATATTCGTGTCAAGGCTGCGCCCATCGGTCAGATCCAAAATGGTTCCGAGCACGAAGGGGGTGACCTCCTTGCCGGTAATCCGCTCCGCCGCGGCTTTCTTAATGGCAGTGCTGATATAGCCAGCCATCTCGGCGCGCGGAATTTCGTCTGCCAGGGGCACCGGATTGGCAATCAGAACACCGCCATGATCCGTAAAGTTTTCGCGCATCTTCAGAAGATTGCTGATCTCGGCGGCGCTGGCGAGGCTGTAGGGAGCCTTGAGGCCGCTCTCGCGGGACCAGAAGGCTGGCAATTCTTCCGTGCCATAGGCAATGACGGGCACGCCCCGGGTTTCCAGCACTTCAAGGGTCTTGGGAATGTCGAGCAGAGCCTTGGCCCCCGCGCTGACAACACAGACCGGAGTGCGGCCGAGTTCATCCAGATCAGCGGAAATGTCGAAGCTCTCCTCAGCGCCCTTGTGAACGCCGCCGATGCCGCCGGTGGCAAACACCTGGATGCCGGCCAGATGGGCGGCCATCATGGTGGCTGCCACGGTGGTTGCTCCGAAAGCGCCGGTGGCAAGCGCGAAGGTGAGATCAGCGCGCGAGCATTTCATCACGGAACCGGCCTTGGCCAGCCGGTCGAGCTCCGCATCGCTCAAACCGATATGGATCTTGCCGTCCATGACCGCAATGGTTGCGGGCACCGCCCCTTCTGCGCGGATATCTGCTTCCAC
Organism: Roseibium sp. AWQ4_254; assembly: GCF_056161025.1. Lineage (NCBI taxonomy): Bacteria > Pseudomonadati > Pseudomonadota > Alphaproteobacteria > Hyphomicrobiales > Stappiaceae > Roseibium > Roseibium sp. AWQ4_254. Next base: position 394,461 of record NZ_JBSWYH010000001.1, read on the forward strand.
CTGCCGGGCGGTTTCCACATTTCGCGGAAACGGCATGCCATGGGTGATGATGGTGCTTTCCAGGGCAACGACCGGGGCGGAGCGGTCCAAAGCGGCGTGGACCTCGTCACTATAAACGAGAAGAGACTTCAGGGCGGCGGCGTCAGGTTTGCGTGTCACAGGGTCTGGCCTTCTTTGAAGAGGAAGCAGCAGCTTCGGTCTGCTGCCCTTTTGAGCGCTTTATAGGAGCCGGGCGCCGCAGCGCCAAGCTTACAATTTGTCCGTATGGTCAAATCTTTGGATCTGATCCCAGCGGAGCCCTTCGGCAAGGGCGCCTGTCGATTGCAGCGTCAGGGTTGCCGCCTGAAGGCCGCAGCGGGCGGCGGTGAGAAGACCGTGGCCCCGGGCCAGGGCCGCCAGAACGCCAGCTGTCAGGGCATCTCCAGCCCCGGTCACATCCACAATGGCGGTCTTGGGTGGCGCAAGACGGTGCAACACCCCTCCGGACGAGACCAGGGCCTCACGGCCGCCATCGGTCAGGACAAAAGCTTTCAGACCCTGCTGTGTGAGGGCGTTTGCCAGGGTGTCGGCGGGCAGGGTGTCCGCAAGGCCGGTCAAAGCGGCGGCTTCCCCCCGGTTCAGGGTCAGGCAGTCCAGCTCTGCCAACAGGCCTTTGAGCCTCGGGGCCTTGGCATTGGAGACCGCATTGGCGGTCAGGACCCCGCCGTGCTCGGGGCGGGAGCTGCGAATTTGCTGAACAAGAGCGTGCAGCATCGGTTCGGGCAAGTTGGCATCCAGCAGCCACAGAGGGGCAGGCGCCGTCCGTTGCAGCTCCTGTGCCAGGGCGGCGGCAAAAAAACCGGCCGGGGCTTCGCTCAAGACCTGGTCATCGACGCAGGCGGCCGCCAGGCTGCCATCAGGATCATGCAGGGCCAGATATTGCCCCGTCGCGCAGCCGGACCGGGTCTGAAAGGCCAGATCAAGGCCTTCTGCGGCCAGCAGCTCCTTCAAAAAAGCGGCGGCCCCATCGGTGCCGACCGCGCCGATGAGTGTGGTCGCAACCCCAAGACGGCAGGCGGCCCGGGCAATATTGGTGGCGACCCCGCCGGGTTTTGCGGTAAAGCGGGCCGGGGTTGAGGTGTCCCGGCAGATCCTCTCGCGGCCATGGGCGATCGTGTCATAGTGAACCGCGCCGATGGCAACCAGTCGCTGGGAAGGAAAGTCAGGCACGGGGATCGCTCTTCCGGTTTCTTTCAGGACGCACTTTAAGGGACGCCCGTGTCAGCAGCTGTCAGGTCTTTCTGACACGCGGTGTCGTTCGGTGATGTCGGGCCGCGCGGGATCAGCCACCGGCCACGCCGTGGGGCGGGCTATCAGATCCGGCCTGGCCGGGCAACCGTACCGGATCTTGGCTCCGGCCCGGGCGATTCTGGTTTGCCACGGGAAAATCGTATGTTTCCAGATTTTTCTAACGTAACGTAATTTTCTTTGTTGGCTTTAAGAACATATTGGAAACAAAGTTAAAATCCTGCTTTGAAAACAGATGCTTTTAGAAGATTGCAAAAAGAGAACAAATAAGGTACAAACCCTGTCATTGAAACAACGCGTCCGTCGTGGAATAAGGAGCGTGACCCATGTCGCAAAGTACACTTCGTCTCGTAGAAAGCAGCCAGATGGATAAGACAAAAGCGCTGGATGCAGCGCTCAGCCAGATCGAACGGGCCTTTGGCAAGGGCTCCATCATGCGGATGGGGCAGGGGCAGGCCGTTGAGATTCAAGCCGTCTCGACCGGGTCTCTCGGACTGGACATCGCTCTTGGGATCGGCGGGTTGCCGCGTGGCCGGATTGTGGAGATCTATGGACCGGAATCCTCCGGTAAGACAACGTTGGCCCTGCACACGGTGGCCGAGGCCCAGAAGGATGGGGGTATTTGCGCCTTTGTGGACGCGGAACACGCACTTGATCCGGTCTATGCGCGCAAGCTCGGCGTTGATATCGACAATCTCCTGATTTCCCAGCCCGATGCGGGCGAGCAGGCGCTGGAAATTGCCGACACGCTGGTGCGCTCCGGGGCAATCGACGTTCTGGTGATTGATTCCGTGGCCGCCTTGACCCCCAAGGCCGAACTGGAAGGTGAAATGGGCGACAGCCTGCCGGGCATGCAGGCACGTCTTATGAGCCAGGCGCTGCGCAAACTCACCGCGTCGATTTCCAAGTCCAACTGCATGGTGATCTTCATCAACCAGATCCGCATGAAGATCGGTGTGATGTTCGGATCTCCGGAAACGACGACCGGCGGCAACGCACTGAAGTTCTATGCTTCTGTCCGCCTCGATATCCGCCGGATCGGCTCTATCAAGGACCGGGACGAGGTGGTCGGTAACCAGACACGGGTAAAAGTGGTCAAAAACAAGCTGGCCCCGCCATTCCGTCAGGTTGAATTCGATATTGTCTATGGCGAGGGTGTGTCCAAGATGGGCGAGCTGATCGACCTGGGCGTGAAGGGCAATGTGGTGGAAAAGTCCGGCTCGTGGTTCTCCTATAACAGCCAGCGGCTTGGTCAGGGACGCGAGAATGCCAAGCAGTTCCTGAAGGACAATCCGGAAATTGCCGATGAAATAGAACTCGCGATTCGCCAGAATGCGGGCCTGATCGCTGAAGCGATCATTGACCCGGAAGGCGGGGACGAAGAGCAGGGCGACTGAGACCGCCAAAAGACGTGCTCTCAGACGCCCCTCGGCCCAGACGGGGGGCTGTCCTTACCCGTCATTTGCGGCGGGCGGACCGGGAACCCGGCTGAAAGATGTATCACCAAGAGGCAAAGCCCTTTCCGGACGGGAGAGGGCTTTTCTTTTGGCCGCCATCCAGACCGGCGCTGGGAGATCTGGAGGCAAGGTCAAAACACCCGGAAAGACCGGTGGAGCGCCTTTGCGGCAAGCGGAAGCCGTGGCTCCCGCCCCGCAGACTTGCCCAGAACGCATGCAACCGCTGGACAGGGTTTGAGCGCAAAGTTAAAAGGCTGTTCCGGCTGCGGGGCCTCAGGGGTTCTGTCCGGCTGGCTGACTTTCACTAGGCCCGATTTTCCGGGCAAGGACGTAATGCGAGACCCGAATGACCGGCGTAAATGAAATCCGCTCCACATTTCTGGACTATTTCAAGAAAAACGATCACGAAGTGGTCGAGTCCGGGCCTTTGGTTCCGCGCAATGATCCCACGCTGATGTTCGCCAATGCGGGCATGAACCAGTTCAAGAACGTGTTCACCGGTCTGGAGACCCGTCCCTATTCCCGGGCAGTCACCGCGCAGAAGGTGGTGCGGGCCGGCGGTAAGCACAACGATCTAGACAATGTCGGCTATACGGCCCGGCACCACACATTCTTTGAAATGCTGGGCAATTTTTCCTTTGGCGACTATTTCAAGGAACGGGCGATCGAGCTCGCCTGGGCCCTGATCACCAAGGAATATGGCCTGCCCAAGGACCGGCTGTTGGTCACGGTCTATTCCGAGGACGAGGCGGCGGCCGGGTTCTGGAAGAAGATTGCCGGGCTCGGCGACGACCGGATCATCCGTATTCCGACGTCGGACAATTTCTGGACCATGGGCGACACGGGCCCTTGCGGACCGTGTTCGGAAATCTTCTATGACCATGGCGATCACATCTGGGGCGGCCCTCCGGGCACGCCGGAAGAAGACGGGGACCGGTTCATCGAGATCTGGAACCTGGTTTTCATGCAATATGAGCAGACACCGGAAGCCAGGCTGGATCTGCCGCACCCCTCGATTGACACCGGAATGGGGCTTGAGCGGCTGGCTACCGTGCTGCAGGGTGTTCACAACAACTATGACATCGACCTCTTCCGGGCTCTGATTTCCGCCTCCGAACATGAAACCGGTGTTGAGGCTGAGGGCGATGCGCTTGGCAGCCACCGGGTGATTGCCGATCACCTGCGCTCCACCAGTTTCCTGATTGCAGATGGGGTTCTGCCTTCCAATGAAGGCCGTGGTTATGTGCTGCGCCGGATCATGCGCCGGGGCATGCGCCATGCGCATCTGCTCGGGGCCGGCGAGCCGCTGATGCACAAGCTGGTGCCGGCGCTGGTGCGGGAAATGGGCCGTGCCTATCCGGAACTCGGCCGGGCCGAGGACCTGATCACCGAAACTTTGAAACTGGAAGAAACCCGGTTCCGCAAGACCCTGGAGCGGGGCCTTGGCCTTTTGGATACGGCCACGGAAGACCTGTCGGCCGGTGGCCAGCTCGACGGCGAAACCGCTTTCAAGCTCTATGACACCTATGGCTTTCCGCTTGACTTGACCCAGGACGCCCTCAGGGCCCGGGACATTTCGGTTGATACGGACGGCTTTGACGCGGCCATGGACCGTCAGAAGGCGGAAGCCCGAGCGGCCTGGTCCGGATCGGGCGGGGCTGCGACCGAAGCCATCTGGTTTGCGCTGAAGGAAAAGCACGGTGCCACGGATTTCCTCGGCTATGAGACAGAGACTGCGGAAGGGGTTGTCGCAGCGCTCGTTGCAGATGACGCGGAAACGGTCAAACTGACGGCAGGCACCAGCGGCTTCCTGATCCTCAACCAGACGCCGTTTTACGGCGAGAGCGGTGGTCAGGTGGGCGATACTGGCAAGATGCTGGCCCCGGGCCTGCACATCACCGTGACCAACACCCAGAAAAAAGCTGACGGCCTGTTCGTGCACAGTGTCACGGTGGTCGAAGGCGAGGTTACGCCCGGCACGGCGCTGGAGCTGAAAGTCGACCCTGCCCGCCGTGGCGCTATCCGATCCAACCATTCCGCCACCCATCTGGTGCATGAGGCGCTGCGTGAGGTGCTGGGGTCCCATGTGGCCCAGAAGGGCTCTTTGGTGAGCCCGGAGCGCCTGCGTTTCGACTTCTCCCATCCCAAGCCGGTCAGCGATGCGGAACTGGCTGAAGTGGAAACCTTTGCCAACGAGATTGTCCTTCAGAATGCCCCGGTCGACACCCGCCTGATGGCTGTCGATGACGCCATTGAAGCCGGTGCCATGGCGCTGTTTGGCGAAAAATACGGTGAGGAAGTCCGGGTTGTGTCCATGGGCACGGCGCTGCACGGGGACAAGGCCGGCAAGCCTTATTCTCTGGAATTGTGCGGTGGCACACATGTTTCGCGTACGGGCGATATCGGCCTGGTGACGCTGGTCTCCGAAGGTGCGGTTGCCGCTGGTGTGCGCCGGATCGAGGCGTTAACTGGCCCAGAAGCCAGGGCCTATCTCGATGCCCAGGACAAGCGCATGCGCGGCCTGGCGGCACTGCTGAAGACCGGCGCCGATGAGGTTCCAGCCCGGGTGGCCCAGCTGGTGGACGAGCGGCGCAGGCTGGAAAAAGAGCTGGCGGATGCGAAGAAGAAACTTGCCATGGGCGGGGGCGGAGACGGGGCTGCGCCGGTCAAGGAGGCTGGTGCCTTCAAACTGATGGCGCGCACCGTAGAAGGCATCAACCCGAAAGATCTGAAGGGCATGGCGGATGAAGCCAAGACCCAGCTCGGTTCCGGCGTGGTTGTTTTGATCAATGTTGCCGAAGACGGCAAGGCGGCCATTGTCACGGCGGTCACCAAGGACCTGACCGGGACGGTCAGCGCGGTCGATCTGGTGCGGATCGGGTCGGAAGCCCTTGGCGGGCGTGGCGGCGGCGGCCGCCCGGATATGGCCCAGGCCGGGGGGCCGGACGGATCCAGGGCGGACGGCGCCATTGCCGCGATTGAAAGCCATTTGGCCGGGCTCTGAGACATTGGAGCCCGCTGGACGGTCTGCAGGATGAAGGTATGTTGCCGTGCCGGGGCCTTCGAGGCCCCGGCTTTTTTTTTGATTGTGTGAGTGGACCGCGCTTAGCCGGAGGGCAAACCGCTCTGTCTTTTGCGTTGACATCACGGATGTCAGGCAGCGAAAGACACATCCAGCCAAACGCGAGTTTTCTGTGGTCGACGGGGCTCTATCAATTGAGATTTGCCTCAATGGAGCCAGGCGGCTGCTGTCATGGCAAAGGCGGCGAGGGTTGTCGAGACAAGCAGCATTTTCAGGACCACATGATGCGGGGAGGTTTCCGCTGCGCGGGCCTTGTCGGTGTCAATCGTCATGATGGCTGTCCTTGGGTTTGTCGTGCCCACAAACTTTAGGTGAGGGCTGCGGCAATTTTTCCCAATCACGTTTTCAGCGCGGGCGCTCACGGCTTTGAGCAAATTGCGTGAAGGCTTTGGGGCCGTGGTGGATTTTGCGCTTGTCTCAACATCGGCTATTCAAACATGATGCGAATCTTTTTTCAGGGAGCACAGGGTGCAGGATAACAGCGTCAAGCGGATGCTTTACGAAGTGCTTGAAGACACGGGAAAACAACGGCTGGCTGCCCGTTCGCTGCGTCATTTTCTGGTGACCCTGATTGTGCTGAACCTGGTTCTGGCGGTTTTGGAAACGGTGCCGGAAATGCGCAACAGCTACGCGCCTCATCTGAAATTCATCCAGCTGGGCAGCGGTTTTGTGTTTCTGCTGGAATATGTGCTGCGCATATATGTTGCCGATCTGCATCCGCCCCTGCGCCGCTATGGTCCGGTCTGGTCCCGCCTGCGCTATGCGGTGCATCCCGATGCGGCGATTGACCTGATCGGTGCCCTGCCGCTGCTGTTTGTCCTGTTTCTGCCCAACCAGGCGGTGACTGTGGTTGTGGTGCTGCGGCTGCTCAGGTTCCTGAAGCTGGCGCGGTATTCCCCGGCGCTGCGCTCGCTGATTTCGGCGGTGGTGGGCGAGCGCAAGGCGTTGCTTGGCTCCAGCATGATCATCTTCGGGGTGATCCTGATGGCCGCAACGGTGATGTATCTGATCGAGCATGAGGCCCAGCCGGAGAAGTTCCGCAGCATTTTGCACGGCATTTACTGGGCGATTACCACCATCACCACCGTGGGCTATGGCGATGTGGTGCCTGTGACCAATCTGGGCAAAATGGTCGGCGGTCTGGTCATGCTCATGGGCTATGGGCTGATTGCCTTGCCGGTTGGCATCATTGCCTCCGCCTTTGCCCGGGAGATCCACAGCCGGGATTTTGTCATCACCTGGTCGATGGTGGCCCGTGTGCCTTTGTTTGAGGATCTGAAGGCAACTGAAATTGCGGAAGTGTCGAAGCTGCTGCAGGCACAGAAGATCCGCAAGGGCGGCACCATTGCCGAAGAGGGCGCCGTTGCCGACCGGATGTATTTCATTTCCGAAGGCGAAGTGGCGATCCAGCTGAAACACGATACGGTCTATCTGGGCGAGGGCGCGTTTTTCGGGGAACTGGCCCTGTTGAACCAGACCCGGCGCACGGCAACCGTGACCGCCTACCGGGATTGCCAGCTGCTTGTGCTGGAATCGGGGGCGCTGCAGCACCTGATGGACAAGGACGAATCCCTTGCCCGGAAAATCATGGAGGAAGCCCGGCACCGGGTTGCAGCAGGCAAGAAGGTGCTTGGGGAGCTGGCGGAAGAAGAACTGCAACAGGCCGGGGTCTATGCGTCTGTCGAGGAAGACAGGGACGAGCCGGAACTGTCCTTCCCCGATGAGCCGGCTCCGGGCAAGACGCCAGCCTCTTGAGGGAAGGCACCTGACGCTTTTATCACGCGAGATTGGGAAAAGCGGCTTGAGGCTCGCTGGGTCCCCTGAACGAGGCGTCTGTCCTCTTGCAGTTTTCGTGCTTATTTATAAAATAAAAAAAGGTAAATAAGAATCTGATAATAATAATTAATCGCTCCCGGGTGTCGTGACCTCAAAACTCTTTTGCTGACGAATCCGGTCCAGCCAGCCGGACAGTTTGGGAGCGCTCTTCAAGAGCACTTGGCCTTCTTCGGCCTGGTCAAACAGATGCAGCATCGGGGCGGCATGGCAATCGGCAAGGGTGAGGTGGCTGCCCAGCAGAAAGGGGCCTTGGCTGCACAAGCTTTCCAGGGCGCTGACAATCACCCGGGCCCGGCCGATGGCAGAGGAGATCCTGACCTCATCGGCCGCGTGCCCGCCGCGGGTCTTCACCATCCGCTCTACATAGATTTCCCAGACAAGGATCGGGTAGGCCTCGGAATCAAGAAGGGAGAGGATCTGGTTCATCCTCGCCCGCTGGCGGGGCTCTTCAGGCTGTAACGGCGGGCCGTCCAGGGCTTCATCCACATAGCGCAGAATGGCGCTGGTCTCGTAAAGGGTCAGGTCTGCGTGGCTGAAGACCGGGACCTTGCCAAACGGGTTCAGCTTTAAAAAGCTCTCCGGCGGGCCGTCCGGCGCGAAGACATCAACCGGAACGAGCTCATAGGCTGCGCCTTTTTCTTCCAGAGCAAGCCGGGCAGAGCGCAGGTAAACGGAATAATCAGAACCATAAAGAGTGATCATGAGAGGCCTCCCGTCAGCCGGTCCAGCCGGAGCCTGTGCCGCGCATCGGTCAGCCGCCACAGGCTTGCAAAGGTTGCTGTCAGAACGCCCAGGCCGGTGGCTCCGCCAAGCAGAAACATGATCATCAGCTGGTATTTGACGGCTTCCTGGGGATCAATGCCGGACAGGATCTGGCCGGTCATCATGCCGGGCAGCGAGACAGCGCCGGTTGCGGCCATGGCATTGATGATCGGTGTGAAGCCTGAGCGCAGCGCAGCGCGCAGGCAGGGCCGGGTGGCTTCCCAGCGGGTCCTGCCCAGCAGAAGCTGCGCTTCCACTTCCATCTTTCCCTTGAAAAGAGCCGTGTGCAAAGTGTCGAGGCCAAGGCTGATGCCGGTCATGGTGCTGCCCAGGATCATGCCGAACAGGGGCAGCGAATATTGCGGCAGCCAGACCGGATCAGGGCGGATCTGTCCGGCCAGCGCATAGGCGGCGACCAGAATTCCGGCCAGAAGCAAGGCCCCGCTGCCAAAGGCGGGGCCCCACAGGCCGGACAGGCGCCGGTCCTGCCGGGCCCAGATTTCCCGGGCCGCGAACGCGCCCATTACGGCGGCGGCCAGCAGGGTCCACCAGAAGGAGGCGGTGAAGAAGATCGCCTTCAGAACAAGTCCCACAAGCAGCAGCTGAACGGTCATGCGCAGTGCCGAAACAACCAGCGTTCTGGTGAGCCCGAGGCTGAGGGCAAGAGATAGACCGGCATTTACAAGCAAAAAGACCGACGCTGCCGCGAGATCCCAATAGGAGAGTGTTACATAGCTGGTCATGCCGCAGCCTCTCCAGGCGCAGATGGCTCCAGACGGCCTGAGCGCATGCGCATCTGCCGGGCCCCCAGGCGGGCGGGCTGATCCGGGTCATGGGTGACGATAAGGATCGTGCATTGGGCCTCCATCTGCGCCCGCAACAGCGCTTCCACCTTGGTGGTGGTTGGCGGGTCCAGAGCCGAGGTAGGTTCATCCAACAAAAGCACACTTGGCTGAAGCTGAAGGGCCCGGATCAGGGCAAGGCGTTGCCTTTCTCCGGTGGACAGGCGGCTGACCTGCCAGGACAGGGCCTTTTTCAGCCCGACGGCGTCCAGCAACGGGGCTAGACCGTCCTGCCCGGCAAAGTGGTCTGCGACCCGGTCCGCCCACCAGCCGCTTTCGGCTGGCACATAGGCGACCTTGCGCCGCCAGCCGGGCGCAGAGAACGTGGATCTGGGGAGGCCGTTCAGGTAGATGGCGCCGGAATTGTCGTCAAGATCAGCAATGGCGCGCAAGAATAGGGATTTGCCCGCACCGGACGGGCCGTGAATGGCAGTACAGGTGCCTTCGCGAAGGTCAAGATCGAGCGGGCCGATCAGTGCTGTGCGCAACTGCTTGATGGACAGCACCGTGGTTGTCTCCCTCACAATGCCCGAATGCTACAGCGGACGGAAGCAGGGGACAATCGGCTTTCTGCCCAAGGGGCGACAGGTCGAAAGAGGCGGGACGTCCGTCTTGGAACGGGTGTCCCGCAACTTTTGTCGAGCGGCTGGTCTCAGCGGCCCGCCATGGCCTTGGACAGGTTCTCGTCGATCTTGTCCAGGAAGCCGGTGGTGGTCAGCCAGGCCTGCTCGGGGCCGACCAGAAGGGCCAGATCCTTGGTCATATAGCCAGCTTCCACCGTGTTGATGCATACGGTTTCCAGGGTCTTGGCAAAGCGTGCCAGCTTGTCATTGCCGTCAAGCTTGGCCCGGTGGGCAAGGCCCCGCGTCCAGGCGAAGATCGAGGCGATGGAGTTGGTGGAGGTGCTTTCGCCCTTTTCGTGCTGGCGGAAGTGGCGGGTCACCGTGCCATGGGCGGCCTCGGCTTCGACCGTTCTGCCATCCGGGGTCATCAGAACCGACGTCATCAGGCCGAGAGAACCGAAGCCCTGCGCCACCGTGTCGGACTGGACGTCGCCGTCATAGTTCTTGCAGGCCCAGACATAGCCGCCGGACCATTTGAGGGCCGAGGCGACCATATCGTCGATCAGCCGGTGCTCGTACCAGATGCCCGCATCGGCGAATTTTTCCTTGAATTCGGCCTCATAGGTCTCCTGGAACAGGTCCTTGAAGCGGCCATCATAGGCTTTCAGGATCGTGTTTTTGGTGGAGAGATAGCAGGGCACCTTGCGCTGCAGGGCGTAGTTCATGGACGCGCGGGCAAAGTCGCGGATCGAATCGTCCAGATTGTACATGGCCATGGCCACACCGGCGGAAGGGGCGTCAAAGACGTCGCGCTCGATTTCCGTGCCGTCTTCGCCGACAAATTTGATGGTCAGCTTGCCCTTGCCGGGGAAAGTGAAGTCCGTGGCCCGGTACTGGTCGCCAAAGGCGTGACGGCCAACAATGATCGGCTGGGTCCAGCCCGGCACCAGACGCGGCACGTTCTGCATGATGATCGGCTCGCGGAAGATCACCCCGCCCAGAATGTTGCGGATCGTGCCATTTGGCGATCGGTACATGCGCTTCAGGCCGAATTCTTCCACGCGGGCTTCGTCCGGGGTGATGGTGGCGCATTTGATGCCGACCCCGTGTTCTTTGATCGCCTCCGCCGCGTCGACCGTGATCTGATCGTCGGTCTCGTCGCGCTTCTGAATCGACAGGTCAAAATAGAGCAGATCCACGTCTAGATAGGGGTGGATCAGCTTGTCCTTGATAAAGGCCCAGATGATGCGGGTCATCTCGTCGCCGTCGAGCTCGACAACCGGATTATCAACTTTGATCTTTGCCATTGGGGAACTGCCTCGCGGGATTTGGGGACTGGAACGGTGAACCGGTCCGCAGACCGGGATGTGCCCGGGACTATGACACCGATTTGTAGCGGAATTTTATTGTGTGCGCTTGTATACAATAAAAGACGAATGCGCAAGACCAGCGCTGTCCGGGCAAGCCGGTTGCACCTGTCTGGTGGTCATGTCAAAAAAATGGGCAGGTCTGCGGCACTGGTCAGCACCGCATCGGCCAGCGGTGCCAGGTCTGCATGACTGCCCGTGCCGGTGAGCACACCAAGCGCCAGTCCGGCCCCGGCGGATCTGGCCATGTGCAGGTCATGGGTGTTGTCGCCGATGACTGCAATTCTGGCCGGGGGCAGGCCGGTGGCCTTCGCAAAGGCATGCACCATGCCGGGTTGAGGCTTGGGGCCATGGCCGCTGTCATAGCCGCACAGGAACTCGAACCGGGACATCAGGCCGCTTCCGGTCAGGAACTTGCGGATGGCCGTTTCGCTGTCACTTGAGGCGACACCTAGCCGCAAGCCCCTGTCTTTCAGAACATCCAGGGCGCCGGCAAGACCGGGCAGGGCCGGGGCGCCGGTCATGCGTTCGCTGAAGATGCGGTCGAGCTCTGCCGCCAGACTGTCAGAGGGAAACGCGGCGCCAAGGGCGATCCAGGCGGCGGCGATTTCGGCCGAATTTCCGGCCGCCAGCAGCGATCCGGCCGCACAGGTGCCGCTGGCCCGGTTCAGGCCGGTCGCCGCCAAAAAACGCTCGGCCAGGGCCGCATCCCCCTTGGCGGCAAACAGGGAGGCCGTGTCATAGGCCGGGATCCAGGCTTCGTCAAAGTCGAGCAACGTGCCGTCCTTGTCGAACAATATGGCGCTGATGGCGGTTTTCATTCTGGGGCCTTTTTGGAGGACGTGCAGCACTCGCGGGGCATCAATGCAGCCGGTCGCCGCCTTTTGCGTGGATCAGGATGTCCAGCAGGAATGGAATGGTGGTGGCGCCGAACAGGCTGGGGGCCACCAGATTTTTGTCTTCCACTTCGTTTACAAGACCGAGGTCCTTAAACAGCTCGAAGATCTTTGAGGTGTCGCCCTCCAAGTCATTTTTGAGAGCGTGTTTTGGATGGGAGAAAAAATGGCGAAGCGCCAGCAGATGGTCAAGGGGCAGGGTGTCCTGATAGTCCCACATGGGAGCATAGGCTTCCATGAAGGTGCGAAGGGCGGCCAGATTTCCGTCCAGTTGCTCTTCCAGTGACAGCTGGGCACCGAAAAAGTCTGGCAGATGTTTCTGCCCGTACTCCGTCACCGTATGAGAGTGCAGGAGCTCGGCCACTTCCTCGGGAAGCGCGTCCGGGTCAAGCTGCATGTAGCCCAGAAAGGACAGGCGGGTGTAAAGCTCATCCGTAACGCTGTCCGTTTCTGTCACGATGACCGGGATATCGTCCTCGTCAATCAGTTTGACACCGGACTGAAGGGTCGACATGTCACCGTCGCTCAAGGCCTGAAACATCAGGCAGGTATCGGCCCACCAGTTGAGATCACGCGGATCGTCCGCCGGGGTCCGGATCGTAAATTCCTCCTTGGCGCCGTTGGTGACGGTTCTGGCATAGTTGCGCTTTTCGGTGGTCACGGAAACAGTCCCTGAAGTCTGGTTGAATCACTTTGAGCGTATCGCATCTTTCCTGCGACGGGCGAGCCGCGGTCTTCCGGTTTCACCCCCTTTGTCTCTTGCGGTCAAATGTGGGATTTCAGGCCGCAAAAGGCAAATCCGGTGAACCGCATTTGGCTCTCAAACACTGGAGGGCTGCGATGTCCTTGCTTTCAGGCCGCACAGGAAGCTCCGCTTCGACGCGCCTTTTGAAAAAAGGGCGGCCAGAGCCGCCCTTTCTGTCTTGCTGATGTTCCTTTGGGTCAGTCAATGATGCCGTTCAGCGTTGCGCTGGGGCGCATCACCGCGTCAACCTTGGCCTGAGGCGCATGGTAATATCCGCCGGTGTCGGCCGGGCTGCCCTGAACCCCGTTCAGTTCACCAACGATCTTGTCTTCATTGGCGGAGAGCGCGTCGGCAATTGGCGAGAAATGCGCTTTCAGCTCCCCATCCGTGTCCTGGGCGGCCAGGGCCTTGGACCAGTAAAGGGCGATGTAGAAATGGCTGCCGCGGTTGTCGAGGCCGCCAACCCGGCGGGCCGGGGACTTATCATTGTCGAGCAGCTGCTCAATGGCTGTGTCGAGGGCCTCGGCCAGAAGCTGGGCCTTGGCATTGCCGGTGACATTGGACAAATGTTCGAGCGAGGCGCCAAGGGCACAGAACTCGCCAAGCGAATCCCAGCGCAGGTAGTTTTCTTCCTGCAGCTGCTGCACATGTTTGGGGGCGGAGCCGCCCGCACCGGTTTCAAACAGGCCGCCGCCATTCATCAGCGGCACGATGGACAGCATCTTGGCAGAGGTGCCGACTTCCAGGATCGGATAGAGATCGGTCAGGTAGTCGCGCAGCACGTTGCCGGTGATGGAGATCGTATCCTCGCCCTTGGCAATGCGCGCCGTGGAATACGCGGCGGCTTCCGCGGGGGCCATGATCTTCAGGTCTAGGCCGGTCGTGTCGTGCTCCGGCAGATAGGCCTCTACCTTTTTGATCAGCTCCGCATCATGGGCGCGGGTCTTGTCGAGCCAGAAGACACCCGGCATGCCGGACAGGCGGGCGCGGGTGACGCCAAGTTTCACCCAGTCCCGGATCGGGGCATCCTTGGTGCGGCAGGCGCGCCAGATGTCGCCAGCTTCCACCGTATGCTCAATCAGGGGCGTGCCGGCCGCATCGACCACGCGGATGGTGCCGTTGGCCGGTGCCTTGAAGGTCTGAGGGTGGGAGCCGTATTCCTCGGCCTTCTGGGCCATCAGGCCCACATTGGGCACGGTGCCCATTTTGGCCGGATCGAGGGCGCCGTTTTCCCGGCAGAAATCAATAACGGCGGAATAGACGCCCGCATAGGAGCTGTCCGGAATGACGCATTTGGCATCGCCTTCCTTCCCGTCCGGCCCCCAGCCTTTGCCGCCTGCGCGGATCAGCGCGGGCATGGACGCATCGATGATCACATCGGAAGAGACATGCAGGTTGGTGATGCCCTTGTCGGAGTTGACCATGTACATGGCCGGGCCGGTGTCCAGAGCCGCTTTCAGGTCGGCTTCGACCTCCGCGCGTTTGTCTGCAGGAAGGCTGGCTACCTTGGCCTCCAGATCGCCAATTCCAAGATCCGGGTTGACGCCAAGGTCGGCAAAGGTGGCGGCATGTTTGGCAAACACGTCCTTCAGGAAGGCCTCGACACAATGGCCGAAGATGATCGGGTCAGAGACCTTCATCATCGTCGCCTTCATGTGCAGGGAGAACAGGATGCCCTGGTCCTTGGCGTCCTGAATTTCCTTTTCCAGGAAGGTTTTCAGAGCCTTGACGCTCATGAAGGTGCCGTCGATGACGTCGCCTTCCTCAAGCGGCCAGTCGCCTTTCAGGGCGGTCACATCGCCGTTTTGGCCCACAAATTCGATCCGGGCCGTGCCGGCGGAGGCGGCTGAGATGGTGACGGACTTTTCGTTGGAGCGGAAGTCATCCGCGCCCATGGTGGCAACATGGGTCTTGGACGAGGGCAGCCATTCGCCCATCCGGTGCGGGTTCTTCTTGGCATATTCCTTGACTGCCTTCGGGGCGCGGCGGTCGGAATTGCCTTCACGCAGAACCGGGTTCACGGCCGAGCCCTTGATGGCGTCATACCTGGCCTTGACGGCCTTGTCTTCGTCTGTTGCGGCATCAGCCGGATAGTCGGGCAGCTTGTAACCCTGACCCTGAAGCTCCTTGATGGCGGCATTCAGCTGGGGCTGGGAGGCGGAAATGTTCGGCAGCTTGATCACATTGGCGCTGGGCTCTTTGACCAGTTTGCCGAGTTCGGCCAGATCGTCGGACTGTTTCTGTGCATCGCTCAGGTGCTCGGGAAAGGCAGCCAGAATGCGGGCTGCAAGGGAAATGTCCCGGGTGCCGATGCTCAGTCCCGAAGCCTTTGTGAAGGCGCGGATGATGGGCAGGAACGAGGCGCTTGCCAGTTCAGGCGCTTCGTCGACCTTGGTGTAGATGATATCGGCCATGGTTCTCACAGTTCCCGGTGTTCGACATTTGGTCCAGAGTTTGAATAGCCGTCTGCGGAAACGGGCGGGGCCGTTCCGGACGGGGTCCGACAGGCGTATACAATTGTACGCAATCAATTGCCAGCCCTTCAAAAGACAAAGACGGCTGATGCTGGCCCGTTCTAGCAAACGGGTGTGAAAAGTCTATCGGGTTGCACGTCTATCGGGTTGCACAAGGGGACCGGCTGTGGACTGTCGCGGTTTGGCAAAGCTGTCAGGCGGGCAGGCCTCTTATGGAGCTGTTTGGGCAGCCGGCCCTGCCCAGAACGCCCGGGCTGCTTCCGGCAATGCCGCCAGGACCCGGTCTAGGTCTTTTTCATCCATCGAGGACCGCCTGAGCGCTGCGGCCACATCCCCAATTGCCGTGTCAGGCGCGAGATTGTGATCCTTGCGCACAGACTTGACCTCCCGGATCAGCTCAGCCCGCTCCGGAAAAGGAAGCGGTGGGTCCTGCGGGCTCCAGTCCTCAACGAAAATTGCCCGGGTGACGGCGGGCAGGATATTGGCGAAGCGCAGGGCGTCTTTGACGGTGAGATGGGCCCGGAACGTGTGCAGAACCGCCCGGAGCGTGTGATAAGCCTGATGGTGGGTCTGCAACATGCAGGTGTCGCGCACATCCTGAATAAAGGCGTCGAAGTCCCGAGAGGCGAGAAAATAGGTTTGTGGCATGGGCATGGGCTAGGGGCTTTCGAAGGGCAATTTGGGGTCACTCTCGAGCAAAAGGCCTCCTGTGTCATCCCCTCTTGGCAGGGTTGAATATGTGCGGATTGCGGGCCGGGAGGGCGGCGGAGACGGCCGATGACATTAATTATTGTTCAGCCTGGCCTTGGGCGCGAAGCTTAAAAATCTGCCCTTTTCACCCTGCAGCCTGAGGGCATTTTGCGGCTTTGGAGCGGCAAATCCGATGTGGTCATGGCCTTGATCACCGCCTTAAAGTCCTTTGGGTCCGGGCCTTTAAGTAAGATTCTTCTTTGGTCTAGCCTTTTTTGGAAATAGTTTTTTGGAAAAGCAAAAATTATTTGGCGGCTACAAAAACTAAGCTTCTGTTCAAAGTATTAATTAAATTTAATCGACACCCTCGCGTCATAAACCGGTGGTCCCATCGCCGCAAACAAGACAACACCTGCCTTCGTTCCCATCGACAGACACACAGCTTTCTATCTCAACCCATCATCATTGGAGCAATATGATGAAAGGCAAGATTGATTTGTCCCGGCGGGACGCGCTCAAATTGGCTGCAAGCCTGCCTGTTCTGCCGCTTGCGGCCGGTACCATCGGGTCCATCTTCGGCGCACAGGATGCGGTTTCAGCAAGCTTGAAGTCCGCCCGGTTTGTCGGCATGGACGCGCCGTCTATGGAAGCGCCGGACGAGATGGCGAAAACGCTGGTCAAATCGGCAATGGATGTCACGTTTACCGACGGCAGCACCAAGCGCTTCGACCTTGGCTATCAGCCCTTTTTCGTGACCGGCCAGAGCGTGCCGGACGGCAAGGGTGGCACGGTCATCGCCGGCGGCTATTATGACATCAACAACAAGCCGATCCTGGACGCCTCGGCCGAAGGGGACGTAAAGCCGCAATTCTTCTCCGATTGCCCGGATGGCAGCAGTCTCCTGACGCTGGAAAATGCCAATGTGGACGGGGTGTCCGGCAATCCGGTTTTCCACGTTGTTCAGTTTGAATATATGAGCGAAAACGCTGCGGGCGAGAACACCTACAAAACGCTTCCGGCGCCCATGGCTGTCCTGACCCTGGACCAGGACCCGCAGACCGGCCATCTGAAACTCGTCAAATATTTTCCGGTGGACAGCAGCCCGATCAACGGTCTTTGGACCACATGCGGCGCCAGCATCACCCCCTGGAACACTCATCTGTCGAGCGAGGAGTACGAGCCTGACGCGACCAAGGCCAAGACTGACAAGACCTTCCAAGCCTATAGCAAGAACCTTTATGGCGATGCGGACAAGGCCAATCCCTATCACTATGGACATATGCCGGAAGTCACAGTGCATCCGGATGGAACCGGCACCATTGCCAAGCATTATTGCATGGGACGTATTTCCCATGAGCTGGTTCAGGTGATGCCGGACGAGCGCACTGCGCTCATGGGTGATGACGCCACCAATGGCGGCTTGTTCATGTTTGTTGCCGATGAACCGCGCAAACTTGATGCGGGCACGCTTTATGTGGCCAAGTGGAACCAGCTGACGGCGGAAAATGGCGGTACGGCGGATCTCACCTGGATCAATCTGGGCCATGCGACCAGTGATGAGATCAAGGCCCTGGCCGACACACTGACCGCCGCCGACATTGTCGATGTCAAAACCGAAGACCCGGGAGACGGCAGCTACTCCCGCATTCCGTTCAGCGGCAAGACCCAGTGGGTCAAATTCGTGGACGGGCAGGACAAGGCGGCTGCCTTTCTGGAAACCCACCGCTATGCGGCCGTCAAGGGCGGCAGCCTGGGCTTCACCAAGATGGAAGGCACCACGGTCAACGCCAGGGACAAGATCGCCTATTCAGCCATGAGCTACATCAAGGGCGCGATGAAGGACGGCTCCGGGGGCGTGCGCGTTGAAGGGCCTGCGGCGGGGATCGTCTATGGGCACAAGCTGGAGGGCGGTCAGGTCGACGACCAGGGCGCTGCGATCAACAGCGAATGGGTGCCGGTTCACACTTATGCGGTGGTCGTCGGCAAGGATCTGGCTCGGCAGGATGAGCTTGGCAACTACGCTGATCCCGATCTTGTGGCCAACCCGGACAATATCAAGTTCAACGAGGACATGCGCACCTTGTTCATCGGTGAAGACAGCGGCATGCATGTGAACAATTTCCTGTGGGCCTATAATGTCGACACACAGGAGCTGACCCGGATCCTGTCGACCCCGGCCGGTGCGGAATCCACCGGCCTTCACGCCGTCGACAAGGTGAACGGGTTCACCTACATCATGAGCAACTTCCAGCATCCGGGCGACTGGGAACTGAAGAAGGACAAGGCGACCGGCAAGGTCACGGGCGGCCTGCATGCCAAGGTCCATGAGCTGCTTGAGCCGTTCATCGAGCAGAACTACGCTGACAACCATGGCAAGCTCGGGGCGGCCGTCGGCTACTTGACCGGTCTGCCCGCAAAAGTCTGACGCATTCGCCTTCCCGAAAAAGCCGGTCCCGCAACAGGCGGGACCGGCAAATTCTTGAGCATCAGCAGGCTTTTATGGTTTGCCGTTTCCATTTACCAGCTCAGGTCAGGCAGTCCGTTTGCGGATCTGTATCGGCCTTTGGGGTCTGTTGCCGTCCCGGACGCAGCAAAGCGGAGATCCGGGACCGAGCACTTCGCAGCCTTTTTGCGAGCCCGTGAGCGGGGCTGGGTTCCTTTCATGCGCAGGGATCACAAATACGGCGGTGTGGATCTCTCCAGGGAGATAGAAGGAGCGCCGGGTGAAAACCGGTCTCAACCGTTTTCCTGGCGCTCAAAATGCTCTAAACCCCGCGTTATGAGCAAGAATGCATTTATCAGAGACGAAGCCAGGGCCGTGACGGTCCGGCCGCCTGCGGTGATCCTGTGCGAGCCCCAACTGGGGGAGAATATCGGCACGGCCGCGCGGGCCATGGCCAATTTCGGGCTGGTGGATCTCAGGATCGTCAATCCGCGGGACGGCTGGCCGAGCGACAAGGCACGGGCCGCGGCCAGCCGGGCGGACCATGTGATCGACAAGGTGCAGGTCTTTGACAGCGTCGAGGCAGCCATCGCCGATCTGCAATTTGTCTATGCGACCACCGCGCGCTCCCGGGAAGTGCCCAAGCCGGTGCGCGGTCCCGATGAGGCGGCTGAAAAGGTTGTGGACCTCGGCCGGAAAGGCCATGCGAGTGGCTATCTGTTCGGGCGGGAGCGCTGGGGGCTCAACAATGAGGAAATCGCGCTGGCAGACGAGATTGTCACCCTTCCGGTCGACCCGGATTTCGCCTCGTTGAACATTGCCCAGGCCGTGCTGGTCTGCGCCTATGAATGGCGAAAGACGGCCACCTCCGGCGCGCTGCCGTTCCTGTTGTCGGAAGACGAGCATCCTCCGGCGAAAAAGGAAGATGTGGTGCGCTTTTTCGAGCATCTGGAAGGGGCGCTGGACAACGCGACCTTTTTCCGTCCGCCGGAACGCCGCCCGCATATGGTGCGCACCTTGCGCAATATCTTCCAGAAGGCGGAGCTGACGGAGCAGGAAGTGCGCGCGCTGCGCGGTGTGATCGCCTCGCTGGAAAAGCGCGAGACCCGGCCGCGCAAGGACCGGGGCGGGGCAGGTGGCCCGGACGGCAGCGGGGAGTAGGGCCGGTGGTGGACAGGCAGGCGCCGGTTCTGATTTTTGATTCCGGCCTTGGCGGCCTGACGGTTCTGCGCGAAGCCCGCTATCTTTTGCCCTATGAGCGCCTGCTTTATGTGGCTGATGATGCCGCGTTCCCGATTGGCCGCTGGCCGGAAGCAGACTTGAAAGCCCGCTTGCTGGCGCTTTTTTCTGACCTTATCGCGATCCACCGGCCCAAAGCGGTGGTGATCGCCTGCAACACAGCCTTCACCCTGGCGGGGGAGGCGCTGCGCGCGGCCCATCCCGAAACGCCTTTTGTGGGCACCGTTCCGGCAATCAAACCGGCGGCGGAGCGCACCTCCTCCGGGCTGATTTCCGTTCTGGCGACACCGGGCACCGTGCGCCGGGCCTATACGCGGACCCTGATTGAGAGTTTTGCGGGCCAATGCCACGTGCGGCTGGTGGGCTCGGACCGTCTTGCGGAACTGGCGGAACAGCATTTGCGCGGCAACACCGTCCCGGATGCAGAGCTTCACGCTGAAGTCGCAGACTGTTTTCTGGAGCAGGACAGCCGGCGGACCGACATCGTGGTGCTGGCCTGCACCCATTACCCGTTTCTGGCCAACCGGTTCCGCAAGATAGCCCCCTGGCCGGTTGACTGGCTGGACCCGGCTGAGGCCATTGCCCGGCAGCTGGTGCGTGTTCTGGCGGGCAAGACCGCTCCCACGGGGCATGGTTTGCCGGATGAGGCGGTGTTCACCTCAAAGCCGAGCGATGCCGGTCTGCAACGGCTTCTGGCAGGGTTCGGGCTTCAGTTGACGCGCTGACATGGCTTTAATAGCTCAACTCTTTTCGATTTGAATTACTCCCACTCTGTTGAAGCCGTTGGCGCCTGACGATAAGGATGAACAAGAATTCGTGACACAATTGTCAATCCGAACGCATACCAACCATCCCTCAGAGTGAGCGTCCGCTGAACCCCACCTCCCGCTTTTCGATTTTGCGCCTTAAGTGTCCACTTATGCAAATGGACACTTAAAGGCGCGTGATGAG